>JBKKCR010000128.1:0-16946 GCA_046712825.1 Actinomycetota bacterium | reverse complement strand
AAGAAGAACTGGAAGTCGAAGTCCTCGCCGGCGAACTCGGCGAAGGCCCGCCCGAACCGCGACGCCACCAGGCGTCCGGCGGCGATCCCGACCGCGGTGCCCACGACGCCGGCGGCGAGCGAGTAGATCGCGCCCTCGATCACGGACAGGCCGACCAAACGCCGGCGCTTCAACCCGAGCGCCCGCAGGACGCCCATCCGCGAACGACGCTCCTCCGCGAGCATGCCGATGATGTTCACGACCAGCGCCGCGCCGACCGCCACCACGAGCGTGCTCATCCCGACGAGCATCGCCCGGGTGAAGGTGGTGAATCCCTCCGCGTTCTTTGCCTCGGCGCGCTTGGCGTCGCTCACCTCAAGCGGGATCGGAGCGTCGATGCGAGCCACTGCGCTCTTCACCGCCGCCAGGGTGTTGCCTGCCGCAGGGAGGCTGTCGCGGATCCCCCCCGGCGCGGACACCCGGATGATGTTGATGCCTTCGACGCCGGCGATCCGTCGCGCCGTTTCGAGGGGCGCGAACACGGCAGCGCCGAGCGTGTACGCGCCGGGACCTTCCTGCCGCGCGATGCCGGCGATACGGAGCTCGATGGCCTCGGTTCCTTGTTCAACCTCGAGCGTGAAGCGCATGCGATCGCCGGCGCGCGCGTCGATCTTTTGGGCCAGCACGCGTGAGATGAGAACCTCACCCAGGGCGAGATCTTCGCCCGTTGTCGAACCCCCGCCGACGAGGTCGTACGTGCCGAACGCCGCTTGTCGTGCGGGATCGAAGCCGACGAGGACGACGCGCGACGTTCCCTGCCGTCGGTCGAGGTCGGCGGCAGACCCGATGAGTTCAAGCCCGCCGGCGACGCCGTCGGCCGCAGCGGCGACCGCGGTATCGGAGGCGAGACGATCGGCGATCTCTTCAGGGAAGAAGCGGTTCGATGAGCCCACCGTGATGTCGACGTAGCCCCAGTTGCGGTACGCGAACGAATCCACTGCGGAGTCGGCGACGGAGTCACTGGCGACCAGCGCGGCCGTGATCGTTGCCGTACCGACCATCAGGCCCGCGACGACGAGCGCGGTCTGGCCGCGCCGCCGAACCGCTTCCCGGACGGCCAGCTTGCCGAGCAGCGGCCTGCGGAACGCGAACAACGCGATCAGCCCGTAGGCGATCGCGAACAGAACCAGGACCGGAATCATCTCGTGTCGCTCTCGATCCGGCCGTCGCGCATGCCGATGGTCCGCGACGCCTGCGCAGCGATCCGCTGGTCGTGCGTCACCATGACGATCGTCTGGCCGTCTTTGTTGAGCGAACGGAACAACTCCATCACCGCGGCGGATGATTCCGAGTCGAGGTTGCCGGTTGGCTCGTCGGCCCAAACCACCGCGGGCTGGTGAACGAGCGCCCGAGCCACCGCCACGCGCTGTTGCTCACCGCCGGAGAGTTGGTCCGGTCGGTGATCGGCGCGCGGCGCGAGCCCGACCTGCTCGAGGGTTTCGAGCGCGCGCTTGCGTGCCTCTCGAGCGCCGGTGCCGATGAGGAGCAGCGGTATCTCGACGTTCTCGAGCGCCGACAGCACCGGCAGGAGGTTGAACGCCTGGAACACGAAACCCATCGAGCGCGCACGGAACTCGGTTCGCGCGTCGTCCTTCATCGCGGCGAGATCAGTGCCGTCGATGAGGATCTCGCCTTCGTCGATTCGCTCCAGCCCCGATAGGCAGTTGAGGAGGGTGGTCTTGCCGGAGCCGGATGGTCCGACGATCGCGACCATCTCCCCGCGAGCGACGTCCAGGTCGACCTTGCTGAGTGCTTCTACTTCGGTTCCGCTGTGGTACACCTTGCGCACGCCGGTGGCACGAACGATCGCGTCCACGGTTGGATCTCCCCCTGCTCGCTCGACGTCCCGCGCCCCCGCCGTATCCGGGAGCGGCGCGGCCCAGGCTAGGCGCAAACGAATACGGGCGCGAGCCGGAAAACACCTCGATCCGCGTGCGTGCTTGCTACCCCTTGACGGCCCCCGCGAGCCGGGCGTATCGTGGACCTCTCACTCGAACATACGTTCGAGTCCTGATTGGGACGAGCCTGCGGCCGGGCCTTCTTTGAGAGGCCTTCTTACGAGGGTCCGTCGCGGCGTTCCCGGGTGGCGAGATGTCGAAACGCTACGAGGAACCCGCCGATGTCGAAGCACCCGAGGGAACGATCGAAGCGTTCTGGTGGCGCGGCAAGCGCTACTACGTTCGGCAGGTCCTCTGTCGCTGGCGCGAGGCGTCCGGCTGGTGGGAACCTACCGGGGACGTCGCGCAGCCCTGGGCGCGGGGAGACGCGCGCGAGATCTGGCGGGTCGACGCGCAATCGGAAAATAACGGCGTGCCGCCGGGCACGTACGAACTGAGCCATGACCTCCGCAAAGGCACGTGGAGCCTCTTCCGCGTGTGGGACTGAGGCGTTGTGCGCGCCGCCGGGAAAACAAGAGGAGCGGGTTTCCCCGCTCCTCCTTCACGCCCGTGGTGTAACGAGCACTCGACTCTGACGAAGTACTTCTATCTTCGGACTCTAACCGTCCAAGGTCAAGAGCCAGATGGCAGGACGGTTATCTCTGCTTGGCCGTCCCGACGAGGGTCCCCCTTTGAAGAGGGGTGGGCTCGAGCGGATTCGAACCGCTTCCTCGAACTTCGTCAGAGTCGTGTGCTATCCGGTTACACCACGAGCCCACCGTCGGTTGCGACCGTAACGGCTCGGTGCACGCTGACAAGTTCGCGTAGATCGCGATGAAGGGCTCACCGTTCGCGCATCTGTCGGTCCGGACGACTTACTCCCTGCGCGAGGGCGCGATCCGGCCCCAAGAGCTCGCCGCGGCCGCGCGCCATCTCGGCATGGACGCGGTCGCGATAACCGACACGAACGGCCTCTACGGCGCGGTCCGATTCGCGCAGGCATGCGACATCGCCGGCGTGAAGCCGATCTTCGGGACCCGCCTTACCGTCGAAACCGCGCGACCCGCTAACCGTCAGCTCATCACGCTCCTCGCGCGGACGCAGGACGGGTACACGAACCTGTGCCGGATCCTCACCGCCGCGCACATGCGCGGCGAGCGCGGCGATCCGTGCGCTTCCTTCGAAGACGTCGCCGAGCACGCCGCCGGCCTGTTCGCGATGCTCGGCTCCGAGTCGGAGGTCGGCCGCCTCGCCGTCGCGGGGCGCCTCGACGACGCCGACGGGGTCCTGCGCAGTTGGTTCGGCGCGTTCGATCCGGGACTCCTCTATATAGAGGTGCGCAATTGGCTCGAGCAGAGCTCGGGGCTCGAGGTGCAGCGGCTGCTCCATCTCGCCGACGCCCGCCGCATCCTTGCGGTGGCGACCAACGGCGCCCGAACGCTCGCGCCGGCCGACGCGTTCCTCGCCGACGTGCTCGACGCGATGCGGAAGCTCGTCCCGCTCGCCGCGCATCATCGCGACAACACCAACGCCGAGGCCTACCTCAAGTCGCCCCGGGAGATGGCGGCGCTCTTCCGCGCCCGTCCGGATGTGATCGCGAACGCCGCCCGGATCGCCGAGTCGTGCGAAGCCGACATCGGACTCGGGCAGCTCCATCTCCCTCACTACCCGCTGCCGCGCGGCGTATCCGCGAACTCGCTGCTCGCTCGACGCTGCTGGGAAGGCGTCGCCCGTCGCGGCCTGGAGCCGGATAAGGTGCTGCGCGACCGGATCGACTCCGAGCTCGCGATGATCGCCAAGCTCGGCTTCGCCGGTTACTTCCTGACCGTCGCCGATATCGTCGAGCGCATCAAAGCCAAAAGGATACGGGTCGCGTGCCGTGGCTCGGCTGCAGGGAGCCTTGTCTGCTACCTCACCGGCGTCAGCGAGGTCGACCCGCTCGAGCATCACCTTCTCTTCGAGCGCTTCGTGAATCCGTACCGCAACGAGCTGCCCGACGTGGACCTCGACGTCGAAAGCGCCCGCCGTGAGGACGTCTATACGGACATCCTCTCCTCGTTCACGGAGACCCAGGTCGCGTGCGTCGCGATGGTCGACAGCTACCGCGCGCGCGGTGCGATCCGCGAGGTCGGCAAGGCGCTCGGTTATCCCGAGGGCGAGGTCGACCTCGTCGCGAAGTCGTTCCCGCACACCAACGCCGGCGAGATCCGTGCCGCCCTCGAGCACCTTCCGGAACTGAAACGAACGAGCCTCGCACGCGGCCAGCTGGATCTACTGTTCTCGGTCGCCGAGCGGCTGGACTCGTTCCCGCGCCACATGGCGCTGCATCCCTCGGGGATCCTCATCGCGCCCGACGACCTCGTGACGCGCTCGCCGCTCGAGCGGTCGGCGAACGGTTTCCGCATGATTCAGTTCGACAAGCACGACGTCGAGGCCCTCGGACTCCTCAAGCTTGACGTGATCGGGATCCGGATGCTCTCCACGATGACGCACGCGATCGGCGAGATCGAACGCACGACGGGGGAGCGCGTCGAGCTCGATCAGGTCTCGCGCGACGACGACGCCACCTTCGAGCTGATCCGCGCCTCGCGCACGCTCGGCTGCTTCCAGATCGAGTCGCCCGGCCAGCGGGAGCTGCTCGGCAAATTCCAGCCGACGTGGTGGCGAGACCTGATCATCGACATCTCGCTGTTCCGGCCGGGTCCCGTCCAAAGCGACATGATCGGTCCGTACCTGAACCGCCGGCACGGCTTCGCCAACCCCGTCTACTCCCACCCGGCCATGCGTGCCTTCCTGCAAGAGTCGTTCGGCGTGATCGTCTTCCACGAGCAAGTGATGCTCGCGATCTCCGCGGTCACCGGCGTCGACCTGGGATACGCGGACCAGGTTCGCCGTGAGCTCTCTGACGAGGACAAGATCGACGGCATCAAAGACTGGTTCTATGAGCTCGGCCTTGCGCGCGGCTGGCGGCGGGACGAGATCGATCCCGTTTGGCACGAGGTCGCCTCGTTCGCGGCGTTCGGATTCTGCAAGGCGCACGCGGCGGCCTTCGCGGTCCCGACGTACCAATCCGCCTGGCTCAAGGCGAACCATCCGGCGGCCTTCTACGCGGGGGTGCTCACGCACGAGCCGGGGATGTATCCGCGCAGGGCGATCCTCGACGACGCGCGGCACGAGCGGGTGCCGATCTTGCCGCTCGACATCAACGCCAGCGCGCGGGAGTACACCGTCGAGTACAGCGCAACGCCCGACCCCGAGCTGAGCGTGCGCATCGGATTCATGCACGTCGACGGGATCTCGGCGGGGGAGATCGAGTCGATATTGATCAATCGGACCCGGCCGTACGGCGGACTGGTCGATCTGTGCCGGCGGACGAAGCTGTCGAGACCGACGGTGGAGAACCTCATCCATGTGGGGGCGCTCGATGGATTCGGAGGGCGGCGGGATCTGCTCCTTCAGGTGAAAGACTTGTGGGAGAAGGCTGCGCCCAAGCCGGAGAAGACTCAGGTAGAGCTCGCGGTGGAGGAGCCGTTCCTCTCCTTCGGATTGCGGCCGTACTCGGAGGCGGAGCGGGTGCGGGCGGAGCTCGAGGTCACCGGGCTCGACGTCAGCCGGCATGTGGTGTCCTTCTACGACCGGTTGATCGAGCGGCTCGGGGTGACGCGAGCCGCCGACATGCGGGGGCGGCGGCAGGGGTCGCGGGTTATGGTCGCCGGAGTGAAGGTGGCATCGCAGACTCCGGCGGTTCGATCCGGACAGCGGATCATCTTCTTAACGCTCGACGATGCGACCGGGCTCGTCGACGTCACGGTGTTCGAGAGCGTGCAGGAGCACTGCGCGTGGACGATCTTCCACTCGTGGCTGATCGTCGCGCGGGGCACGCTGCACAAGACCGGCGCGCGCGGCGTGTCGATCAGCTGCGAGCGCGCGTGGGACCTCGCAGCTTTGGCGCGTGCCGAGCGAGAAGGCACGCTCGACGTCCCCGCTTTATGGGAGGAAGGCGTGGCGGAGATGGAGGCCTACGAGCGCGAACGACGCCGCCTCGCCCGGGAGCAGAAACGGGCGCCGCTGTCGCCGGCACGGCCGCGCCCCGCGGCCGTGCGCCCGCTGCCCACCCGCGCGCCGGCCGAAGACGCTCCGCGGAAGCTGTGGCATGCGAGCTCGGGATCCGCCGGAGCCTGATGGTCCCAGACGAGCCGATCCTCCACGTCGATATGGATGCCTTCTACGCTTCCGTCGAGGAACGGGGCGATCCGACCCTTGCCGGCAAGCCGATCGCCGTCGGTGCAGCCGGCCCGCGTGGGGTCGTGATGAGCGCCTCGTACCAGGCCCGTGCGTACGGGGTTCGCTCCGCGATGCCGAGCGTCCGCGCGCGCCGTCTGTGTCCAGATCTGGTGTTCGTACCGCCGGACTTCGAGCGATACAAGGCGGAGTCCGACCGTGTGATGGCCCTGCTCGGGTCCTTCACGCCTCTCGTGGAGCCGATCTCGCTCGACGAGGCGTTCCTCGACGTCACGGGAGCAGGCAGGATGTTCGGCTCGCCCGAGGAGATCGCGCATCGGATCAAAGAACGCGTCCGGAGCGAGCGGCGCCTGGACTGCTCCGTCGGCGTCGCACCGAACAAGCTCCTCGCCAAGCTGGCCAGCGCGGCAGCGAAGCCCAGCGGCGTCGTCGTCGTCCCGGCCGGCGGGATCCGCGCGTTCCTCGACCCGCTGCCGGTTCAGGATCTCTGGGGCGTAGGCGAGCAAACCGCTGCATCGCTCGACCGGCTCGGCGTGCGAACCGTGGCGGACCTGCTCGCGCTGCCCTCGGGCGTCCTGGCCCGCGCGCTGGGTCCGGGACCGGCCGCCCACTTCCAGGATCTGGCCCGCGGCATCGACGAGCGTTCCGTCGTCCCGCACGAGCCTGCCAAGCAGGTCTCCGCAGAGGAGACCTTCGATCGCGACCTCGACGCTCCGGCGGACATCAAGCGGGAGATCCTGCGCCTTGCCGAGCGCGTTGCCGGCCGTCTCCGGGCCTCCGGGCTATCCGCGCGCACCGTCACGCTCAAGGTCCGCTTCGCCAACTTCAGCACCATCACGCGCTCGCGGACCCTCGAGGCGCCGACGGACGCGGCCGCGCGGCTGTTCGCGACGGCACACGACCTCTACGGACGGCTCTCCCTCGCGCGGCCGCGGATCCGGCTCCTCGGCGTTGCGGCGACAGGGCTCGTGTCCGGTGGGGTGTCGGAGCAGCTGCGGATGGGAGAGCGTCCCGACCGCTGGCGCACCGCGGACCGTGCGATGGATACGCTACGCAGGCGATTCGGCGGTGACGCCGTCGATCGCGCAGCGCTTGCAGACCGCAAACCCGTCCACGGGCGCCCGAACCAAGCCGACGGACCCGACCAACCCCGGAAAGGGAGGACGTCATGACCAAGGTGCTCTACGAGGTGGACGGTGCCGTTGCCCTGGTCACGATCAACCGGCCCGACGTGCTCAACGCGATCGACCACGACGTCTTCTTCGGGGTGCGCGATGCGGCGGAGCGTGCGGCGGCCGATCCGAATGTGCGCGCGGTGGTCCTCATCGGAGAAGGCAGAGCCTTCTCGAGCGGTCTCGACACCTCGCTCTTCGCGAGTGGCATCGGCGGCGGGAGTCCGCTCGCGCTCGACATCGCCGCGTTGCAGAACTGCTTCACGGTGTACGAAACGATCTCGAAACCAACGATCGCGGCCGTGGGTGGGCTCGCCCTGGGCGGCGGGATACAGCTGGCCACGGCCTGCGACCTCCGAGTGGCCGCCGACGACGCCGAGCTCGCCGTCTATGAGATCCGGTGGGGGATCATCCCCGACCTGGGCGGAACCCAGCGTCTGCCCCGGCTGATCGGGCTCGGCAGGGCAAAAGAGCTGGTTATGACCGGCCGCAAGGTCGGGGCAGAGGAGGCGCTCTCGTGGGGCTTGGTTAACCGTGTCGTTCCCAGGGAACGTTTGCTGGATGAGGCGATCGGGTGGGCGCGCGAGATCGCTGCGGGTCCTCCCCTGGCCGTCGCCGCGGCCAAGCGCCTCGCGACCGGCGCTTTCGACACGCCGCTGCTCGCCGGCCTCGAACGGGAAGCCATGGTCAATAGGAGGCTGCTTGCATCCGAAGACTTCCGTGAAGCCGTGATGGCACGTTTCGAGAAACGTACACCAACGTTCCGAGCGCGATGAAGTGCCTTGTCCGGCCTGGAAGGACCACCCTATAATCGAGCGAGACGGGCTCCCCAGAGCGAATCCGAGGTAGGCATGCCGCTCTCCGACCACGAGCAACGGATCCTGGAAGAGATAGAACGGCGTCTCGTCGCCGAGGATCCGAAATTCGCACGCGAGGTTGGGGTCGGCGGCGGCGAAGGGGCAGCGCTACGCAAGGTCAAGCGTGCCGTCGTGGGATTCGTCCTCGGCTTCGCACTTCTCGTCGCGGGCTTGTTCGTTCCGGATCTTCTCGTCCTCTTCGGCATCACCGCTTTCGCGGTGATGGTTGCCTCGGCGATGGTGATCGCGTCCGGGATCAAGCAGGTCGGCCGTGAACGTCCCGAAGCCGAGAAGGGGTCAGGTTGGTTCGCGCGGATGGAAGAGCGGTGGCGCAACCGCTACGAGCGCGGCAACGACGGAACCTGAATCGATCCGCATCGCGCGCTTCCTTCTGCAACGATCGTTGTGAACAATTTTTTTGAAAGAAACTTCGCGCACGTCTTGCAGGTAGTGGGTCGCGTGCTTTAGAAATGACACCTACGTTTCACCTTCCCCCGTACCGCCGCCCTGCCCGATCTCGCATTGGAGTTACCTTGATGGAAGGCTTCACCTCGCTTCAAGCATCGCGCTTCACCGGCACTACGGGGAACCAGCTTCGTTACTGGGACAAGATCGGGCTCGTGAAGCCCGGCGTCCAAGCAACAGGGGGACGCCCGGGCGTCCGCCGGGTTTACTCGTTCCGCGATCTCATCGCGCTGAAAGTCGTCAAGTCGCTACTCGACGGCGGCATGTCCCTTCAACGTGTTCGCCGGGCGTACGGCTGGCTCCGCGAGAACGTCAACCTCGACGAGCATCTGTCGAGCGTGAAGCTCGTCACGGATGGGAAGAGCATCTTCAAGATCCTGAAAGGCGAAGGAGACATCCTCGACGCGCTGCGGCAGGGTCAGATGGCGTTCTTCGTCGCGATCGACCAGCTTGCCGGGGAGGTAGGGACCGGCGTATCCGAGTTCCTGCGCGACCGCGACCAGTTCGTCCGCACGCTTCGGGCGGTCGAGCACGAGCTGGAACTGGAGACCACTCCCAGGCGACGGCAGCGCAAGCGCACGTCCGCCTGACCCGCACCCGCTACGGATCCATCCGAGCAGCGCGCATCCGGCGCCACGGCGTCCCGCCGCCTTCCGGATCGGTCCGCCACCAGGCCCATCCGATCCGCCCGAGCAACCTCGCGCGCGGAGGCAAGCCCGAAGCGATCAAACGCCGGGCATCGCGCGAGAGCTTTGCAGCCGCGGCGGGGTCGATCCCGTTGACGGGAGCGTAGACCGCGTCCGTGCCGATGCGGGCGAGACCGTCGAGCGTCGAGCCGGCATCCGAGGAAACCTTTGCCAGGCGCTGGGCGTGCTCCATCGGTGTCTCGCCGGGTCCCCGGCCCAGTCCGACCATGGCGCACCAGTCGAGGAAGTCGAGATAGCGAGCCGATACTTTGTCTTGCGCCGTTCCCGCCCGACGGAAGCGCACGACCCGCCGGAAGCGAGCCGCGATCGGGAGGGCGAACAGGGCGACCACCACGAGCACGCCGGCGACCGTCCCAACCTGGACGAGGCGCTTGCCTGCCGGTGTCCCGCCCACACCGAGAGGGTCTTCGGCGACGTCCGACGGGTTGCGCGTCGAACTCGTGGGGCTCACATCCGGACTTTCTTTGGCGGACGGGGTCGGGGAGGTCGCAGGGTTCGAAGGCGCGGCCGCCGGTGTGGTGTAGCGCGGAACGAGCAAGGCGTCGCCCCGTGGCGTCGGCTCGAAGGTGACCCAGCCGAACCCCGACATCCAGATCTCGACCCACGCGTGGGCGTGGCGGCTCGTGACCTCGTATTCGTCCGGCTGGGCGCCGGTGGTCCCGACGGCGAAGCCGATCGCGACCCGCGAAGGCAGGCCGAGCGTGCGGGCCATGACCGCCATGGCCGTTGCGAACTGCTCGCAGTAGCCGCGCTTGATGTCCACCAGGAACGACTCGATGTCGTCGATGTTGTGGGCGAGGGCGACGTCTTCGTCATAATCGAAGGTCCTGAGGTGATCCTGGATGGCGACCGCCTGACGGAAAGGCGACGCGTCGCGGGCGCCGGCCCGTTCAACGATCTGTTCGGCGATCCCCTGAACCCGGGCGATCTCGGGGGTGGGCGGGAGTAGAACGTACCGCGCCAAGGCAGCCTCTGACGTCCGCGGCGCGCGATCGAGCTCCTCGAACGACATCGTCGGGATGCGGCTCCGGACCGAGTAGTCGGTGCCGCCGCGCATGTCGTTGGAGATGATCACCGTACGGGTTGCCGCGTCGGCGCCGACCCCACGGAGGCCTTCGACCCTCACCGGCTCGAACGCCGCGGGGACCCAGGGCCCCGACAGGTTGTGGATCTCGAACTGTTGCGTGACGAGCGTGCTGCGCGTCGAGGTTCCCTGCGCGGCGATCTGCCGCTCGCCGAGCTTCAGCTCCGGACGCTGAGGCCCCGAGGTCCACGTGGTCCCGTCGAATCGATCCAACGCCGTGAGCCGCCAGTACGTCGCGATCCTGGAGCGCACGGTCATAACTTCGGTGAGCGCCCGGTCGTTGAGCTGGGGCCGGATCGATACCAGCGGATTGAGCGCCACCCGGTCGCCGCCACCCGTCGCTCCGCGCAACCCCGGAGGCGCGCTGAAGCCGGGGAGGATCGGCGTCCCCACGACGGCGACGAGGATCGCGATGAGGCCGATCCGCGCGGCGAGGCCAGGCCGCCAGCCGGGTGAGCCGAGGCCGACGACCCGGCCCCAGCGACTGAGCCGGAACCGCTCGTCGCTGAAGAGGACCCACATCGCGCCGGCGAGGTACGCGGCGGCGTCGAACCAACGGCGATCGCCTTCAAGGATGGTTCCCGGCAGGACGAAGAGCGGGACGGTGACGCCGATCGCGAGCATCGGGTGTCGAAGTTTGTTGGCGGCGTCGTCGGCCAGCCACGCGGTCGCCCATATGGCGAACGCGGCGAGGACGAGGAAAGACGTGGTCGCGGGGACCGGCGCCGCGTCGGTCTGTGACCGTCTGATGCCCTCGGCGGCGGCGTTCCAGATCAAGGAGAGCGACTCCGGCGTTGGGAGCGGCCCGGCCAGCGAGTCTCGGAAGAACGCCAGCGACGCGAACCACAGGAACGCGATGAAGGAGACGAGAACAGAGATCAACGCCGGCGCTCGGAACCGCCGCATCCCCCACGCGACGGCAGTGCTTCCCGTCGATGCCGCGATCGCGACCGCGCCGATCTCACTCGTCCGGAACAGCCGGCCGAGCGGAAGCGACGCCGCGACTACGAGCGCGGCAACGCCGAGCTCCGAAGGGAGCCCGGTGCGGCGATCAGGTTCTGCCATACGTCCCTGTACCTGTCCCGTGCGCCGGCCGAACGCACACGCCAGCCGGCGCGGATGAGTGCCCCCTCAGATGCAGCCAGCTTCTGGTCGGCTTCCGCCCGTGTACGCGGCGCGATAGTCCCGAACGAATCGACGTCGACGATCACGGCCCCGCACCATCGGTAAACGGAGCGGAGACGGCTGAGCGCAGCGATCTCCTCCAGTGACGGCGGCGGGAGGATCGCGATGAGGGCGCCCTCCGCTCCCGGTCGACGCCCGACGCGACGGAGGGCCGGCAGGAGGGTGCGCACCCCGGACGGCTGAAGCATCGCGAGGGCTTCGAGCAGCGACTCCGTGCCGTTCCGTCCGGAACGCGCGACGACAGGCTCGCGCTCCTCGGTCGCGAGTCGCAATCCGAACCCGAGCCGCCCGAGATGCCAGACGGTGGATGCCGTCGCAGAGATGGCCCACTCGATGCTGGCCTCCGCGCCGAAGCCCCGGTGTGCGGCGGCTCGTGCATCGAGGAAGACGGTTGCCCGGGGGAAGAATCGGGCCTCATCCTGACGGATCATCAACTGGCCCGTCCGCGCGACCGATTTCCAGTGGATCTTCCGCAGATCATCTCCAGACTCGTACTCGCGCACCGCGTAGAACTCGTCGCCTGCGGGCGCGAGACGGTACACGGCCGAAGGTCCCTTTCCGGCTCGATCGGACGGCGGGCCGCCCGTACCGAGTCGCTCCACCCGCGGGTAGACGAGGACGTCTTCCGCCACCGCCAGCGTCGCGGAAGCTTCGGCGAGTCCGAAAGGGTCGACGACTCGTGCGTGCAGCGGTCCGACGGAGTAGCGGCCTCGCGCGGTTGGGTGTCGCTCGACCACGATCGTCTCACGGCGTCCCGGCGGGAGCGACGCCAATGAGAATCGGCCCGGCCCGCCCAGTGCCGGCGGGGCTTGGTCCTCGAGGAGCATCGGGGGGCTCGGCATCGCACCGAGGTTGCGGACGCTGAACTGGATCGCGAGGCGGCCGCCGGGGAACAGGCGTTTCGGCGTCACGGCTCGGGAGAACCCGATCCGGTAGCGCGCCCACCGCACCGCGATCGCGGAGAGACCTGGGAGTACGCCCGCGGCGATCGCGACGGAGAACAGTTCGTCCACGGAGAGCGCTCGAGCGACGAAGTAGAGCCCGATCGCACCGAACATCAGCGCCCGGCCGCGGCGCGTCGGCATCTCTAGCCTCGGATCGGGATCGCGACCTGTTCGACGAGGTCGTCCACGACGTCGGTCGGTGTCCTGCCGCTCATGTCGGCCTCGGGAGAGACGATCAGCCGGTGGGGGATGACGGCCGATGCAAGCGCTTTGACGTCATCAGGGATCACGTAATCCCGCCCCTCGGACGCAG
The DNA here is from genome assembly GCA_046712825.1 of Actinomycetota bacterium. Classification (GTDB taxonomy): domain Bacteria; phylum Actinomycetota; class AC-67; order AC-67; family AC-67; genus DATFGK01. The sequence continues at coordinate 4,061 of JBKKCR010000128.1, read as the reverse complement.
CGTACGCGCGACAGGCGCGGAGCAATGCCAGCGATGCGCGCGGGCTCGCGCCGAGGGAGAGCTCAGAGGTGTGTCGGGTCGAGGCGATCAGGTCGACGATGTAGGAGTTCAGGGTTTCCGCGACGTGAACCTGTTTTGCAGCCTCGATCATCGCGAGGATCGATCGGGCGTTCGCAACAGCCTCGATCTCATCGAGGGCCGAGTGCTGCCCGTGGCGATGGAGCACCTCGATCTCGGACTGCGAGTTCGGATAGCCGATCGAAAGTCGCATGAGGAACCGGTCGAGCTGGGCAACCGGCAGCGGATAGGTGCCTTCGTGCTCGACGGGATTCTGGGTCGCCATCACGATGAACGGCTCCGGGAGGACGTGGGTCACCCCGTCGACCGTCACCTGCTTTTCTTCCATGGCCTCGAGCAGCGAGGACTGCGTCTTCGGCGAGGCCCGGTTTACCTCGTCGCCGAGCACGACGTTCGCGAACACCGCTCCCTGGCGGAACTCGAAATCGCCGTGCTCCTGGTCGAAAACGCTGACCCCCGTGACGTCGGTTGGAAGGAGGTCGGGCGTGAACTGGATACGGCGCCACGTGCATCCGATCGTTTTCGCGATCGATTTCGCGAGGAGGGTTTTGCCCACGCCGGGGACGTCCTCGATCAGGAGATGACCTTCCGCGAAGAGGCACACGAGAGCGAGCCGGATCTGCTGTGTCTTTCCCTGGATCACTTGTTCGATGTTGGCCTGGAGGCGCTCGAACGAAGCCGCGAAATCCTCGTTGGAACGGGCGGACTTGCGTGGCGGCACAGGCTCCTCCACGAGACGGGTAGCGGCCATCGTAGCAGCACCTTTCTGGCGTCGACGCGGCCCTTGCGGGCAGTAATACGGACGTCGCCGCCTCGGGGTTTGTTCCGTCGCATGCCGGCACTCGGTCGGTCTGGCAATCCCGTACGGATGACCGCGAGTATCTCAGAATGGGGGCGAAGCTTCCTCGAAACGCCCCGCCGGTAGTTCGGGAGGTGCGGATGGGCTGGCTTTGCGTGGTAGAGGGCCCGTGATTAGCATTCCGCCCGTCCTGATGCGCCCTTCCGCACGCGCGACCGGATCGCGCCGGAGGTGACCGGTGGCCACGACCGATCCGACGCTGCTCACCGGCTCCTCTCCCGACACCGCCGCCACCGAGGTTGCGACCGTCACCGGCGTTGTCGGGCGGACCCCATGGCAGCTGTTCTGGCTCCGGTTCAAGCAGGACAAGGCGGCGCTCTTCGGTCTCGGGTTCATCGTGTTCCTGATCCTGCTCGCCCTCACCGCACCCCTGATCTCGAAGTACATCGTCCATCACGGCCCGAACGAGCTGTTCCGGGAGCAGGTGAGCGACATCGGGATCCCGAAGGGCCCGAGCAAGGCTTTCTGGTTCGGCGCCGACACCGTCGGCCGCGACGTGTTCGTCCGCACGATCTATGGAACGCGGACTTCCCTGCTCGTCGCCGTCTTCGCGACGGGGATCGCGCTCGTGATCGGCGTCACGCTCGGCATCCTCGCGGGGTACAAGGGCGGCTGGACGGACACCTTGATCTCTCGCGCGATCGACGTGGTGCTGTCGATGCCGCTACTGGTCTTCGCGATCGGCATCGCGGCCGCGTGCCAGATCAAAGGGTGCCTCGGCGGGGTTATCAGCCCCGGATTACCGCTCGTGGTGTTCATCATCGCGCTGTTCAGCTGGACGTACATCGCGCGCATAATCCGCGGTCAGACCCTGTCGATCCGAGAACGGGAGTTCATCGAGGCGAGTCGATCCCTCGGGGCCAGCAGCCGGAGGATCATCTCGCGCGAGATACTTCCGAACCTGATCGCGCCGATCATCATCTACGCGACCCTGATCGTCCCCGGAAATATCCTTTTCGAGGCCTACCTCTCTTTCCTCGGGCTGGGCGTTCCCCAATCGACCCCGTCGTGGGGGAGGATGATCTCCGATGCGGCGTCCATCTTCGAGGTGGCGTGGTGGCTGATGTTATTCCCCGGGCTACTTCTTCTTCTCACGACGTTGGCGTTCAATCTGCTTGGCGACGGCTTGCGCGACGCGCTCGACCCGAAGACGTCGAGGGCATGAAGGATCGGAAGTTCGAACCGCAGGGAAAGGACGCGGGCTCGCGTCCGGGAAGGAAGGGAGGACCATGAAGGGAAGACGCACGCTGGCCTTGATGGCCACGTTGCTAACGCTGGCGCTCGTCGCCGCCGCCTGTGGGGGCGACGGGGACGGTGACGGCCAAGGAACCGCCAAGACGGGCGGCATCCTCAGGATCCAGACCGACGACTTCATCTGGGACGCCGATCTCGATCCATCGGGTGAATACCTCGGGTACGCACACGAGTGGTTCACCGCGCTCCATCGGACGCTCGTATCCGTGAACCACAAGAAGGGTGGGAACGACGTCCAGCCGGACCTCGCCCAGGCGATGCCAACCGTGTCCTCAGATCTGCTCACCTACACGTTCAAGATCAAATCGGGCGTGAAGTTCGCCCCGCCGGTCAACCGGGAGATGACGTCGAAGGACATCTCTACCGCACTGCACCGCATGGCGAACAAGGTCGTGGCCGCCACGGCCTACCCGAGCTACTACCGAATCATCGAGGGGTTCACCGACGTCGAGGACGGCAAGGCAAAGACGATCACCGGTATCACCACGCCGGACGACTCCACGATCGTCTTCAAGCTCACCGAGCCGACCGGTGACTTCCTCTACCGCCTTTCGATGCCGGCCTCCTCGCCGATGCCGGAAGAGGTCACGAAGTGCTGGACCAAGGCCAAGGAGTACGGCCGCTACCAGATCGGCGTCGGTCCCTACATGATCGAGGGAGCGCCGCAGCTGGACATCACCTCGTGCGCGACGATGAAGCCGCTCTCCGGCTTCGATCCGGTGAACTTCCTCAAGATGCGCCGGAACCCGAACTACGACGCCAAGACCGACTCGAAGGAGATCCGCTCCAACTTCATCGACGGAGCGGACATCACGCTGAACACGAACACCGACGACATCTTCAAGCGGATCGAGGCGGGCACGACCGACGTGAGTGAAGCGCAGCCACCGGCGACGGTGCTGCAGAAGGCGGACACCGACGCGAGCTTCAAGGACAACGTGAGGATCGATTCCGGCGACCGGACTTGGTACATCTTCATGAACATGGTGAAGGCGCCGTTCGACGACCTCCACGTCCGGAAAGCCGCCAACCTGGTCATGAACAAGGCCGACCTCGTTCGCGCTCGCGGCGGCAAGTTCTCCGGCGTCGTCGCCGAGCACATCGTGCCGCCGGACGTTCTGGGTGGGAAGCTGCCCTCCGGCGAGTTCGACCCGTATGCCTCGGACGGCCACCTCGGGGACGAGGCTAAGGCCAAGGAGGAGATGAAGCAGTCGAAGTACGACTCCAACGGCGACGGCGTTTGCGACGCGAACGTGTGCAAGAAGGTCCTGCACGTCACCCGCAGCACGCCGCCGTACACCGACATGGCCCCGGTCATCGAGGCCTCGTTGAAGAAGATCGGGATCATCCTCGACACCAAGGAGGTCCCCGACTTCTACGACGTGGTTCAGGTGCCGAGCCAGACGCCCGCGATCGGCTCGGGTGCCGGTTGGGGCAAGGACTACGCCGACGCGTCGACGTTCTTCATCCCGCTGCTCACGAGCGGGGCGATCAACGCGCCGACCGCAACACAGAACTTCGCCTACCTCGGGATCACTGCCGCACAGGCGAAGTCGATGAAATTCACGCTGCCGGCCGGCGGCGTCCTGAGTGCGGACGCCGACGTCGACAAGTGCCAGGCGGAGCCCAACGGCGACAGCCGCGTTCAGTGCTGGGCCGACCTGGACAAGAAGATCATGAACGAGATGGTTCCGTGGATCCCCTATCTGTGGGCGACGAACATCGTCGTGATCAGCGACGCGGTGACGAAGTACGAGTACGACCAGTTCACCGGTGAGCTCTCGCTTGTCCACACGGCAGTGGATCCGAGCAAGCAGAAGACCGGCTAGCCGGTACGCAAGGGTCGGGGGGGGGGGGGGCGCGCGCGCGG
>JBKKCR010000127.1:0-8102 GCA_046712825.1 Actinomycetota bacterium | reverse complement strand
CGACCTCCCATTGCTGCCCGAAGCGGCGCGCGAGGTCGCGGCGCTCGGCTTCAAGCTCGACAAGGACGCCACCCCCGAGGTCGAGACGCTCATCTTCTTGAAGCACTACTACAACGAGCAGATCCATCCCGACTTCGTCGCAGATCGCTCGATCATCGACGTGATGGCGTACGCGGGCTGGGTCCTCGACAATCAGGAGTGGCGCAAGGAGATGTCGCTGTTCGAGGAGTGCAAGAAGCTCGCGCAGCACAACCTGCGCAGCCAGTACAGCCACGTCTTCTACCTGCCGATCGAGTTCCCGATCGTCCCCGACGACCTGCGTCCGGACGACCCCGTGTTCCAGCGCGAGATCGACGAGCGGATCCTGGGTCTGCTGGAGACCTACGACGTCAAGTACGAGACCCTCGGCGGCGACATCCCGACGCGCGTGAAAGCCCTGCTCGAGCGGGTCAAGGGGTCCGGCTAGCCCTCAGATCTGCCCGACTCATCGTTCCTGACGTGTGCGGCTCAGCCTTCGGGAGGGGCGAGCGCTTTCGAGATGAGCGGCAGCGAACGGTTGTAGCGGTACGGGATCCGCATGTGCCCGGCGTCGAACTCCTCGTGGATCGGCTTCAGCCCGTGCTCGCGCATCACGGCCACCATCCACCGCGCGCCGACGTCGAGCATCCACTCGTCCTTGGTTCCGCAGTCGACGAAGATCAGCGACTGCGACTTCAGGGCATCGAGCCGTTCGGGGATCATGCGCACCGGGTCGTGAGCGAGCCAGCGTTCCCAGACCTCGGCGACGAGCTCGCCGGATTCGAGGTCGAACGGCAGGTCGAAGCCGAGCTCGGTTTCCGGGTTCGCCGAGTAGCACGATGCCATCGCGAGCTCGTTCAGCAGCGCGTGGTAGTCGTCGTTGCGGTCGGTGATCTCTTTGTAGGTGTCGAGGAATCGCTTCGGCGTGATGTCGTTGTGCCATAGATACCGAAGCGCGCGCGGGAACTCGGGCATGTAGCAGTACTCGAAGGCGGCGTCGCCCGAGTGACACGCGAACGCGGAGAAGACCTCGGGGAAATCGACCGCCATGCGGAACGAGCCGAACCCACCGGACGACTTCCCGAACACGCCGCGCGCTTCGCGACGCGGGATCGTCCGGAACTCGCGGTCGGCCCACTCGACGAGCTCGATCGCGGTGTAGCGCCCGTACGGGCCGGTCGCCGCAGAGTCGATGAACTGGGAGCCGGCGTAGCGCGTCGCGCAGTCGGGCATCACGACGATCGCCTCGGCCATCTCGCCCTTGTCGATCAGAAGGTCGAGGCGCTCGGCGAGGTTGGGCTCGAACCAGTCCTCGTTCAGGTGCATCCTGCCGGTGCCGGTGAAGCCGACGATCGCCATGATCATGGGATACCGGCGGCCCGGCGCCTCGTCGTACGAGGGCGGCAGGTAGACCGGCGTCTCCCGGTCGGCGGGATCGCCGAGCGGGTTCCCCGCGAGCAGCTTGCCCTCGACGACCGGCCGGACCACGCGTCCCTTCTTCACGGCGGGCAGGGTAGCAACGCGCGGGGGTCTCGCGCGCACCGCTGTTGGTATCCTGTTTGTCTCGAATCGTGATGAAACGAACCCTTCTCGTTCTGCTGGCGGCCGCCTCGATGGCGGCTCCTCTCTTGCCGTCCACCGCCGCGCCGACCGAGTCGAGCGAGAACGTGCGGCTGAGCGCTTCGATCCCGTTCCTCGGCGGAACCGATCTGGACTTCGCCGATCACTACGCGTACGTGGGTTCGTTCGAGAACGCGGACGGAGGCCTCTACGTCGTCGACATAGCGACGCCGTCCAAGCCGAAGCTTGTCGGACGCTATCTCTGCCCCGGCTACCAGGACGACGTCGGGGTTTGGCGAACGACGGTCGTGATGGGGATGCACTACGCGCAGGAGCGGAGCGGCTGCAAGGCGCACGAGCTCGGCGGACTCCGCATCGTCGACGTGAGCGACCCGACGAAGCCCACAGAGCTGGCATTCCTCGAGATCCAGCCTCGTGGGACGCACACCGTTACGATCGTCGGCGATACGGGATACGTCTATGCCAACTCCGGCGGCCTGGGCGACAACGATGGAGAGAAGGCGACCACGATCGTCGACATCCGCGACCCGGCGCACCCGAAGATCGCGGGAACCTTCCTGCCGCCCGGCTCGACGGGGTGCCATGACATCAACGTGGTCGGTCAACGGGCCTACTGCGCGGGTTCGAACGTCACGCTGATCCTGGACGTCGCCGATCCCGTTCATCCCAAGGTCATCTCGTCGATCTCGAACCCGCTCATCGAGTTCAGTCACGGCGCGCTGCCGAGCTCGGACGGAGACACGCTCGTGATCGCAGACGAGGCGTACAACATCCAGATATGCGATCCGCAAGGGCTCAACCCGACGGGAGCGTTCTGGTTCTACGACATCTCGAACGAGGCGGAGCCCGTCCTCGAGGGTTGGATCGGTCAGACGGGCCGCCTGGCGCTTGGTAGTTTGCTGTTCCCCTTGCCCGGGTGGTGCACCGCCCACAACTTCAACATGGTTCCGGGCAAGGACTGGATGGTCGCGGCCTCGTACTCGGGCGGCACGTCGGTGATCGACTTCACCGATCCTGCGGAGCCGCAGGTGATCGGGTGGATCACTCCCGAGGGAGCAGACACCTGGTCGGCGTACTACCACCGAGGACACATCTTCACCGGAGACATGCAGCGCGGGTTCGACGTGATCGCGATGGATGAGCTCGTCGCGCTCGGGGCCGCTTCGACGCCCGCGCCGCCGGCGCCCAAGCCCGCAGACCCGGCCGTGGGCGGGACGAAGAACACGCGGCCGGCGCCGGGGCGGTCGCTCCCCGGCACCGGAGTCGGCGTGCCCGTGGTTGCCTGGGGATTCCTGGCCACCGGCGTCCTGGCCTGGGCATTACGGCGCCGCTCCGCGATCTAACCCGCACTCATTCACAGGCCGCGACGCGCGAGGTTTTACGTCCCCGTAACACACGGGAAACGGACTCGAAAAGAACGTGACTTAGGGTCCTCCTCGTGGCGGCGGGGAGGGTCTCCGCCCGAAAACGGGTCCGGGTCCGCGCAGCGGCGCGCGGGGACGCCGGACTCTCGCGTATCGGGAGGTGAGGGATGCCTGAGGTCAGCGGCGCGGATACCGCCTGGATCCTCACGTCGAGCGCCCTGGTCATGTTCATGACCCCGGGCTTGGCGTTGTTCTACGGCGGGCTCGTCCGCTCCAAGAACGTCCTGGCGACCATCATGCAGTCGTTCTTCGCGCTGGGGCTCGTCAGCGTTATCTGGATGGTGCTCGGTTACTCGCTCGGGTTCGGACCCGATCAGGGCAAATTGATCGGGGACCTGTCGTTCTTCGGCTTGAAGGACGTCGGCGCGGAACCCGGGCCGTTCGCGGCGACCATTCCCCATTCGGCGTACATGATCTTCCAGATGATGTTCGCCGTCATCACACCGGCCCTGATCACTGGCGCGTTCGCGGAGCGCATGCGCTTCCGCGGATACGTTCTGTTCATGGCCCTGTGGTCGATCGTCGTTTACTCCCCGCTTGCGCACTGGGTCTGGGGCGGCGGCTGGCTGGGTCTCGGAGACGGCAACGTGCAGGCGCTCGACTTCGCCGGCGGCACCGTCGTCCACATCAACGCGGGTGTTGCAGCGCTCGCGTGCATCCTCTACATGGGCAAACGCAAGGGCTACGGGAAGCAGGCGATGCACCCGCACAACATCCCGATGGTGATCACGGGCGCCGCGATCCTGTGGTTCGGCTGGTTCGGCTTCAACGCCGGTTCGGCGCTCTCTTCGGGTGGGCTCGCGTCGGCAGCGTTCGTGAACACCCACCTGGGTGCGGCCGCCGCGCTGCTCGGCTGGATCGTCTTCGAATGGGCGCGCAACAAGGTGCCGACGACGGTCGGCGCGGCTACCGGCGCGGTCGCCGGTCTGGTCGCGATCACGCCGGCGGCGGGCTTCGTCGAGCCGTGGGCGGCGGTGGTCATCGGCTTCGCGGCCGGCGCGATCTGCTACGCCGCCGTCAGCCTCAAGCCCAAGATCGGCTACGACGACTCGCTCGACGTGGTCGGCGTGCACATGGTCGGCGGCATCGTCGGAGCGCTCCTCACCGGCGTGTTCGCGACGGCCACGATCTCGGGCCTCGACCCGTCGCTCGATGGGCTCGTGTACGGGAACGGGGTGACACAGCTCGGCCGGCAGGCGCTGGCCGTGATCGTGACGCTCGCGTTCTCCTTCGTGGTGACGTTGCTCATCTGCTGGATCGTCGACAAGACGGTCGGGCTTCGGGTGGATGAGGATTCCGAGCTCGAGGGGCTGGACCTGTCGCAGCACTCCGAGGCGGGCTACACGTTCGTCGAGGTCGGTACCCTGACGAGTGCCGGACACGCTGCGAGCATGGGCTCGACGATGACACCCGGCAAGACGGAGGAGGCGGTCCGATGAAGCTGGTGACCGCGATCATCAAGCCCTTCAAGCTGGAAGACGTCAAGGAGGCACTCCGCGGCGTCGGCGTTCAAGGCATGACGGTCACCGAGGTACGCGGATTCGGGAGGCAGCGGGGTCACACCGAGGTCTACCGCGGCGCCGAGTACCAGGTGGACTTCGTGCCCAAGGTGAAGATCGAGGTCGTGTGCGACGACGTCGAGGTGCAGGGAGTGGTCGACTCGATCATGAAGTCGGCGCGGACCGGAAAGATCGGCGACGGCAAGATCATCGTGGCAGACGCCGAGCAGGTCTTCCGTATCCGCACCGGCGAGGCGGGGAGGGATGCCCTCTAGCGCCGAACCCTCCAGCGCGATCCGTGAGCTCACGGCCGAACGGGAGCGCCTGAAGGAAAACCCGGGGCGCTCCGGCCGGGATCTCGCCGAGGCTCTGACCGCCGCGTGGGCCGGGGCGGTCTGAGCCGTCTGGCGGGAGTCGGTGACCGTGGACGACCGGATCGCTCTCGTCGCGCTCGGCGGCTACGGGCGTGGCGAACTCTGTCCGCACTCCGACATCGATCTGATGGTGCTCCACGCCGGACGCGGGATCGCGCCCGAGGTGGGGAAGCGGCTCTTCTACGAGCTCTGGGACGCCGGCTTCAAGGTCGGGCACGCAATCCGCACCGTCAAGGACTCCCTGAAGCTGGCCGCGGTCAACCTCGAGGCCGAGACGTCGTTCCTCGACGCTCGACTGCTCGCCGGCGACGCGGAATTGTTCGAGGAATTCCGGGCCGCCGCGCTGCGCCAGACCCGCAAGCGGGGCGCCAAGTTCCTCGATGCCCTACGCGAGGAAGCGGCGGTGCGCCACGCGCGTGAGGGACACGCTACGTACCTGCTCGAGCCGAACCTGAAGGACGGCGCCGGGGGTCTCCGAGACCGTTCGATCGTGGGATGGCTCGCGAAGGTCTTCGAGACGAGCGGGGACCTCGCGGCCGTTGACGGCTCCGACTTCGAGGGTGCCGGCGAGATGCTGTTCCGGACGCGGAACCAGCTCCACTACCTCACCGACCGTCCGACCGACGTGCTGCTGCTCTCCTACCAGGAGCAGGTCGCCGAGGCGCTCGGCTACCGGGGGAACGGCCGGCCCGGCGTCGATTCCTTCCTGCGGGACCTGTACGCCGGCGCGCGTGTGGTCGAGTTCGCGGCGTCCTCGGCGCTCGCCGAGTTGCCAAGCAGACTAGAGCGGAGCGGCCGCAAGCATCCTCGTCAGGAGCTCTCGCGGGGGGTCGCGCTCGCGGACGGCTTGATACGGATCACCGAGCGCGTCTCGCCGGCGGCCGATCCCTCGCTGGCGATGCGCGCGTTCGCCGAGGCGGCCGCCCTGGGCGCGCCGGTCGCGGCCGAGACGCTCACGTGGCTGCGCCGGGAGGCAGAGGCCGGGCCGGCCGAGTACGCCTGGACCGATGAGACCCGGCGCGCGTTCTTCCGGCTGCTGGCCACGGGCGCGCGAGCGGCCGGGCCGCTCGAGGCGATGGATCAGGCCGGGCTCCTGGGGCGCTTCTTGCCCGAGTGGGAGGGCGTGCGTTGTCAGCCGCAGCACAACGTGTACCACCGGTTCACCGTCGACGTACACCTGCTCACGACGGTCGCGCAGGCGTCCGCGCTGCAGGATGAGGGTGGGGAAGGGGATCCCCTCCCGCGGGACGTGTGGCGCGATCTGGCCGATCGCGATCGCGTGTTGCTGGCCTGTCTGCTCCACGACATCGGGAAGGGTTCAGAGGAGGACCACTCGGTCCTCGGGGAGACGCTCGCGAGGCAGATCTGCAAGCGCATCGGTCTGCCGAACGAGACCACCGAGGACGTCGTGTGGCTCGTGCGCCACCACCTGCTGCTCCCCGACACCGCGACGCGGCGCGACACCGACGACGAGAACCTCGTCGTCGAGACCGCGGCCAGCGTCGGCGACGCGGAGCGGCTGAAGATGCTCTACATCGTATCCGTGGCCGACGGGAGGGCGACCGGCCCGACCGCATGGAGTCCGTGGAAGGCGACCCTCGTCGGGGAGCTGTTCTCCAAGGTCATGCACGTGCTCGACCGCGGCGAGGTGGTCGGGCGGGATGCCTCCGATCTCCTGCGCCTGCGCACCACCGAGCTCCGGCAAGCGCTGTCCCGCTACCCGGAGGCGGCCGTCGAAGCGCACCTGCACAAGATGCCGCGGGCGTACTTCTTGGCGTTCCCGACCGGGGAGCTGATCCGCCACTTCGCGCTGTTGGATGCCGAGCTTGCCCCGTCGGACGTCCGCGCGCACTGGACCCCCGGCGAGGCACCCGGCATGTATGAGCTGATCGTGGTCGCGCGCGACCGGCCGGGATTGTTCAGCAAGGCGGCCGGTGCGCTCGCCCTCAACGGCATCAACGTGCTCGCCGCGCAGATCTTCACCCGGGCCGACGGCATCGCGCTCGAGGCGTTCCGCGTCGAAGGCACGCACGAGCGCGAGATCCAGTCCGACCGCTGGGCGCGCTTGGAGGCTAACCTCGCTCGCGCGCTCGCGGGACGTATCTCGCTCGACCTGCGGCTGGCGGAGAAGCGCGACGCATACGAGCGGCCGTCCAAGGGCAAGCGCGAGCCGCCGCGCGTCGTCGTGGACAACCGCGTCTCCGACTTCTACACGGTGGTTGAGGTGCACGCGACCGACCGGGTCGGTTTGCTCTACGCGATCACGCGCGCGCTCGCCGACATGGAGCTCGACATCCAATCCGCCAAGGTTGCCACCTACGCCGACGACGTGGTCGACGTGTTCTACGTCCGCGACGTCGACGGCCAGAAGGTCACCGATCCCGAGCACATGCGCGAGATCGAACGGACCGTGCTGATGCGGATCGGCGAGTAGCGCGACGCCGCTATACTCGGCGTCCGTGGCCGCGCCGGACCTTTCCGAGATCGCGTCCTGGATCCGCGACGCGAGCCGCGTCGTCGTGCTCACCGGCGCCGGGATCTCCACCGAGTCGGGCATCCCCGACTTCCGCGGGCCGCAGGGTGTCTGGACCAAGAATCCCGAGGCCGAGAAGATGGCCACGATCCAGTACTACATGTTCGACCCCGACATCCGGAAGCGCGCGTGGGCGATGCGCGTCGACCACGAGGCCTGGACGGCCGAGCCGAACGCCGGGCACGTCGCGCTTGCCGCGCTCGAGCTCAAGGGCCGGCTTCACACGCTGGTGACGCAGAACGTCGACGGGCTGCACCAGGCCGCTGGATCGTCTGTGGACCGGATCATCGAGATCCACGGCACGATGCGCGAGGTCATGTGTATGTCGTGCGGCGAGCGTGCTCCGATGGAGCGAGCACTGGATCGTGTGCGAGCCGGAGAGGAAGACCCTGCGTGCCGGACGTGCGGGGGCATCCTCAAGAGCGCGACGATCTCGTTCGGCCAGAACCTCGTGCCCGATGATCTCGAGCGCGCGTTCGCGGCGGCCGGTGCGGCCGATCTGTTCCTGGCGATCGGCACCTCGCTCGTCGTCTATCCCGTCGCCGACCTGCCGCGGGTCGCGTTAGAAGCCGGAGCCCGGCTGGTGATCCTCAACGCCGAGGACACGCCGTACGATCGCCTCGCTTCGGCCGTGATCCGGGACCGGCTTGGCGAGGTGCTGCCGAAGCTCGTC
>JBKKCR010000126.1:0-15165 GCA_046712825.1 Actinomycetota bacterium | reverse complement strand
GGAGCCGGACGGCGAAGACGGTACCGGTGGGATCGCTCCGCTCGACGATCAGCTCACCGTCGTGCGCATGAACGATCCCCCGGCAGATGTACAGACCGAGACCGGTGCCGGTGCGTCGCTCGCCGCTACCGCGCCGGTAGAACTTGAGGAAGATGTTCGGCAGGTGGTCGGGATCGATCCCCTCCCCTTCGTCGGCCACCCGCACGACCACTTCGCCGCCGGCGTCTTCGCCCGAAACCATGACCTTTCCCGGCGTCGCGTACTTGATCGCATTCTCGATGAGGTTGATCAGAACCTGTTCGATGCGTCCGGGGTCGGCGGTGATCTTCGGGAACCCTTCTGGGAACGACACCTCCAGCTGATGCTCTTCGGCGTTCAAGCGCAGGCGCGCCACCGCGTCGGTCGCGATCGCCGCGAGGTCCACCTCTTGGCGTTTGAGCTCCAAGCGGCCGGCCTCGAGGCGCGACACGTCCAGCAGGTCGCCGAGCAAACGCGTCACCCGGTCGGCGTCGTAGTTGATCGTCTGTAGCATGACGCGTTTCTGCTCGTCGGAGAACCGCTCCCACTTCGAGAGCAGGGTGGACGTGAACCCTTTCACGGACGTGAGCGGCGACCGGATCTCATGCGAGACGGTCGATATCAGGTCGGAGGCCGCTCGGTCGAGGCGCTTCCTGCCGCCGATCTCGCGGAGCGACACGACGACCGACTCCATGCGCCGATCTTCGTCTCGGATGAATGCCGCGCGGATGGCGACCGAGGCGTCGGTGCCGTCCCGGCGCGTGAGCGTGTACTCGATCTCGGGGGTGGACGTCACGGTGGAGAGGCCGGCACGGAATGGGTCGGCGTGCTCGTGGACGAGGAATCCGGACGCGTCGCGGAGTGGGAGAACGGCCCCGTAGGAGGAGCCGGTCGCCTCCGCGCGCGACCAGCCTGTGAGACGTTCGGCGGCGCGGTTCATGGTCCGCACCGTGCGGTCGGCGCCGATCACGACCACCCCGTCGGGCAGCGCGTCGAGCAACGCTTCGTCCATGTCACCCGTTCCCGTTCCTGCGGCGATGCGCTGCCTCGAACAATACGACCGCGGCCTCGGCCGCGAGCGGAGGCCGGATCTTCGTCTCCGGATCGGAGATCCGTACCCGGGTAGGGTCGGGCCCGGCGCCGGGCAGTGCCCCGTCCTCGCCGACCACGACGGCGACCGGCTCGGCCCATCGGGACGTCGGGAGATCCTCCCCGTCGGGAGCGACGGTCACGAGCCGGACGCCGGCCGTCGTCAAGGATTCGGCGCAAGCTGCCGGTTCGACCCCGGAGACGATCCGAAGCAAGAAGTGCGCGCCGCCCGCGCTGCGAACCACCTTCGGTGCGAAGAGATCGGTCGTCCCCGTCGTCGCGATCACAACCGAGCCTCCAGCGGCCGCGCACGACGCGAGGATCGAGCCGGCCGCGGCGGGGTCGTGTACCCCGGCCAGCACCGCACCGAGGCCGAAGGCGCCTGTGGCCTCCTCGAGGCTCGCCTCGCGAAGCGGGACGATCGCCAGCACGTCGGGCGACGAGCCCACCGCGGTAAGCGAGGCCATCACCGCCGCCGAGACCTCCAGCATCTTCGCGCCGGAGTCGCGCACCTCTCGGAGCATGTCGGGACGTTTGGCCGCCGCATCGGTCGTATGAACGAGCTCGAGCACCGGGGTGCCCGTCCGCATGGCGACGTCGACCCCACGATGGCCTTCGACGAGCATCGCGCGGCGTCGCTCACGCTCCCGACGCTTGCGCAGTTTGCGGACCGCTCGGATCTGAGGGTTGTTTGGGTTGGAGATCACTCGCCCCGGGTGGCGCTGCGCTCGAGCCCGGCGCGTGCGACCTCGACCAGCGCGCCGAATGCCGGCTTGTCGTTCACCGCCAGTTCGGACAGCATCCGCCGATCGACCTCGACCTCGGCCAGCTTCAACCCGTTCATGAACCGGTTATACGACATGCCGTGCTCGCGGCTGGCTGCGTTGATGCGAGCGATCCAGAGCCGCCGGAAGTCGCCCTTGCGCTTGCGCCGGTCGGCGTACGCATACCGCATCGAGTGCAAGACTTGCTCCCGAGCGGCGCGATAGTGCCGGCTGCGCGAGCCGCGGTATCCCTTTGCCCGTTCGAGGACGGCACGGCGCTTCTTGAGCCCGCCGACCGCCCGCTTCACCCGTGCCATGGTCTAGCCCCCCAGTAGTTCGGTCGCGCGTTTCGCGTCGGCCTTGGAAACCGGCACCATCGGCGTGAGACGCCGCTTGTGTCGCGCGCTCTTCTTGCCATAGTTGTGCGACATGAAGGCGCGGCCGCGCATGACCTTTCCGGTCGCCGTCTTCCGCATGCGCTTGGCGGCGCCGCGGTGCGTCTTCTTCTTCGGCATGTCGTTCTTCTCCTACGCGTCGACGCCTTCCGGCGCCTTGGTCGTCGGTTTCGTTGCCGCCTTGCGGGTCGGCGCGAACATCATCGTCATGTTCCGGCCGTCGAGCTTGGCCGGCACCTCCACGTGTGCGATCGGCGACAGGTCTACCGCGAGCCGCTCGAGGATCCGCTGGCCGAGCTCCGGATGGGCCATCTCCCGGCCTCGGAACATGATGGTCAGCTTCACCTTGTGCCCCTGACCAAGGAACCGCTCGATGTGCCCCTTCTTCGTCGCGTAGTCGTGGCGGTCGATCTTCGGGCGCATCTTCATCTCTTTGACCACGATCTGCGACTGCTTGCGCTTCGCCTCCTTGGCCTTGAGCGCCATCTCGTATTTGTACTTGCCGTAGTCCAGGAGGCGGCACACCGGGGGCTTCGCCTGCGGTGCAACCTCGACGACATCCAGGTCCAGCTCCCGCGCTATCCGTAGCGCGTCTTGCAGCCGTACCACGCCGATCTGCTGCCCGTCCGGGCCCACCAGTCGTACCTCGGTGGCCCTGATCCGATCGTTCACACGCGGCTCAGTTACGATCCAGCATCACCTCTTCCATCCTTGAGTAGACAACAAAACGGACGCCCGAAGGGCGTCCGACATCTAGCGCGAACCCGCTCGAGCCAATGCTCGTGGGTGAGGGCCGGAAACCCTTCTTGTGCGTACGTGACCGGCATTATACGTGCCGCCGAAGGGGGGTGTCGATACGTATCTCCGAGAGAACGGAACGGCCCCGCGGTTGCGGAGCCGTTCGCGGTCACGCGCGGAGCGGTTCAGGCAGGACGAACGTTGGCCGCCTGCTTACCCTTGGGGCCTTCGACGATGTCGAACTCCACTTTCTGGCCTTCCGTGAGGGTGCGATACCCCTCCATCTGGATGGCGCTGTGGTGGACGAAAACGTCGTCGCCGTCGGTCCTCGAGATGAAACCGAAGCCCTTCTCGTTGCTGAACCACTTGACGGTTCCTTCTGCCACGTCCTGGCCCTCCCCGGCCGCGCCGCCCCGGCGTTCGAGGCACCCGCTCACGGCTCCTAAACGGCGGCGAGCCTAACATCGGATTCTCAGGCGAGGCAAGGAACCAAGCGCGGTGAGCGCATCACACGAAATCGCGGCGATCAGGGGACGATCTTGGAGATGGGGAGCTCGATGATGTCGGTCGCTCCGCGTTCCTTCAGTTCCGGGATCAGCGTGTTGATCCTGGTCTTCTCGACGACCGTTTCGACGGCATAATCATGCTCGAGCGAGAGCCGCGACACCGTCGGAGACTTCATCGCGGGGAGGATCTCGAGCACGCCGGGGAGGCTCTCCTCGGAGACGTTCAGCTTCACGAGCACCTTCCCGCGTGCGGTCAACGCGCCCAGGAGAAGCGTCTTCAGATCTTCCATCGCTTGGCGCTTCACGGGGTCGGCCGCCGCCGAACGGTTGGCGATGATGACCGTCTGAGACTCGAGCAGCGTCTCCACGATCTTCATGCCGTGTCGCCGGAGCGTTGATCCGGTTTCGGTCAGCTCGACGATCGCATCGACGATCTCCGGGACCTTGGCCTCGGTCGCGCCGTACGACGTGAAGATCCGGACGGGGATCCCCAGCTTGTCGAAGACGCGTTGCGTCAACGTCGGGTACTCGGTCGAGATCTTCGAGTCACGGGGCAACTGGTCGGCCCGCTCGATGGTGGAATCCCCGGCGACGGCGAGCACGATCCGCACCGTCCCGCCGCCGGCCCGACCCGAATATGAGAGCTCGGTGAGGATGTCGACGTCGGCCTCCGTCTCCTCCACCCAGTCACGACCGGTGATGCCGAGGTCGAAGAACCCCTCCTCGACGTACCGCGGGATCTCCTGAGGTCTCAAGATTGAGACACGATCGATCCGCGGATCGTCCACTGTGCCGTGATAGTCGCGATCGGAGTTGCGTCGCACCGGCAGGTCGGCCGCCTCGAGTAGCCCGAGCGTCTGCTCCTCGAGAGAGCCTTTCGGAACCACGAGCCTCAGCATGGGCGCATGGTAGCAGCCCAACCTCGACGGTTTTGGGCATTGAAACCGCGTGCGGATCAGCTCGACACGTCGCGTCGCAGCAGAGCCATCTGGATCGCGCTCTGCGCTGCGTCGTAGCCCTTGTTGCCTTCGGCGCCCCCGGCGCGGGCTTGCGCTTGTTCCATGTCGTCGGTCGTCAGCAGGCCGAAGGCGATCGGTACGCCGGTATCGAGTGCTAGCCGTTGGAGCCCGTAGGTCGCCGCCTGACAGACGTACTCGAAGTGTGGCGTGCCGCCGCGGACGACGCACCCGAGAGCGACGATGCCTTCGAAGGGTGCGCTGTTCAGGAGCATCTGCGCGCCGATCGCAAGCTCGAACGCTCCAGGAACCCACGCGACCGCGATCTCCGAATCGGTGACCCCATTCTCCGCGAAGCACTTGCGCGCGCCGTCGAGAAGGGCCTCGGTTATCTCGGCATTGAACTCGGCGACGACGATCCCGAACGCCATGCCCGAGGCTTCGAGCGGGGCGTCAGGGCTTTTCTTCCGACCCGCCACCCTCTCCTCCTTGCACCACGACGCCGGCCGCATCGTCCAGATCGAGGAGATGCCCGAGCTTCGCCTTCTTGGTCTGGAGGTAACGGATGTTGTGCTCGTTGACCCGCGACTGCAGCGGTACCCGCTCGACGATAGACAGGCCGTACCCTTCGAGTCCGGCGCGCTTCGTGGGGTTGTTGGTCAGCAGCCGCATCGTATGAACGCCGAGATCCACCAGGATCTGCGCCCCAACACCGTAGTCACGAGGGTCGGGCGGGAAGCCGAGGTCCGTGTTCGCCTCGACGGTGTCGCGGCCCGACTCCTGCAGGCGGTACGCATGGAGCTTGTGCAAGAGCCCGATCCCTCGCCCCTCATGGCCCCGTAGATACACGATGACGCCCCGGCCCTCTTCGGCGATCTGGTCGAGCGCGTCCTCGAGCTGGCTGCCGCAGTCGCAGCGCAACGAGTGGAAGACGTCTCCGGTCAGGCACTCGGAGTGCATCCGGGTCAGCACCCGCTCGCCGTCGCCGATCTCCCCCATCACGAGCGCGAGGTGGTGGCGTTGATCCACCATCGACTCGTACCCGAACACACGGAACTCTCCGAATCGCGTCGGGAGCTTGGCTTCCACCTCGCGCCGCACCAGCTTCTCCTCGCGGCGGCGGTGTGCGATGAGGTCGGCGATCGAGATGATCTTCATTCCGTGATCGCGGGCCACGGACTCGAGTTCGGGCAGCCGGGCCATGGTGCCGTCCGCGTTCATGATCTCGCAGATGACGGCACCCGGATACAGGCCCGCGATACGCGAAAGATCGACCGCCGCCTCGGTGTGCCCCGCGCGTTTCAGGACTCCGCCACGCTGCGCCCGCAACGGGAAGATGTGTCCCGGCTTGCGGAAGTCCTCGGGGCGCGCGTCGGGGTCCAACACCTTCTTGACGGTGGCGGCGCGCTCGTGAGCCGAGATCCCCGTTCCTCCGGTGGATAGATCGATGGAGATCGCGAACGCCGTCTCGTGCGTCTCGGCTTTCTCCGGGACCATCGGCGGTATCCCGAGCTGGTCGAGCCGGTCCGCCACGATCGGCATGCAGATCAGGCCACGACCGTGGGTCGCCATGAAATTGATGGCTTCCGGGGTGATTTTCTCGGCGGCAACGACGAAGTCGCCTTCGTTCTCACGGTCCGGGTCGTCGACGACGACCACGATCCGCCCCGCCTTCATCTCCTCGAGCGCTTCTTCGATCGTGGCGAAATCCATCTGATCCTCTAGCGCCGTCGGGTGGATCGCTTGGGCGTGCTCCGTTTCGCCGCGCGTGCGGCGGGGACGGTCTTCTTCTTCGTCTTCGGAGCGGCCGCCGGCTTGGACGTCGCCTTGGCGGGCGCCACGGCCGGCTTGGCCGCCGGCGCAATCTTGGCCGCTTGCGGTACGGGGATCCGAAGCGCCTGCGCGGCGAGCGGCTCGGGCCGGGGCGGCGGGGGTCCGACGAGCTCGGCGAGCGACGGCTCGCGGAACGGCGTGCGCGCCGAGAGGTGACGCTCGACGTACTTCGAGATCACATCCACCTCGACGTTGACCGCAGCTCCTTGCAGCTTCTTCCCGAGCGTCGTCGTCTCCACGGTGTGCGGGATAAGCGCCACCCGGAATCGGTCCTTGTTGACATCCATGATCGTCAGGCTGACGCCGTCGACGGAGACGGACCCCTTCGGGGCGAGATAGCGGGTGAGCTCGAACGGAACGGTCACCTCGAGCATCTCCTGCGCGCCGACGCGCCGGCGGGAACGGATCGAGCCCACGACGTCGACGTGCCCTTGGACGATGTGGCCGTCGAGCCTGCCGCCCGCGCGCAACGGCAGTTCGAGATTCACTTCCTCTCCCGGCTGAAGCGTTCCCAGATTCGTGCGCGCGAGCGTCTCGGGGACGAGATCGCAGGCGAACGAGTCCTCGATCCGCGCGGTCACGGTGACGCACGCACCGTTGACGGCAACCGAGTCGCCGATCTTCACTTCGGCAACCACGTCGGGAGCACGCACCTCTAGCCTCGCGCCGCCGCCTCTGCGGAGGACTCGTACGACGGTTCCCATGCTTTCAACTATTCCTGTGAACAAATCATCTCCTCGGGTAGGCCTCGATCCTCAGGTCTGCGCCGACGTGTCGGACGCTGCCGACCCGCAGGTCGCGGGCATCGGCGATCGTGGGAGCAACCAGTGCCGCAACCGCGCCGGGGCCTCCGCTCCCGAGAAGCTTCGGCGCGATGTAGAAAACGAAACGATCCACGAAACCTCGCTCCACGGCGTCGCCGAGGAGGGTCGGGCCTCCTTCGACCAGCACGCTCGCCAGGGCACGACGGCCGAGCTGCTCCAACACGGCGGCCAGGTCGACACGCCCGTCGCGCGAGGGGAATCGCAGAACTTCGGCACCGCGTGCCTTGAGGGCGTTCACCGCGTCCTCGGTCGCCTTGTCGGTCGTGGCGATCAGCGTGGGTGCCTCATCGTCCAGGACGGCTGCCTCGGCCGGAGTCCGTGCTGCGGAGTCGACGACGACGCGCAGGGGTTGGCGACCTCGATACCCGCGCAGCCGAACCGTGAGCTTCGGATCATCGCGGACGACGGTCGAGACGCCGGCGATGATCGCGTCGGCTTCCGCTCGCAGCCGGTGGGCGTCGCGCCGCGCCGAAGGTCCGGTGATCCATTGGGATGAGCCGTCTGCGGCCGCCGCGCGCCCGTCGAGGGAGATCGCCATCTTGCCGGTGACGAACGGGCGGCCGGTTCGAACGTGCTTCGAGAACGCTTGGATGAGTCGATCCGCGTCGACCTCCAGGACGCCTGCATCAACCACGATGCCCGCGTCCTGCAGCGCGGCGATGCCGCGTCCGTCTACCGCCGGGTTCGGGTCGGTCGCCCCGACCACCACGCGCTCGAACCCGGCAGCGATGACTCGGGGAGCGCACGGCGGCGTCCGGCCCTGGTGGGTGCAAGGCTCCAGCGTGACGTACAACGTTGCGCCCTTCGTCAGCTCGCCGGCCGCCTCGATCGCAACGATCTCTGCGTGGGGGGTGCCGGGGCCCCGATGGAACCCCTCCGCCACCGCTTTGCCGTCGCGGACGATGACCGCTCCGACCGGAGGGTTGGGGCTTGCCAGCCCACGGCCTCGCTCTGCCAGGCGGAACGCCCGGCGCATCCAGGTTGCGTCCGTGCTCCTCATCACCTTTCTGACGGCGCTCGGAGCAGGACGGCACGGCCGGGGTTCGGTCTCCGATCCTGATCGGGACCGGCCCGGGTCATGCGCCCTCTCCCATCCGGACTGTCACCGTCGGCTCCGGGATCCCACCGGATCAGCCGGTCCGAGAATCGGACCGGGTCGCAGGCTTTAACCGCCGGTGGGGACTTCCACCCCGCCCCGAAGGCGCTCCTGGAGGCCAGCATACCAGGGGCTAATCTGACGCCCCGTCAGATTCCTTGCTCGGTCAGCTCTCGGGGGCTCCGCGGGTCCGGCGATCGAGGGCGTAGAGGCTCCCAGCCTGGCGCTTCGCCACCGATTTCATCTCGGTTGCCGCGTCGACGAGCTGCCGGTAGTCCTCGAGGCCGGCGCCGTTCGACGAGCCCACGCCGAGCGAGATCGTGAGCAAGGGGTAGCGGATCGTTTGCCCCCGCCGGTCCTCGACTTCGATGAACCCCTCGGCGGCTTCGAGGGGGTCGTACAGACCGCCGACGCCACGATCGAAGAGCTCGATCGTCTTTTGACAGACCGACTCGGCTTCGTCGGCCGGTACAACGATCACGAAGTCGTCGCCGCCGATGTGTCCGACGAAGGCATGCGGTGAAGACTGGGCAACCTCACGAAGCACCTCGGCGGTGTATGCGATCGCACGGTCGCCGCGAAGGAAACCGTAGTGGTCGTTGTACGCCTTGAAGTTGTCGAGATCCGCATAACAAACGGCGATGGCCTCGCCGGAAGCGAAGCGGCGTTGGATCTCATCCTCGATCGCGAGGTTACCCGGCAAACCGGTGAGCGGCGAGAGCGCGCGCATCTCTTTCGTGCGACGGAGGGTCGACCGAACGCGTGCGATCAGCTCCATCGGATCGAACGGCTTCAGCACATAATCGTCTGCGCCTGAGGTAAGCCCTACGATCTTGTCGGCGGACAACGACTTCGCGGTCAGCATGATGACGTTCACATGACGCGTCCGGCCGTCCGCACGGATCCGAGAGCAGACCTCGTAACCGTCCAGCTTCGGCATCATGACGTCGAGGAGCACCAACGCCGGCATGGTCTCCAGGACGAGCCTGAGGGCTTCCTCGCCGTCTGCGGCGGTTATCACCTCGAAACCTTCGAGCTTGAGGTTGACCTCTACGAGGCGGAGGATCGCCGGATCGTCGTCGGCGACGAGGATGGTCTCGGCCATCAGCGCGTGTCGCCGGCGTAGGTAGCCATGAGCCGACGAAGCTCCTCTGCCGCGGCGGAAGCGTCCGGCTGCCCGAAGATCGCGGTGGCCGCGCCGAGGACGTTGGCCCCGGCTTCCAGGCAAAGCTTCGCGGTTTCGGTGTTCACTCCCCCGTCGACGGAGATGTCGAGCCGCAGCCCGTGGGACTCGACGTGCTCTCGTGCGGCGCGGATCTTCGGCAGCACGTCGTGGAGGAACGCCTGGCCGGCCCAACCGGGGTTGACGGTCATGATGTTCAGGACGTCGATCTCCTCGAGGAACGGCACCGCCGTCTCGAACGCCGTCTCCGGATTGATCGCAAGGCCCGCTTTGAGGCCAAGGTCACGAGCTCGTTTCAACACCGGACGAGGATCCGGAGCCGCCTCGAGATGCCACACGACGGAGTTCGCTCCGGCCTCGGCGAACTGCTCCACCTGCTCTTCCGGGCGGTCCACCATCAGGTGGCATTCGAGCGGGAGCGAAGTGACCCGACGCAGCGCTTTGACCACGACCGGCCCGATCGTGATCGGCGGGACGAAATGGCCGTCCATGACGTCGACGTGCAACAGGTCGGAATGCATCTCGACCGCTGCAACATGTTCGGCAAGGTGCGCGAAGTCGGCAGAGAGCACCGACGGTGCGAGCTTGTGTGCGATCAAGATCACCCTTCGTGGTCGGGCCCGGCTCCGGATTTTACTCGCAGGGGACGGCTGGTTACAGGGAGCCGAACGTCTCGCCGGCCCGGGGACGGTGACCGCGCACGAATGCGGAGGCTTCGAGCCTTTTCGCCCCTTCCTGTTGTAAATCCTGCACCTCGAGCAGGCCGTCGCCGGTCGCAACGACGAGGCGCTCCTTCCCGGCATCCACGACGGCGCCCGGTTCAGCCGCTGACTCCCGCCCGTCGGTCGCTCGCGCACGCCAAAGCTTGATCCGCTTCCCCCGGAACGTGGAGTACGCCCCCGGATTCGGGTCGAGCGCGCGCACGAGGTTGGCGATCTCGACGGCCGGCCGGCTCCAGTCGATCGCGCCTTCCTCGGGCTTGATCTTGGGCGCCGGCGAGGCGCGGGCCGGGTCTTGCTCGATGGGGTTCAGGGTGCCGGCTTCGAGTCCGTCCAGGGTGTCTACGAGCGCGCGAGCGCCGATCGATGCGAGGCGTTCAAGCAGCGATCCGGTGGAGTCGCCGTGATCGATCCGCTCGCGGATCTGGAGAAGCATCGGTCCCGTGTCGATCGTCGGCTCGAGCAGGAACGTGGTGATTCCGGTCTCGGTCTCTCCGGCCATGATCGCCCGTTGGACCGGCGCCGCGCCCCGGTAGGCGGGCAGGAGTGAGAAGTGGACGTTCACGGTGCCGCGCGGCGGCACGGCAAGGACTTCGGGCGGAAGGATGTGACCGTAGGCGACGACGGCGCATACGTCCGGCCTGGATCCCGCGAGCGTCTCGGCGAAGCCGGCGTCGCGCGGGGAGGACGGCTGGAGGACCTGCAGGCCGGCCTCGAGCGCACGGACCTTGACCGGCGACGGCTGGGGGGTTCCGCTCCGGCCGCGGGGGCGATCGGGCTGGGTCACGACGGCGGGGACCTCGTGTCGCGAGGCCAGCAGAGCGTCGAGCGCGACTGCGGCCGGCTCAGGGGTGCCGAAGAAGACGATCCGCACCGAGTCTCACAGCGCGCGGGCCGGGTCGCCGGGGGGCGCCGACAGCCCGAGCTCGGCCTCGCGTATCGTCCGCATCGCTTCGCGACGCCGTTCCTCATCGAGCCGATCGACGAACAGCACGCCGTCGAGATGATCGATCTCGTGCTGGAAGATACGAGCCAGGAACCCCTCGGCTTCTCGATCGAACGGAGAGCCGTCGAGCTCCTGCGCCTTCACGCGAACGCGCATCGCTCGGACGACAGGGAAGTAGATCCCGGGGATCGACAGGCAGCCTTCCTCTCCTTCCTGGGTCTCTTCGGAACGCCAGACGATCTCCGGATTCGCGTACGCGCCGGATTCCTCGCCGGAGTCGAACGTGAACAGCCGCCGCGGGACGCCCACCTGCGGCGCGGCGAGACCGACGCCGGGCGCCGCGAGCATCGTCTCGCGCATGGCCGCGGCGAGCGCGGCGAGCTTGTCGTCGAAATCGATGACGGCGGACGCGGGCGACCGAAGGATCGGATCGCCGAACTTCCGGATGTCGAGCTGACCCATCAGGGCAACACCTCTCTCGGATCGACGTCCACCCGGAACGGCTCACCGGACGAACGCCAGGCCTCAACGAGCGGCCGAAGCCCGTCCAGAAGCGCCGCCCGCGAAGACGTGCGCACGACGACGACCGCGCGTCCGCCTCTCTCCAACGGGCCGAGCACCTCGCCTCCGGGCACCGCTTCCGAAACCGCCTTGGCGGCCTCCTCTGCGCGCGCGGCGGGAGCATCGATGCGCGCCAGGCTCGCGAAGGGAGGATACCCCGTTTCCCGGCGACGGGAGCTTTCGAACCGGTACAGCGCCTCGACGTCCCATCGTACGAGCGCGCGGATCGCGGGGTGTTTGGGATCCTCGGTCTCGACCACGACCGAGCCGCCGGCCGCCCACCGAGCGACGTGCCACCAAGTCGCGAACGCTTCCTCGGTTCCCCGGAATTCGGGAACGGCGAGCGCCGCGTCGGCTTCGACGATCGCGACGACGCCCACGCCCTCGACCGCCAGGTCTTTGGCGATCACCGGCGTCGCGACGATGCAGTCGGCTTCGCGGATCGCGGCCGCGAGATCCTCGGGCGGCGTGCGGGCGTCGAGCCGAGCCGGCGTCTTGGTCGGGAGCGCACGGAACGTCCGTGCGGCGATGGCTCGGGAAGCGTCTCCCGCTCGGTGAGCCAAGAGCACCACGCGCTTCCCCGACTCGAGCGCCGTGCGGCACCGCCGCAGGGTCTCGGCGTGCGGGACGTGCCTCGAGGGCTCGCGAGAGCGGTCGACCACGGTCACCGGCGGCCGGGCGCGGAGCAGATCGGCGCGGGGAAGCCCAACGAGAGCCAGCACGCCGCGCTCGGCGGCGGCGCCGGCTTCGATGCTCGGCGGGATTCCGACGGCGACGAAGACGGCGCCGGACCTTCGGGAGCGCTCGTTCGCGACCGGCCGCGCGTTGATACGTGGCGCGCGACGCTCCTTGTAGGAGACGTGCGCCTCGTCGTCCACGACGACCAGGCCGAGGTCCACGACGGGCGCATACACGGCCGCACGCCCGCCCACGGCGATCCGTTTGGCACCCGACCGCAGCGCGAGCCATTCCCGATATCGCTCACGCGCCCCGCGATCACTTCCGAGCCGCGCGACGGCGTCCCCAAGCGGCGCCAGGGCGTCGATGGTCTCGCCCGCGACACGCACCTCGGGAACGAGGACGAGCACGCCGCGTCCCCGGGCCGCCACCGACGCCACGAGGGCGGCGATCTCCTGCGCTTTGGCCGGGCCGGGTCGCCACGAGAATCCCGCGTGCCGGCCACCGTCGATCGCGCGCGCCAGGGCGTGGCCGCCGCGGTACCGCTGGAGCCAGGTCAGGGAGCGGGCGCGAACCCGCGGCGCGACCGCCGGCTCGACGGACTCCTCCTCCACGACGCGTTCGGGAACCGCCGCTGCGAGCGCCTCGCCGAGCGTGGACAGGTAATGCGACGACACCCACCGGCACAGCTCGACGGTCTGCGGGTCGAGGCCGGGGCCGAGCGTGTCACCGACGTTCAGCGTCCGCGCGACGTCGGACTCCGCCAGGAGCTCGACCACGATCCCTTCACGGTTCTTCCGACGGAAAGGAATGCGGACGCGCGCTCCGACATCGAGCGTCATACCCTCCGGGACCCGGTACGTAAAGGCTCGATCGAGATGGGAAAGCGAGGGATGGACCAGGACGACCGAAGCGAAGCTGGTCACGGCCTCCGGCCGGTCACCCGAAGACTAGATGCAACTCTTCAGATCGTCGGCCCGGCTGGCGTGCTCCCAGGTGAACTCCTTGGCCTCACGGCCGAAGTGACCGTAAGCCGCGGTCTTCTGGTAGATCGGCCGGCGCAGGTCGAGGTCTCTGAGGATCGCCGCAGGGCGAAGGTCGAAGACTTCCTTGACGCACTTCTCGATCTTCTCGACGGCGACGTTCTCGGTGCCGAAGGTCTCGACCGTGACCGACACCGGGTGCGCGACGCCGATCGCGTACGCGATCTGGAGCTCGCAGCGTTCCGCGAGACCGGCGGCGACGACGTTCTTCGCGACCCAGCGCGCGGCGTATGCGGCCGAGCGGTCGACCTTCGTCGGGTCCTTTCCGGAGAAGGCGCCGCCGCCGTGTCGCGCCATGCCGCCGTATGTGTCGACGATGATCTTGCGACCGGTGAGGCCGGTGTCGCCCTTGGGACCGCCGACCTCGAACTTCCCGGTCGGGTTCACGAAGAGGCTGTAGCCCTCGAAGTCCAAACCCACGTCGTTCAGGATCGGATCGACGACGTGCTCCTTGATGTCGGGGGTAAGAAGCGTCTCGATGTCGATGTCGGGCTGGTGCTGCGCGCTCACGACGATCGCGTTCACTCGCACCGGCTTGTTGTCCTCGTACTCGACCGTCACCTGCGTCTTGCCGTCGGGCCGGAGATACGGCACGAGGCCGACCTTGCGCACCTCGGCCAGCCGGTGCGCGAGCTTGTGCGCGAGGTAGATCGGCATCGGCATGAGGACCGGCGTCTCGTTCACCGCGTAGCCGACCATCATCCCCTGGTCGCCGGCGCCCTGCGTGTCGAGCTCATCGCTCCCACCGGCGCGCTCTTCGTACGCGTGGTCGACGCCCTGCGCGATGTCGGGGGACTGCTCTTGGATCGCGACGACGACGCCGCACGTCTCCCCGTCGAAGCCGTATTTGGCGCGCGTGTAGCCGATGTCCATGATGACTCGCCGCACGAGCGACGGTACGTCGACGTATGTCGAGGTCGAGATCTCGCCACCGACCACCGCAAGGCCGGTCGTCACGAACGTCTCGCAGGCCACGCGGCCGAAGGGATCGTCTTTCAGGATCGCGTCGAGGATGGCGTCGGAGATCTGATCGGCCATCTTGTCCGGATGGCCCTCGGTGACGGACTCGGACGTATAGACCCAGCGTCGGGACATCGGCTTCTCCTTGGAGGATCCGGGGATGGGTTTCGGGCCGAATTATAGGGTCGGAGGCCTGCCGGAGGGTAGAGGAGAACGGTAAGAGTTCGCTTTCGGAGGCTTTTCCCCTAGCCCGCCACCTGCGAAGAGGCGACCGAGCGCTCGGGTAAGATTTCCGGCGCCCGGCCGGCCGCCGGGGGCCCGCGCCGAGCCCGCTTCTATCCGGAGTCTTCGTGAAGGTACTCGCCAGCGCGTACGCCTGCGCTCCTGCATGGGGCTCCGAGCCTGGGGCCGGGTGGTACTGGGTCCGGTCGATGGCCGAACACAACGACGTCTGGCTGATCACGCCAACCCAGTGGGCGCGCCGCGTGGAGCCGTATCTCAAGAAGTACCCGGATGTGGCCGGGCGCCTGCACCTGGTGCCGGTCGACGTTCCGGAATGGACACGGGGATTCCGAGCCAAGAAACGAGACCGGCATCTCCTCCACGCCTTCGTGTGGCAACGGGCGGCGGCGCGCGCCGGCAAGAAGTTGCATCGGGAGAACGGGTTCGACGTCGCGCACCACATCACCTGGACCGTCAACTGGCTGCCCGCCGGCGTGTCGAGGATCCCCGGCCTCCCATTCGTGTGGGGCCCGGTGAGCGGCATGACCGGGACGCCGCGCTCCTTGTATCGCTGGCTCGGCTGGCGAGGACGCGTTCAGGAATCCGTTCGAGAGACGCTTCTACCCATCGCGCG
>JBKKCR010000125.1:0-6515 GCA_046712825.1 Actinomycetota bacterium | reverse complement strand
TCGCCCCGTTGGAGGCGTGGCTGACGATACGCGGGGTACAGACCCTCGCGCTTCGCATGGATCGGATCTGCTCGAACGCGATGGCGCTCGCGAAGGCGCTCGAGCGCTTGCCGACCGTCGAGCGCGTCACGTATCCGGGGCTTGCATCTCATCCGCAGCACGAGCTCGCCGCGAAGCAGTTCCCGAGAGGCTTCGGCGGGATGCTCACCTTCGAGGTATCGGGCGGCATGCCGGCCGGGAGGCGCGTGCTCGAACGCGTGCGGCTTGCGTCGCCAGCGGCGTCGCTGGGCGGCACGAAGACGCTGATCGTCCACCCGGCGAGCATCACGCACACGCAGCTCTCGCGTGAAGACCGGGAGGCGGCCGGAGTGACCGATGGGCTCATGCGGGTGAGCGTCGGGATCGAAGACCCCGAGGATCTGATCGCCGACTTCGAGGAGGCCCTTTCGTGAGCGGACGTGAACCCGGGCGAAGGATACGACTGGCCATCCTGTACGGTGGCCGCTCCGCCGAGCACGAGGTTTCCGTCGTCAGCGCGCGGTCGATGATGGCCGCGATGGACCGCGACAAGTACGACGTCGTCCCGATCGCGATCACCAAGCAAGGGCGTTGGCTGCTGCCGGCTAAGACCCCCGATCAGCTCGAAGACACGCCGGGAGCGCTGCCGGGCACCGGCGAGGAAGGAACGGGGGTCGCACTCGTCCGGGAAGGGCAGGAGGCGTTGCTGCGGCCGCTGGAGGGCGGTTCGGGTGCTGAGGGGCTGGGCTCGGTCGACGTCGTGTTCCCGGTGCTCCACGGACCGTACGGCGAGGACGGGACGGTTCAAGGCCTCCTCGAGCTCGCCGGCGTTCCGTACGTGGGCGCGGGAGTACTCGCGTCGGCGCTGGGGATGGACAAGGAGATGCAGAAGCAGCTCTTCGCGTCGCGCGGTCTTCGCATCGTCCCGTATCTGCACGTCCATGTCGAAGCCTGGCGGCGAAGCCCCGATCGACTGGTGGAGCTCGCCGAAGGAGAGATCGCGTTCCCGTGTTTCACCAAGCCGGCGAATCTGGGTTCGAGCGTCGGGATCTCGAAGTGCCGCAACGTTGCCGAGCTCCGCGCCGGGCTCGAGCTTGCGCTCTCGTTCGACCGGAAGGCGCTCGTCGAGCGCGCGATCCGCGCGCGAGAGCTGGAGTGTGCGGTGCTCGGCAACGACGAGCCCGAGGCTTCGATCGTCGGAGAGGTCGTGCCGCACCACGAGTTCTACGACTTCGGAGCGAAGTATCTCGAAGAGGGGAGTGAGCTGCGGATCCCGGCGCCGATCCCGGAGCAAGTCTCCGAGGAGGTCCGCCGGGTCGCGCTCGAAGCGTTCCGTGCGATCGACTGCGTCGGGATGGCCCGCGTCGACTTCTTCTACGAGGACGCGTCGGGCGCTCTTTACCTAAATGAGATCAACACGATCCCAGGCTTCACGCCGATCTCGATGTATCCCAAGCTGTGGGAGGCGAGCGGCGTTCCCTACGCGAAGCTGATCGACCGGCTGATCGAGCTGGCGCTCGAGCGCCACGGGGATGCTTAGAAGAAAACGAGCGGGCTCGTGGCCCGCTCGCCGTTGCTGCGTTCTCTAGAGGTGCACCACGGGGCAGGTGAGGGTGCGCGTGATCCCTTCAACGCCCTGGATCTTGGCGACGACGAGCTTGCCAAGGTCGTCGACCGATCGGGCCTCGGCGCGGACGATGACGTCGTAGGGACCGGTCACGTCCTCGGCCGACTTCACGCCCTTGATCCTCGCCACTTCCTTGGCGACCTGCGCGGCGCGGCCGACCTCGGTCTGGATAAGGATGTACGCGTTAACCACGGACCTCACCTCCTTGGGACGCGTCTTTGTCGTAGCCATGAGAGCCGGGATTCTATACGGCGCGTCGGAGGTCAGGACAACTCGGCGCACGGCGTAGACTCGAGCGGTGATTTTCTCGGATCGGCTTGAGGCCGGCCGGAAGCTCGGTGAGGCGCTGGGAGAGCGGCCGGGAACGCTCGTTCTCGGGATCCCGCGGGGAGGCGTGATCGTCGCGGCGGAGGTAGCTCCGGGCACCGGCGGGACGCTCGACGTTGTGGTGCCCCGCAAGCTCGGCGCGCCGGTCAATCCTGAGTTGGGGATCGGGGCGGTCGCAGCCGACGGGACCACCGTCCTCGACGAGCGGCTCGTCCAGACGCTCCGCGTAACGGACGAGTACATCGCGGCGGAGGTCGTACGCCAGCTCGAGGAGATCGCGCGGCGGCTCGAGATCTATCGTGCGGGGCGTCCCCCCCTCGATGTCGTTGGGAAGGACGTCATCGTCGTCGACGACGGGGTAGCGACCGGCAACACGGCGGAGGTCGCGCTGCGCTCGCTCAAGGCACAGGACGCGCGGTCGGTCGTCCTGGCCGTTCCCGTGGCGCCGAAGGAATCGGTCGACCGGCTCGAGGAGATCGCCGATGAGGTAGTCGTGCTTGCCACACCGGAGCCGTTCGCGGCCGTAGGACAGTGGTACGGCCGCTTCCCGCAAGTGAGCGACGCCGAAGTGCTCGAGGCCTTACGAAACGGCTGACGCGATCGAGGTGCCGAGGCCGGTGAAGCCGCCCAGGAACTCGGCGCGCTCCTTCTTCAAGCGGGCGACCTGCTCCCGGTACTCGTCGGCGCGGCCCTGACGTTCGTAGAGGAGCCACGGCTTCAGGAACTCCGGGTCGTCGATGCCCGGCACCGCGGTCGCGAGCCCATAACCGAAGTCGGGGTCTTCCTCGAAGGTCATGGTGCCTTCGGCTACCGCCTTCACGACCGCGCTCGAGATCGGGATCTTGACCTTCTTGGCGCGCCCCTCGCGCTCGTCGGCGTCGTCGCCGCCGATCCATCCCGTGTTCATCAAGAAAACCTCCATCGAGTGCGTGTTGAGCAGCTCGAGGAAGCGATTTCCCTGAAGCTCGTGCGGGAGCGGGAAGAAGGGGTTCGTGCCGGGAACGCGCAACGCCTTGCCGGCCTCGTCCTTACCGCCGGCGCTCGTCCCCTGCGTCTCACCGAGCATGAAGTATGCGGCGGCTTGCTCGGGTCGGAGCTTCGCGACGGCCGGGATGATGTTGTTGTTGCGATTGAGGATGAGCATGTAGTCGACCGTGCCGGCTTCGCGCGCGTCCTTGAACCAGCCCAGCTTCTCCATCGCGAAGACCGCGCGGCCGTTGGCCGTGAACGACTCATCGAAGAAGTCGAGGTCGCCGTTCTTCTGCGAGACGTTCTCTAGATAGGAGCCCGGCGAGGTGACCGCGCTGTGGATCGTCGGCTCGTACTCGGGCGACAGCGCGTACGTCTTGGCGAAGCAGCCGTTCTCGGTCCCGTAGATCTTGCCGCCCGGCATGAGCGCGATGAAGTCGTCCTGCACCGGCTTGGAGTCGTTCTGTCGCGTGAAGGTGGTCGTCGTCTTGCCGGTGCCCGACAGGCCTATGATCAGGAACGTCTTGTCGCCGCCCGGCGTCGGGATGACCTTGCCGCCGGCGTGCAGGCCGAGGCCGCCGCGATCGAAGACGATCTTGTTCCACATCCGCAGGCCACCCTTCTTCGACTCACCGAAGTAGTCGGAGTAGATGACGCGGGTCACGTTGTTCTCGAGATCGACCGCGATAAGGCGCTCGTTGGGATAGCCCGGCGCCTGGAGGTTCGGCGTGTAGATGACCGTGACCTCCGGTTCGTGATCGGGCGACTGACCCTCGTGGAAGTAGAGGAGGTCCTGCGAGCCGGCGATGTTCGCGTTGCGCGCTTCGATCACGAGCCGCGCCGGCACGCGGAAGGCCTCGTCGTTGCCGATGTAGCCGTTGATCACGACCATGTCCTGCTCGCGGATGTAGGCCTCCTGCATCTCCGCGACACGGGCGTACTCGTCCCGGGTGATCGTCTTGTGGCCGTTGTGAGTTTCGGGCGAGTCCGTCGCGATGAAGGTCGAGGCGGCACTGCGCGAGTCGACGCGTGTCGTGATGTTCTGGTTCTCGTAACTGGTCCACTGCGCGTTCGGCATCTTCGCGGTGAGCTCGATGAGCTCGTCCTGCGAAGGGTCGACGAGGAACGAGCGCGCTTCGAGAAGGTAAGAAGGCCCTTCGAGCTTCTTCTGGGTCACGGCCGGGCTCCTTGCGTCATCGGCAGGACGCCGACGACGCGCGCCCACCCCGTTGTGAAAGCGTTCACAAATGATACCGGCCGGGCTGCTGAGCAGACAAAACAAAGAAGCGGAAGTTTCGGAAGTGTTTGCGCGCCGACGGGCTAGCGGCTCGGTTCGACCTCGAAATAGAGCCGGACCTGGGTGCGGTACTCGGTCAGCTTGTTCTCTTTGACCGAGCATGCCGTCGAAAGCACGTCCATCTTTTGGATGTGGCGGATCGTCTTCGCGGCCTCGCGCAGGGCCTCACGGGCGGCGGCGCCCCAGGATTCGTTGGAAACGCCTTCGAGCTCGATGGTGTTGATGACGCCCATTTCCCTGCCTCCCGATTCGGACTCTGAGCCGGATTCTCTACCGACGCGGTCACGCGGGGCAAGCCCGGCAGGGCTCCCGGCGACCGGGGCTATGCTGGCGAGCGTGGGAGAAGACGCGCGCGACCTCGGCGAATTCGGCCTCATCTCCAGGCTCGTCTCCCGTCTGGCAACTCCGGGCGAGAACGTCGTCCTGGGGCCCGGGGATGATGCCGCGGCGGTGCGGTTCGCCGGGGCGGCGCTGGCCACAGCCGACCTGCTGCTCGAGGGGGTTCACTTCGACCTGGCGTTCTCCTCCGTCGGCGACGTCGGCTGGAAGGCGCTGGCGGTGAACGTCTCCGACATCGCGGCGATGGGTGGCATACCACGCTACGCACTGGTGTCGCTTGGGGCGCCGGCGTCGACGCCGGTCGCGATGCTCGAGGCGTTGTACGACGGGCTCGGGGAGGGCGCGCGTGCCTTCGGCGTTTCGGTCGTCGGCGGGGACACGGTGGGTTCGGACCGTCTGATCGTTTCCGTGGCCGTCCTCGGCGACGCCGGTCCGTCGGGTGTCGTGAGCCGTGGAGGCGCGCGGGCGGGGGATGTCGTTTGCGTCACGGGTTCGGTCGGCGGGGCGGCCGCGGGACTGTGGCTCCTCCGTGCTGCGTACGAGGACGAACGCGCCGTGGCACTCCTCGATCGGTTCCCGGAACTTGCGGCCGCCCATCGCCGTCCGACGCCGCGCGTCCGGGAAGGCCTCGCGGCTGCGGCCGCGGGGGCCACCGCGATGATCGACGTGTCGGACGGGCTTGCGGCAGACGTCTGTCACATCTGCGATTCCTCCGGTCTCGGCGTCGAGATCCGCGACTCGTCCGTTCCGGTCGCCGACGGGGTGACCGATGTGGCGGCCTGGGCCGGCGCCGACCCCAACCGGCTCGCCTTGGGGGGCGGGGACGACTACGAGCTCGCGATCGCCATCCCGGCAGCTCAAGTGTCGGCGCTCGCCGAGGCGCTGGCTCCGACACCCGTGACCCCGATCGGTGAGTTGGTGGGGGACGAGCGGATCCTGATCGAACGGGACGGCGCCCGATCCCCGCTCGCCGGGCTCGGCTGGGATCATTTCGGGGGGGACGCGTGATCTACCGGGCACTCACGATCGCCGGGTCCGATTCCGGCGGCGGTGCGGGGATCCAGCAGGACCTCAAGACGTTCCAAGCGCTCGGTGTGTGGGGGATGACGGCTATCACCGCCGTCACCGTGCAAAACACGATCGGCGTGAGCGGCTTCGTCGAGCTGCCGCCCGAAACCGTCGCCGCGCAGATCACCGCCGTCGCGTCCGACATCGGCGTGGATGCGGCGAAGACCGGCATGCTCGCGAGCGAGCCGATCATCGAGGCGGTCGCGCGCGCCATCCGCGAGGTCGAGATCGATCGGCTCGTTGTGGATCCGGTCTTCATCTCGAAGCACGGCGACCCACTGCTCCACTCCGAGGCGATCGACGCTTTGCGCCGGCGGATCGTGCCGCTCGCGCTCGTCGTTACGCCGAACGCTCACGAGGCGGCCGGGCTCGCCGGCATGCCGGAGGTCAAGACCCACGCCGATCAGGTCTCCGCCGGGCAGGCGATCCTGGCGCTGGGTGCTCGCGCGGTCCTGGTGAAGGGCGGACACGTCGAAGGGCGCGACGCGGTGGATGTGCTCGTGACGGCGGACGGGATCCGGGAGTTCGCCGGGCGTCGCCTCGACACGCCGAACACGCACGGAACCGGATGCATGCTCTCGGCAGCGATCGCCGCCGGACTCGCCAAGGGACTCGCGCTCGAAGTGGCGGTGGGCGATGCCAAGGAGTTCGTCACCGGTGCGATCGAGCACTCGCTCGCGATCGGGAAGGGGATCGGTCCCGTGAACCCGTCCTGGCGGCTGGCTACCGGAGACGACTAGCCGGCGCGCTGGACCTTGCCCGCCTTTATGCAGCGGGTGCACACGTTCAGGCGCTTCGGAGTGCCGTTGACCACCGCGCGGACCCGCTGGATGTTGGGGTCCCAGCGACGCGGAGAGCGGCGGTGAGAGT
>JBKKCR010000124.1:0-7181 GCA_046712825.1 Actinomycetota bacterium | reverse complement strand
GACTCGTCCTCGGGTGCGGCGCCGGGCGGGGAGACGTCGAGCGAGACCACGTCGGCCGGCTCGAGCGAGATCTCGTCGACCAAGGAGACGGACTGCATCACCGACTCGAGGTCGTGTAAGCCGTCCGGCCGCCGCCCCAGAACGGCCAGATAAAGGTTGATCTTCGCCGGGGCGGTCAGCCTCATCGGCGCGACCCGGCCCGGCCCCGGGTGCGAACGGGGACGCGCAGCACGCGGGCGATCGCAGCGAACTCCTCGAGACCGAGCCGCTCGGCACGCTCTCCCCCGCCGATGCCGGCCTTCGCGAGCGCCTCCTCGACCCGCTCCACCGTGATGCCGGCTCCTTTGAGCGCGTTGCGGATCGTCTTGCGGCGCGTCGCGAACCCCGCCTCGATCACGCCGAAGATGCGGTCGCGCTGGCCGGAGACGGGAGCCCGTGCGCGACGACGCAATCCGACGACGACGGAATCCACGTCCGGCTCGGGCAGGAACACGCGGCGCGATACCGAGAACAAGACGTGAGCCTCGGCGAGATAGGCGACCTTCGCAGACACAGCGCCGTACGGATCCGAACCCGGCTTCGCGGCGAGACGCTCCCCCACCTCCCGCTGGATCATCACGATGAGCTCGGACACCTCCGACTGGTCCTGTAAGAGCCGCAGGACGAGTGGGGTCGCGATGTTGTACGGAAGGTTCGACACCACGCGAGTGGGACGGCCTTCGAGCAGGCGATGGTAGTCGAGCTTCATCGCGTCGCCCCATGCCAGCTTCACGTCGTGCCCTGCGAGGACTTCGCCCAAGGCCGAGGTCAGTCCGCGGTCGCGCTCGACGGCCACCACGCGGGCTCCGGTCTCCACCAGACCGACTGTGAGGGAGCCGAGCCCGGCGCCGATCTCGAGGATCTGCTCACCGCGGCGCGGCGCAGCGGCGGTAACGATCTTGCGGATGGTGTTGGGGTCTACGAGGAAATGCTGCCCGAGCGAGACGCGCGGGCTCAGTCCGTGGCGAGAAAGGAGGTCGCGGGTCTCGCGGCGCCCGAGTGGGGGCATCGCGCGAGTGTAACCGAGCCGCCTACCAGCGGATACGGACCGGGATGACCCCCTCCGACAAAGGAGCCAGCTTGGCGAAGGCGTCCTTGGAGAGATCGATGATCCGACCGTCCCCGTACGGCCCCCGGTCGCGGATCGTGACGGTCACGGTTTTCCCGGTTTCGAGATTCGTGACCTGGACCACGGTCCCGAACGGCAGGGTCGGATGCGCCGCGGTCATGCTCGGGGCGCCATACCAGGTCCCCTTGCCGCTCTGGGTGCCCTTGGTGCAGATGCATTTGGGCCCGGTGCCGACGGCGACGATCTTGGGAACCGGCTTGCGAACAACCTTGGAGCTGATGACCCTGCGGGTCACGGCCTTCCCGTCCTTGTAGGTCACTTGATAGGTCACGAGGCGTGAGCCGTTGCGACCCGCCTGACGGAGCTTGCGCACTCCGCCCTCCAGCGTTGGGTCGTTCCGGAGCACCGTGGGATAGGGGATACCGCGCGACGCCGTCTCCGTCCGCGTGCCAACGCGCATGACGCGGACGACCATCCCGCCAACCGGAGCCGCGTCCATCGTCGGCCAGACCTCGTCTTTGCCGATGAGCGTGACGCCGAGCTCGCTCAACACGTCGCGGATGCTCGCCGCGTTGGTGATCACGGTTTCCGTGACGCCGTCATGAACGATACGGATCCCAACGGCTGCGCGGTACACCAGCACCATGCCCGCCGTGACGCGCGCCGAACGCGCGGTGCCGACGAAGTCGGCCATCGAGGTACCGAGGTGTAACTCTTTGATCACTTCTTGGACGGTGCGCGCAGTCACGATGACTTGCCGCGGTTCTCCGTTCAGCAGCAATGTGATCGGCTTCGCCCGACGGACGACGATGACGAGACCTTCTCGGATGCTCGTCGTCAACGACGGCGTTACGACATCTTGATCTTCGAGTGTGACGTGAGCCCGATCGAGCGCCTCCGCGACCGTCCCGGCGAAGGTTCGCATCCTGATCGACTCATCTTCGACGCGCACCGTTACGTGCTTCTCGAGCGCACCGTAGGCAATTGCGGAGACACTGAGGAGCGCGACGACGGCGGCCTGCGCGATCTTCGCGCGCACGTGTTTCCTCCTCGTTCGGGGACAGGGGCCGGTCCGAAGAATTCCGGGGGGAAGACCGGGGGAAGTGGAGAAGGCTTGCTTGGTGACCCTAGCAGCAATGCGGCGGGGCTCCAAAACCCCACGTAAGCGGCCCAAAACCAGGCATTCTTACCCGCAGAACAGGGCGAGTAAACGGGCGTTTTGGACACTACGAGTGGCTCGCCGTGACCGAAGGCGAGGTCATTGCCAGCGGAACAGGCGTGCAGCGTTGTCGCCGGTCGCGCGGATCACGTCATCCACGGCCACCGATCTCATGCGAGCGATCTCTTCGGCAACGAAACGAACATACGCGGGTTCGTTCGGCCTTCCGCGATGCGGTTGCGGCGTGAGGAACGGTGAGTCGGTCTCGACGACGATACGATCGAGCGGCGTCACCGCCGCGGCTTCGCGTAGCTCCGTCGCATTGCGGAACGTGACGGTTCCGGAGAACGAGAGCACCGCGCCGAGCGCGACAGCACGACGTGCATTCGCCGCATCGCCCGACCAGCAATGGAACACCGAGCGCTCCGGCAAGCCTTCCGCCTCGAGGATCGAGAACGTATCCTCCCACGCGTCACGCGTGTGGATGACGAGCGCCTTGCCGGCGCGCTTCGCGAGGGCGATCTGCTCGACGAACGATGCGCGCTGTTGATCTCGCGGCGAGTTGTCGTAGTGATAGTCGAGGCCCGCCTCACCGACGCCGACGACACGCGGGTGAGACGCCAGCTCCTCGAGCCGAACCATCAACGCGTCGGTACGATCCTTGGCGTCGTGCGGATGTAGTCCGACGGTCGCCCATAACTCGGGGTGCTCGTCGGCGGCGCGCACCGCCCACTCGCTCGAGGCGAGATCCACGCCGATCGTGACGGCGCGCTCGACGCCGGCCTCGCGCATGCGCGCGAGCACAGCCTCGACGTCGAGCATGTCGAGATGGCAGTGGGTGTCGACGAGCATCTAATCGGAGTCGGCGATGCGCGGGAACAGGCCCTCGCCCTTCGATACCCGGGTCCCGGGAGCCAGACCGCCCCAGCCCGCCGCCTCCTCGAGCGGGTGACCGGACAGCGGGTCCTTGATCCCCAGCTGGGCCCAGAGCCGCTCACACGCTTCCGGCATAACCGGCCAGAGAAGCAAGGCAAGCACACGCAGCGCTTCGGCCGCCGACCAGAGCACCGTCCCCAACTGGGCCCTCTGAGCTGGGTCTTTGGCCATCTTCCAGGGCGCGGCGGCGACGATGAAGCCGTTGGCCTCTCGGACGATGCCGAAGGCGGCGTCGATGGCCTCATGGAAGGCGAACGCGTCCATCGCCTTCAGGTAGGAGGGGAGGGCGTCGGACACAGCGCGCTCGAGCCCCTCCTGGCCGGCTGCGGGCCCCGGCTCGGGCACCACCCCGTCGAAGTAAGAGACGATCATCGAGAGCACCCGGCTCGCGAGGTTCCCCAGACCGTTCGCCAGATCGGCGTTGTAGCGGGCGACCATCGACTCCCACGAGAAGTTGCCGTCTTGCCCGAACGCGATCTCGCGAAGGAAGTAGTAGCGGTACGCGTCGACGCCGAACGCGTCGAGCAGTTGGTCGGGATGGATCCCCGTCAGCTTCGTCTTCGACATCTTCTCGCCGCGCACGAGCAGCCATCCGTGCGCGAACACCGTGCGCGGAGGCTCCTCGCCGGCCGCGTGGAGCATCGCCGGCCAGATCACGGCGTGGAATCGGAGGATGTCCTTGCCGATCAGGTGTGTGCCCGGCCAGAAGGCCTTGAAGAGCTCGCCGTCCGGATAGCCAAGCGCGGTGATGTAGTTCTGGAGCGCTTCGATCCACACGTAGATCACGTGCTTCGGATCCCACGGCACCGGGATGCCCCATTCCAGCGACGGCCGCGAAACCGAGATGTCCTGCAAGCCGCCGCGCACGTGCCCGATAACCTCGTTGAGGCGCGCCTCCGGACGCACGGCCGGGGGCGTACGCGCGTAGTAATCGCCGAGCAGCCAGTCGGCCTGTCTCGACAGACGGAAGAAGTAGTTCTCTTCCTTCAACCTCTCCACCGGACGGCCGTGGATCGGACAGTTGCCGTCGATCAGCTCCGACTCGGCGTAGAACTGCTCACACGCGACGCAGTACGGGCCTTCGTATTCGCCGGCGTAGATCTCCCCGGAATCGTAGAGGTGTTGAAGGAACGCTTTCGCGGGACCCTCGTGCCGTTCCTCCGTGGTGCGGATGAAATCGTCGTTCGAGATCTGGAGGCGCGACCAGACGTTCCTCCAAGGCTCGATCATGGAGTCCGTCCACGCGCGGGGGTCCATCGAATGCTCGCGAGCCGCTTGCTCCACCTTCTGCCCGTGCTCGTCGGTTCCCGTCAGGAAGTGCGTTCGATCGCCCTTCAGACGGTGGAATCGGGCCGCGACGTCGGCCGCAACGGTGGTGTAGGCGTGCCCGATGTGCGGCACGTCGTTGACGTAGTAGATCGGTGTCGTTATGTAGAACTCGCTCATTTGTGGAGGCAGTCTATCCCGGGCGATAATCCGGCTCCACGCCATTCAGCAGGGGGAAGATGTGCGGGCTACCGGTGTGAGCCGGAAGGTTGATGACCTCGGCAGGATCGTTCTCCCGGCGGAGATCAGGCGGTCGTTCGACATCCGTGAGGGCGATCACGTCGACATCGGTATCGATGACAACAAGATCATCCTCTCCAAGCAGCTCAACACCTGTACGTTCTGCGGGGGCGCAGAGGCATTGCGGCAGTTCCGCAACCATCCGGTCTGCGCGTCCTGCCTCTCCGAGCTGAAGCGCTTCTAGATCTCTTCGTCGAGCGCGGTCTGATACACGAGCTTCTTCGCGACCCCTAGTTCCGCGGCGACCGCCGCGATCGCCTCCTTCTTCGAGGTCCCCGCTCCGATCAGCTCCCGGAGCCGCGCTGCGATGTCGGCTGGAGTTGCGTCGGGGGAACGCGGCTCGGCGCCCGCGACCACGACGGTGATCTCTCCGCGAAGGCCGTCCGCCCGCTCGGCAAGCTCGGGGAGCGTTCCGCGCACGACCTCCTCGTACATCTTCGTCAGCTCCCTGGCGAGCGCGACCTTGCGCGCGCCGAGCACCTCGCTCATGTCGCGCAGCGTCTGGGCTATCCGGTGCGGCGCTTCGAAGAAGACCAGCGTCCGCTCCTCGGTCGCCAGCCGCTCCAAGCGACGGCGCCGCTCGCCTTTGGTCCGGGGAAGGAATCCTTCGAAGACGAATCGCGCCGTCGGCAGGCCCGAGAGGACCAGCGCCGCGACCGCGGCGGTTGGGCCCGGCACGACCTCGACACGCAGGCCCGCGTCGATGCATGCGGCGATCAGCCGCTGCCCCGGGTCCGACAGGCCGGGAGTTCCGGCGTCGGTGACCAGGGTGACCTGCTCGCCCTTCGCCACGCGGTGCACGAGTTCGGGGGTTCGCTCGCGCTCGTTCCGCGCGTGATAGGAGACCAGCCGCGCCCGTGAGGTCACACGGGACAGCAGCTTCCGGGTCACCCGCGTGTCCTCGCAGGCGATGACGTCGGCGTCCGCCAGCGCACGGGCGCCGCGCGGCGACAGATCGTCGAGGTTCCCGATCGGCGTGGCGACGACGCGGAGCAGACCGGCCATCTACTCGCCCGGCGCGCAGGTCCCGCGGGAAGGGTGCATACCTTCTTATACTTGAGCGGCCGGAGCGTCTGGAGGCGCCTCCGGTACCCGGATGACAGCCGACGTCGAGATCGTTCATCCCGCGCCCGGCTCCATCCGGCGAGCCGGCCAAGCGGCGCTTCGTCTCGCGAACGCAACGCTCGCCGGATGGCGTCTTCCTTTCCTCATAACGCTGGCCGCGGCCGCGGTGCGATTCGTTCGCCTCGACCATCCGCCGACGATCGTCCCGCTCGACGAGACCTACTACGCACCGAACTCGTACGGCTACATGTGTCACGGCGCCGACATGGGATTTGCGGATAACTCGGTGCCGCCGAGCTGCGACGTGCTGGAGCCCGTCTTCGTCGTCCATCCGCCGGCGGCGAAGCTGCTCATGTCGGTCGGGATCCGGATATTCGGCTACGACGCCTTTGGGTGGCGCTCGGCGTCGGCGCTCTTCGGCTCACTTTCGGTTCTCGTGATCTATCTCATCGCGCGGCGCCTGTGGGACTCGCGCTGGCTCGCGGCCGCCGCAGCCGTGCTGCTGGGTGTCGAAGGTCTACAGCTGGTGCAGTCGCGGCTGGCCATGCTCGACATCTTCATGTCGTTCTTCATCCTCCTGGGCGTCTGGCTTTTGCTTGAGGATCGAGCGCGGGCTCCGGGGAAGACCGGGGCGCGTTGGTGGCGCCTGGCGTCGGGCGTGGCCTTCGGGCTCGCGGTGTCTTCGAAGTGGTCTGCCGCTCCGCTGCTGCCGGTCGCCTTCGCCGTGGGACTCGCGTGGGAGGTCGTCCGTCTACGGCCCGCGCCCAAGCCGGCGCCCGAGGCGTTACCCACCGAGGAGGGTGAAGCGGAGGCGTTCCCCATCGACGAGGGAGAAGCGAGCGTTCCGCAGCCGATGCCGCGCCGGCCCCGGCGTGACTCGCTGCTGTTCCAGGCAGCGGCGCTCGCGGTGACCTTCGGGTTGCTGCCGGTGCTCGTCTACATCGGGACGTACACGCCCTGGTTCCTGTCCTCCAAGCGATACATCCCCCCGCTGTGTCACAACACGCTAAGCCAGGAGCTCCCTGCAACCGCACCGTTGCCGAGCGGGGGCCGGGTCGTCGCGACACCACAGCCTGGGGTCGTCCGAGTGGAACGCTCGGTCCCGAAAGCGGGGATGGATCTCTGGTGGTGCAACCAGAGAGAGATCTTCAACTACCACAAAAATCTGAGATCGACCAACGCCGAAGGCAAGCCGATCCATCCCTACATGTCGAAGGCGTGGAGCTGGCCCTGGATCTCGCGCCCGGCCGCGCACTACTACACAGCGATCTGCGTGCCGAGCGGCGCGGCGCAACCGTGTCCCGCCGGGGAGATCGCACAGAACGAGGAGATCCTCGGGCTTCCCAA
>JBKKCR010000123.1:0-3307 GCA_046712825.1 Actinomycetota bacterium | reverse complement strand
CTGAGGCCGGTTCGGCTCGATCTCGCGCGGCGCGTTAGAACTCTGACGTGACCGCGAAGATCGACGTCTACCTCGAGGTCGGTTCGAAGCGCGTCTTCGCCGGTGCGATCGAATGGCCGGGCTGGTGCCGCAGCGGCAAGACCTCCGATGCGGCGCTGGAGGCGTTGCTCGCGGCCGGGCCTCGGTACGCGTGCTGTGGGCCGGGCCGTCGGCCCGTTCACGCCTCCGAAATCGGTCGACGCGTTCAGGGTCGTCCAGAAGCTGAAGGGCGACGCGACCACGGACTTCGGAGCGCCGGGGATCGCGCCGAAGGCGGACTCGCGAGCGCTGGCCGGCAAAGAGCTGGCGCGGCAGCAGAAGCTGCTCGAGGCGTCGTGGGCGGCGTTGGAGCGCGCAGCGATGCAGTCGATGGGCGGGAAGCCGGCCGCGGGCGAGACCAAGGAGTTGAGGAAGCAGTTCCTCGAGACGGTCACCGCGCGAACCGGTGGTGAGGAGCCCACGCCGGGCCCTCGGAAGAAGAAGCCTTTCTGGACGCCGCGCTACGCCGGGCGTCGCTCGGCGTGGCACGCGCTCGATCACGCGTGGGAGATCGAGGACCGGGGACGCTAGCGCATGAACAGCTTCGTCAGGTCGACGCTCAGCCCCGGCAATCGCTCGTAGCCGAGGATCTCACCGGGCTCCACGATCTCGGGCTTGCCGTACTGATCGCCCCGGAGGCGGTAGACCTCGACACGATCGGCGTCTGGGTCCACGACCCAGTACTCGGGGACTCCAAAGCGCGCGTACAGGTCGCGTTTCCGAACGCGATCGATCCGCGGGTCGGAGAGAACCTCGACGACGAGCGCGGGTGAACCCTGGACGTTCAGCTCGGTGAGGATCTCGGACCGGTCGTCCGGAACGAAGAGCAGGTCCGGCTCGACGACGTTCCGATCCGAGAACACCACGTCGAGCGGGGCGAAGAACACCTCGCCTCCTCCCGAGGCTTCGACGTGGTTACCAAGGACGAGGAAAAGCCGTGCCACGATCCGTTGATGGCGTGTACGGGGAGATGGCGACACGATCAGCTCGCCGTCGATGATCTCGCGACGGAGTCCGTCATCGGGGAACGCGGCGAGATCCGCGTACGTGAATGTCGCGCTCTCCGGCATCGATCCGATGGTATCACCGCCTGAGGAGACCTCTGCGGGCAGTGTCGCCCATCGCTCGGCCGAGTCCAGTACGGGATGAACGAGCAGGAGGGCCGTAATCGGACGATGCCTATAGGAGCCTATGGCGAAGTGCTCCCGACTATGTTGCGATCGATACCAGGCATTCGCCGCTAGGCATAAGGACGCGCAAAGCGAAACGGGCCTCGGGATGATCCCGAGGCCCGTAGGTCTTCCGATATGAAGTTGTCGAACCGCTAGCTCATCGGTCCCAGATCGAAAGGTCCCGGCCCAGCCACTCCGCCAGCCGCGCGTTGTCCTCCGTGAACCGCCCGGCCAG
This sequence comes from Actinomycetota bacterium, assembly GCA_046712825.1. GTDB lineage: Bacteria > Actinomycetota > AC-67 > AC-67 > AC-67 > DATFGK01. The sequence goes on along the minus strand of JBKKCR010000123.1, from coordinate 1,822 downwards.
CTCGCGGCGCAGCGCCGGGTCGATCTTCGGGTAGCTCACCGACTTCCGGTTCAGCCGCCCCACCACCAGCGCAAGCGGGCCCGGCAGCTTCCGACCCAGCTCGCGCACCTTCATCGAGCGGAACTCGACGTGGCTGTTGATCGGCACCCCGAGGTTGTCCGGCCGCACCGACGCGTCGATCCCGAGGAACGAGCAGACCGCGGCGAACGTCTCCGCCGGCCCCGCAAGCAGCTCCTCGAACAGCAGCACGTGCAGTTGCTCGCGCGGGAAGTGCTTGCAGACGCGCTGGAGCTGCGCTAGGTAGCGACCCCTGTCGAGGTACGGGAAGAACACCGGAGCGCCGGGCTCGGCGGTCAGCGCTTCCTCCGGCGGGCGCGACTCGGTGCGCAGGCTCCGGTTCATCCAGTAGTGCGAGTACGCCCGGCCGACGGGGTTGCGCAAGATCGCGATCAGCTTCGCGTCCGGCGCGACCGCCGCGATCTTCGCCGGGACCTCGGAAAGGTAGAGATAGGTCTGCGTGGCTTCCCCGACCGCGCTCTGACCTTCGTAGCCGGCGAACCGGGATCGATACCAATCCAGCCCTCGATCGTGATGGCGGTCGAAGAAATGGACCTCCTTCTCCGGCGCCATGAACACGCCGGGATGCGCGCCGACGTAGCGGGCGAGCGCCGTCGTTCCCGACCGCATCGCTCCGATGATGAAGAAGTTCGGCAGCGGACCGCGCCGCCGGCCTTTCTTCCCCATCGAAGGAGCCTCGGTCGTGCGCGTCTTCATCGAGAGAAGTTCCCGTTGCCGCTCGGCGGATGCCCGTTCCCGTTCGATCCGTTCACCCGGCCGATCCGAGCGAGCGGCATCCCCCGCTGGAGGCTTTCACCTTCCCACGCCATCCAGCCGAGGAAAACACCGTCGGCCGGGACGGTGACACGGAGCACCTTGCCCCCATTGAAAGCGACGACGCCGATCAGCGTTCCGGCCAGAACGACCGCGCCTTCGACGAGCGACTCACGATGGAACCGCCCCTGCGAGGGCGAGACCACCAAAGACTCCGGGATCGAAACGACCTCTCCGAGATGCTCGAAGAGGTCGCGGTCGACAACAGCGTCCGGGGCGGCCCCGGTGTTCGGACGTTGTTCGCTCATGTTGGTACCCCGTGAAGCATCGATGGAGGTGTTGACTCAGCCCTGCGCCCGCTCCGAGGGATTCGCGGTGGTCGTTGCGTTCGCGTCGGCCGGCTCGTCGATGTTGATCGTCGAGTCGCGCTGCGCGCGACCGGCCTTCCTCGACTCCAGCCATCTCTGGATCCGCCGGACGCTGTCCGAGACCCGCATCACGGTCGCGTCAGTCATCTCGATCCAGAGGGGAAGCGTGAGGACGCTGCCGGCAGCTTCCACGGTCGCCTCGAGGAACCCGTTCGCGGCTTTCATCCGGCGGTAGGGCCGCATCTCGTGGACGGGCGGCGAATAGTAACGACGGGTGTCGATCCCGTCGTCGGCGAGCGAGCGAGCCAGCTGTGAAGCGTCACAGCCGAACGTCTCCTCGTTCACGATGATCGTGAGGTCCTTGTAGGTGCTGCGATCCCCCGCGGGCACCACCGGGAACGATACGCCGGGAACGTCGGATAGCGAGCCGCGGTAGAGCGCCGCGATCTCGTTCCGTCGCGCGATCCTCTCCTCGAGCCCTTCGAGGGACGCGAGGGCGATCGCGGCGTGGATCTCCGACATGCGGGCGTTCAGCCCGACGAAGCGCGCGTTGTAGTCGCCGGGGTTCGCGTAGTCCCGGCCGATCCGGCACCGCTGCGCCAGGATGTCGTCATTCGTCGCGA
>JBKKCR010000122.1:0-2611 GCA_046712825.1 Actinomycetota bacterium | reverse complement strand
GTGATTGAGCGCAGCGCCTCGATGACCGCAGGCGCACAGCCGCCCGTGTTCTCGTTCAGATGCAGGCGTAGCCCGGACGACGGGGTGAGGACCTTCTCGTACTCGTATGTCATGGCCGTGCGCCTTTCAGACGGATCTCGATCGACCTGGCATGCGCGACGAGCCCTTCCGCCCGCGCGAGGGAAGCAGCCGCGGGTCCGATGCGGGCGAGCCCGCGGGCGTCGACCCGCTGAACCGAGGTGATCCGAACGAAATCGGCGGCGCTGAGCCCGCCGCGCGCGCGTGCGGCACCGCTGGTCGGCAGAACATGATTCGACCCGGTGACGTAATCGCCAAGCGCCTGCGCGCTGCGGCCCCCGACGAAGACGGTTCCTGCGCTCGTGAGGCGCGCGGCGACCCGCTCGTTGTCGCACACGACGTGCTCCGGGGCGATCCGTTGGCTGAGGTCGATCGCTTCCTCGATCGAGCGCGTGACGACTATTCCCCCGTTGCGCTCCAGAGCCCCCGCCGCAGGTCCTTCAGCGGGCACCTGACGCGCGCATTCCCTGGCCACGGCGGTCGCGAGGGGCTGTGAAGGCGTCACGAGAATCGCGAGGGCATCCGGGTCGTGCTCTGCCTGAGCAATGGGATCGGCAGCGATCCAATCCGGCCGGCCGCTGGCCGACACCACGACGATCTCGCTCGGGCCTGCGAAGAAGTCGATCGCACAATCCCTCGAGACCTGCGCCTTCGCCGCGGCGACATACGCGTTGCCGGGTCCGACGATCTTGTCCACGCGAGGCACCGTCATGGTGCCGTACGCCAGCCCTGCGATCGCGTGCGCGCCGCCGATGCGCAGCAGCCGATCGACGCCCGCCTCGAGCGCTGCCAGCATGACCGTCGCGTCCGGCCGGGGGCAGACCGCGACGATGAGCTTGACGCCCGCCGACCGCGCCGGGATCGCGGTCATGAGCAACGACGACGGCAGCGGGTAACGGCCGCCGGGGACGTAGCAGCCGACACGGTCGAGCGGCGTGGCGCGCTGCTCGATCGTCACGCCCGGCGTTGTCGTCACCCGCCAGGTGCGGGGAACCTGCCGCGCGGCAACGGCGCGAATGTTCTTCGCCGCAAGCGTGATCGCGCGGCGGACGTGCGCCGGCACCGTGCGGGCCCCCTTCCGCATTTCCGATGCGCTCACTTCTAGGGGCGTGTCGAGCCCGTCCAGGCGCCGTGCATAAGCGAGGAGCGCTTCATCGCCCCGTGCGCGGACGTCCGCGACGATCCTGCGCACGCGCCGCTCGATCAGCGGGTCGCGTCGAGCAGAGCGATTCACCAGTTCATCGACTTCGCGCGTCGTCGTCGATTGGATCATGCGCACGTGAACACCTTGGGAGTCGGGAGCGGGAGTTGGGAGCTGACACGTCTACAACACGATCTTGTTCAACGGATATTCCACGATGCCCTGCGCCTGCGCGGACTTCAGACGAGGAATCAGGTCGCGGACGGTGCGTTCCTCGATGATCGTATTCAACGCCACCCAGTCGGCGTCAGACAGAGGAGAAATCGTCGGCCGCTGCAGCGCGGGCAGGAGCGCGAGGACCGCCTCCAGGTGGTCGCGCCGAACGTTGAGCATCAGGCCGACCCGGCCCTGGGCTTCGATCGCGGCGCGGAGGAGGAGCGCGATGTTCTGCAGCTTCGTGCGCTTCCAGTCGTTCTCGAGCGCGGCGCGGTTCGCAATCAGCTGCGTGTTGGATTCCATCACGGTGTCGATCACCCGGAGACGGTTGGCGCGCAGCGACGAACCGGTCTCGGTCACCTCGACAATCGCATCGGCGAGGACCGGCGGCTTCACCTCCGTCGCCCCCCATGAGAACTCGACATTGACATTCACGCCCTGGCGTGCGAAGTACGCCTGCGTTGCCCGCACGAGCTCCGTGGCCACCGTGGCCCCCTCGAGGTCCTGTGGGGTCCTGAAGCGCGACTCTTCCGGCACGGCGAGGACCCACCGGACTTTGCCAAAGCTCTGTTTGGCGTAGATCAGGTCAGCGAGCGGCACCACGCCGGCGTCGCCGCCGCACGCCGCCGCATGGTCCGCGATCCAATCCTGACCCGTGAGGCCGCCGTCCAGCACGCCATCGCTGACATAGCGCGTCATCTCCTGCGCGCGGATCAGCATGCACTCGATTTCAAGGTCATCGATCGCCGGGAAGTACGAACGTGAACTTGCGTAAATGTTGAACCCTGCCCGGGCAAACAGTTGAATCGTCGCGTCCTGCAACGAACCCTTCGGCAGGCCCAGTTTGAGTTTCGGTTGTTCCATGTCTAGGTCAACTCCCAGCTTCCAACTCCCGACTCCCAAGGCGTCTGCCGTCGAAGCAGCTGCGAGCGCCGGTGTGGCAGACGTTGCCGTTTCCTTCGCGCTTCACCTTCAGCAGCAGCGTGTCTTCATCGCAGTCCACCAGCATCTCAGTGACCTTGAGGCGATTGCCCGAGGTTTCCCCCTTCATCCAGAGCTTCTGGCGCGTGCGGCTGAAGAAGGTGGCGTACCCCGTCGTCAGCGTGCGGTCGAGTGCGCCCTCGTTCATGAATCCCACCATCAGCACTTCGCCCGTCTGGTCATCCTGGATGACTG
>JBKKCR010000121.1:0-17040 GCA_046712825.1 Actinomycetota bacterium | reverse complement strand
TCGCCCGGCAGGACACCGGGCCGATCCTGCTCACGCTCATGACCGTGTCGGCCGGCGCGGTCGCGGTCCGTCGCCGGACGCTCGCCGCCTAGCGCTTCTTCGCCGGCTTCGCTGCGAGGATCGCGGTCGGACCCGACGACACCCACGGACTTCCGAGCACGGAGAACCGCCAAGGTCGCCCGTCCTGGGTCGTCCCGAGCCCGATCCTCGGACCGCGGGCCACGGCCTCTTCGGGAAGACGCTCCCCCGCGCAGATGAAGAGCGGCGGACGCGTGAGCTCGAGCCGGTTGTGCTCGCGGTTGAGGCCGAACGACTGGGTGAGCCGGCCGGGGCCGCGAGCCAGGTCGCGGCCCTTTATCGCGCCACCCCGGCGGAGCCGCATCAGCTCGATTCCCTCCAGAGGCTCCACCGCACGAAGCAGCACCGCGCCCGGGATCGCCGGCTTGTGCGAGACGGCGTTGAGGCAGAAGTGCATGCCGTAGGTGAAGTAGACGTACGCGCGGCCGGGCTCCTCGAACATCGGCGAGTTCCTCGGCGTCTGGCCTTTCGAGGCGTGGGAGCCGGGATCGTCGTGCATATACGCCTCGGCCTCGACGATGCGCCCGACGGTCCGGCCGTTCGGCGAGTCGTGCACGAGGAGGCAGCCGATCAGATCCCTGGCCACATCGAGCGTGGAACGCTCGAAGAACGACCGCACGAGCGGACGCAACGGCAGCCGGGAAGGGTCCCTCGTCATCGAGCCTTCGCGCGCTTACGGGCCACGAAGGCTTCCAGCTGCTTCAGCGGCTTGGCGTTGAGCACGTTCGCCTTCTGTGCCCACCCGCGCTGGGCCGTCGCGACCCCGTAACGGATGCCGGCGAGATGGCCGACGGCGTGTGAATCGGTGTCGATCGAGATCGTCGCGCCGGCGCCGATCGCCCAGCGGACGTGCTCGTCGCGCAGGTCCAGGCGGTCGGGGTAGGAGTTGACCTCCATCGCCGTGCCGGTGCGCGCGGCGGCCGCGAATACCGCCTCGGCGTCGAACTCGTACGGCAAGCGCGAGTTGATCTTGCGCCCCGTCGGGTGGCCGATGATGTGCACGTTCGGGTTCTCCATCGCGGTGATGATGCGCGTGGTCATCTCGTCGCGGCTCAGGTTGAAGTACGAGTGCACGCTTGCCACCGTGATGTCGAACCCCGAGAGGAAGTCCGCGTCGTAGTCGACCTGCCCGTGCTGGTCGATGTTGAGCTCGGTGCCGTGCAGGATCGTCATCTTCGGGAACTTCTTCTGGAGGTCCGCGATCTTCGCGCGCTGATCGAGCACCTTCTCGCGGCTCATCCCCGTCATGTAGAGGTGCTCGGCGTGGTCGGTGACCGCGTAGTAGCCGTACCCGCGGGCGGCTGCGGTGGCGAGCATGTCCTCGATTGTGGCCTGGCCGTCGGTGAGGTTCGTGTGCGTATGCAGGTCGCCCTTGATGTCCTCGAGCTGGATGAGGGTCGGAAGCTCATCGGCGAGGGCGGCTTGGATCTCGCCAGCGTCCTCGCGGAGCGTCGGCGGGATCCACGGGAGGCCGAGCTTGGCGTAGACGGCTTCTTCGGTCTTCGCGGCCATGCGCTTGTCGGTCTTGGTGGTGAAGAGGCCGTACTCGGAGAGCTTCCAGCCACGCTTCACGGCCATCTCGCGGATCTTGATGTTGTGCGCCTTCGAGCCGGTGAAGTAGATAAGCGCCGCTCCCCAGGCGTCGTGCGGCACGACCCGGAGATCGACCTGCACACCCTTGAGCGTGATCACGCTCATCTTGGTGTCGCCGCGAGCGATCGTTCGTCCGACCATCGGCAGCTCGTCGAACGCGTTCATCACAGCCTCAACGTCGTGCGACGCGGCAAGGATGTCGACGTCGCCGATCGTCTCGCGCATACGGCGGAGGGACCCGCAGTACGTGACCTCTTGGAGGGCTTTGCACTCCGCGAGTCCGGCTACGAGCTCTTCCGCCAGCGAAAGGGCTACGTTGAGCTGAACCCGGTCGCCGTGCTGCTGGAACTGTTCGATGTTGCGGGCGATGTTGTCCTCGGTCTTCGGGCCGAGGCCTTTGATGCCGCGGAGCTTGTGCTCACCGATCGCGACAACGAGCTCGTCGAGGTTCGAGATCCCCAGTTCCTGATTGAGGAGGACCGCCTTCTTGGGGCCGAGCCCTGGGATGCGGGTCAGCTCCCGCACGCCGGGCGGGACCAGCTCGCGTAGGTCCTCGAGCTCGTGGAGCGAGGCCTTGTCGACGTATTCCCTAATCCGCGCGGCCATGCTCTTGCCGATCGTCGGGATCGCCTGGAGCGCCTTCTCGTCGAGGGTGGCGACGTCCTTCGGGTAAGCGCCGAGCGCGGCGGCCGCCTTCTCATACGAGCGAGCGCGGAACGGGTCGCCACCCGAGATCCGGATGAGGTCGGCCCACTCGTTGAAGAGCTCCTCGAGCTCCTCGTTCGTCTTCGGCACTAGGACTGATTCTACGGGTCTCGTGCGAGCCGCTCCGCCGTGACCGGCGTCCGCTCGTCTATCCCAGGAACGCCCGCATGCCGGCCTCGTCGGCTTCGATCCCCGCGGCGATCGCTTCGAGCGCCTGCGCTCGCGCGCGGAGCTTGCTCGCGGCGTGCGCTTCGGCGTTGAGCTGCGTGAAGCGTTCCGCGGCGCTACGAGCGGCCTCGTCGAGGCGATCCATCGGCACCACCTCGTCTAGGAAGCCGGCGGCCACGGCGTCGTCGGGGGTGAACGTCTCGGCGAGGATGACCGCGCGGTTGAACGCGGCCGGAGTGAGCCGCTGACGGCAGATCTCGACCGCCGCCTGTGGCATCGTGAGCCCGATCGCGACCTCGTTCGCCACGATGCGGAACTCGCCGGCCGTGCCGATCCGGTGGTCGCCGCACAGGAGCAGGAAGGATCCCATCGCGACGGCGTGCCCGGTGCAGGCGATCACGATCGGCCTCGGGAAGCTGAGGATCTTGTGCGCCAGGCGGAAGCCACCCACGATCATCTCGACGGTCTCGACTCCCCCGCCGCGGAGCACCTTGAGGTCGAAGCCCGCCGAGAACGTCCCCGCGCGGCCGCGGAAGATCACGGCGGCTGCGTCATCGCGTGCGCGCTCGAACGCGGCGTCGATCGCTGCGAGCATCGCCGGCGACAGGGCGTTGACCTTGCCGTCGTCCATCGCGATGGTCGCGACCGAACCCTCGAGTGTGTAGGAGACGATCTCATCCATTGACAGCTCCGATGCGCGCTTCCGCCGCCGGAAGGCTAGCATCGCGGGGATGGCGGCGAAGAACGAAGAGACGCTGGTGCTCGACGGCCGCGAGGTGCGGATCACGAGCCCGGACAAGGTGTACTTCCCGGAGCGCGGGGAGACGAAGCTCGACGTCGTGAAGCACTACGAGCGCTTCGCCATGCCGTTGATGTGCACGATGGGCGGGCGTCCGCTCCTTCTGCAGCGGTTCCCCGAGGGCGCCGGCGGGCCGTCCTTCTACCAGAAGCGGATCCCAGACTCAGCCCCGAAGTGGCTGGAGACGACCACGGTCTCCACGCCGAACGGGACCGAGTCGCGCGCGCTCGTGGCGGCCGACCTCGCGCACATCGCATGGGCCGTCAACATAGGGTGTCTCGGGTTCCACGTGTGGCCCTACCTCGCGGCCGAGCCCGAGTTCACCGACGAGCTCCGGCTCGACCTCGATCCCCAGCCGGGAACCGATTTCACGCACATCCGCGAGGCCGCGCGTGCGGTTCGAGCCTTGCTCGACGAGATGGATGTCGTCGGATATCCGAAGACGACCGGCAACCGCGGCTTGCACGTCTACGTCCGGCTCGAGCCGCGGTGGGACTCCTATCAGGTCCGCTCGGCGGCGGTGGCCGTCGCCCGCGAGCTGGAGCGGCGGCGTCCCGAGCTGTTGACGGCGGAGTGGTGGAAGGAGGATCGAGGCGAGCGCGTGTTCATCGACTACAACCAGAACGCGCCGCACAAGACGGTGTTCGGCGCCTGGTGTGTGCGCGCGCGGACCGGCGCGCAGGTATCCACTCCGCTCGGCTGGGACGAGATCGACGCGATCCATCCCGACGAGCTCACGATCGCGACGCTCCCGGAGCGCTTCCCCGGCGGCGAGGATCCATGGGACGGGATGAACGAGAACCCGCAGTCGCTCGAGCCGTTCCTCGCGATGCACGGTCGCGACCGCGCGAGCGGGCTCATGGACGCACCGTGGCCGCCGGTGTATCCGAAGCAGCCGGACGAGCCGCCGCGGGTCTCGCGCAGCCGCGCGAAGAAGGGCTGAACGGGAGCTACTTCGGGAAGATCGCGCGGACCGCGTCCGGGAGCTCGCGGTGGAGAGCGGACAGCGCGGACTTCTTCGCGGTCTGCGGCGAGGTTCCGTTCGACACAAGCTTCCCCACGGCCTCGTGTGCGTCGCGGAAGGGGACGCCGCGCCGGACCAGCTCCTCGGCGAGCTCGGTCGAGCGCAGCGTCCAGTCATCAGCCGCCTCCGCCATCCGGTCGGTCCGGAAACGCATGGTCCCGACGAGGCCGTCGAGCGCACTCACCATCCCGGCCAGCGAGTCGGCCGTGTCGAACACCGGCTCCTTGTCCTCCTGCAGGTCGCGGTTGTACGCGAGCGGGAGTCCCTTGAGCGTGGCGAGGAGGCCGGTCAGGTTCCCGATCAGCCGGCCGGACTTCCCGCGGACGAGCTCGGCAACGTCGGGGTTCTTCTTCTGCGGCATCAGGCTCGAGCCGGTCGCGAACGAGTCGTCGAGCTCGGCGAAACCGAACTCGGCGGTGGTCCAGAGCACGATCTCCTCCGCGAGCCGCGACAGGTGAACCCCGCAGATCGCGGCGGCCGCCAGGAACTCGGCGGCGAAGTCGCGTGCCGAGACCGCGTCGAGCGTGTTCAAGATCACGCCGGCGAAGCCGAGGTCCTGAGCGGTGGCGTCGCGATCGATCGGCAGCGTCGTCCCGGCCAGCGCGGCGGCGCCGAGCGGCGACGCATCGGCGCGGTCGCCGGCGTCGGCCATCCGGTCGGCATCGCGAGACAGCGCGTCGGCGTGCGCGTCGAGGTGGTCGGCGAGCCGGACCGGCTGTGCGCGCTGCAGGTGGGTGTAGCCGGGCAGTATCGCGTCGGGGTGGCGCGCGGCCGTGGAGCGGAGCGTCTCGATCAGCCCGCCGAGCCGGGCGGTGATGTCCCCGATCGCGTCGATCACCCATAGCCGGAACGCGGCGGCGATGCGGTCGTTCCGCGAGAGGCCCGCTCGAACCTTCGGGGCCACATCGGGGAGCCGGTCCAGCAGCGCGCGCTCGACGACCGAATGGATGTCTTCGTCGGCCGGCGACACGGCGAACTCGCCGGACGCGATGTCCTCGGCGATGTCCTTCAGCGCGTCGGCGACTTGGCCGGCCTCGTCCTCCTCGATGATCCCCGCCCGAGCAAGCGCCCTCGTGTGTGCCGCGAGCACCGCGCAGTCGAGGTGGACCAGACGGACGTCGAAGCCGATCGAGGTTGTGAACGCGATGGCCTCGGCGGCGGGGTCCTTCGAGAACCGTCCGCCCCAGAGACGCGTCACTCTTCCGTCCCTTGCTGCTCGGCCCAGACCTTGACCGGGAGGCCCCAAAGCTTGACGAAGCCCGCCGCGGCCTGGTGATCGAAGGCGTCGCCCGACTCGTAGGTGGCGAGGCCGTGGGTGTACAGCGGCTTGTCGGCGCGGCGCCCCTCGATCGTCGCGCTCCCCTTGTGGAGCCGGACGCGCACCTCGCCGGTGACGTGCTCCTGCGACGATTCGATGAACGCGTCGAGCGCGTTCCGTAGCGGAGAGAACCACAGGCCGTTGTAGACGAGCTCGGCGTAGGTGGGCTCGACGCCGCGCTTGAACGCGCCGAGTCCGCGCTCGAGCGTCAGGTCCTCGAGGTCGCGGTGAGCGGCGATCAGCGTTAGCGCGCCGGGGACCTCGTAGATCTCGCGGCTCTTGATGCCGACCAGGCGGTCCTCGATCATGTCGATCCGCCCGACGCCGTGCGCGCCGGCGCGCTCCCCAACCCGCGTGATCAGGTCGGCCAGCCCCACGGCGGAACCGTCGAGGGAGACCGGGGCCCCGCTCTCGAAGCCGATCACCAGATGCTCGGGCTCGTCCGGTGTGTCGGCGACCTCGCGTGTCCAGGCGAACGCGTCGGCCGGCGGCGTCTCCCACGGGTCCTCGATCACCCCGCATTCGATCGTGCGGCCCCACAGGTTCTCGTCGATCGAGTAAGGGCTCGAGCGGGTAACGGGGATGGGGATACCGCGCTCCTCGGCGTAGGCGATCGCAGCGTCGCGCGTCAGCCCGGAATCGCGAACCGGCGCCACGACCTCGAGGTCGGGAGCGAGCGCGGCGGCGGAGACCTCGAACCGGACCTGGTCGTTGCCTTTGCCGGTGCAGCCGTGGGCGACGGCGGTCGCGCCGAGCTCCCGCGCGGTGCGAACCAGATGCCGGACGATCAGCGGGCGGGACAGCGCCGAGACGAGCGGGTACTTGCCCATGTAGAGCGCGTTCGCCCGGAGCGCTCGCAGGGCGAAGTCGCGGGCGAACTCCTCCCGGGCGTCGACGACGATCGTTCGCGTGGCGCCGCACTCCTGACCGCGTTCGACGAGCGCGTCATGGTCGACGCCCTGACCGACGTCGACGGCGAGCGCGACGACCTCGAACCCGAACTTGTCCTGGAGCCAGCCGATCGCCACCGACGTGTCGAGGCCGCCGGAGTACGCCAGGACGCAGCGACTCTGCGCCACTACGAACCTCCCTCGGAGCGGATCTCTGCGAACTGTCCGGCAAGCGCGCGCAGACGTCGCGCGACGGTCTGCCCGCGGACGCCCTCGCGACACACGACCATGATCGTGTCGTCCCCCGCGACGGTACCGATCACATCCTTGAGGCCCACGCTGTCGAGCGCCCGGGCGACTGCGTTCGCGCCTCCCGGCGGCGTCTTCACCACGACGAGGCTCGCCGAGGCCTCGACCTCGAGCATGAACTCCTGGAGCATGTGCCGGAGCCAGTTCTCGCCCGAGGGCGGCTCTTCGGGCAGCCGGTACACGACGCGTCCGTTCTCGCGCATCCGGATCGCGCCCAGATCCTCGAGGTCTCGCGACAGCGTCGCCTGGGTGACCTGCTCGCCGTGCTTGCGCAGCAGACGCGCGAGCTCCTCCTGGCTCGACACCGCCTGCCGTCGCAGCAGCTGCACGATCCGACGCTGCCTCTGTGCCTTCATCGCATCAACCACTCCATGAGCGCCTTCTGCGTGTGGAGTCGGTTCTCGGCCTGGTCCCACACGACCGAACGTGGCCCGTCGATGACCTCGTCGGTGATCTCCTCGCCGCGGTGGGCCGGCAGACAGTGGAGGACGATCGCTCCGTCGGCCGCGCGCGCGGCCAGCACCGAATTCACCTGATAGGGCGCGAAGATCAGCCGCCGTTCCTCCGCCTCCCTCTCTTGGCCCATGCTGGCCCACACGTCGGTGTAGATGACATCGGTGCCGGTCACTGCGGCGACGGCGTCGGTGGTCACCTCGACGCTGCCGCCGGTGGACTCGGCGATGATCGCGGCACGCTTGGCCATCTGGGGGATCGGCTCGTAACCGGGCGGAGTCGCGACGGCGACGTCCATCCCGGCGAGGGCACCGGCGAGCAGGAGCGAGTGCGCGACGTTGTTGCCGTCGCCCACGTAGGTGAGCCGGACCCCCTTGAGCTTCCCCTTCTTCTCGCGGATCGTCATGAGGTCGGCCAGCGCCTGGCAGGGATGCTCGAGATCGGACAGCGCGTTGATCACCGGGATCGAGGCGGCGTCGGCGAGGCGCTCCAGGCGTTCCTGCTCGAAGGTCCGCACCACGACACCGTGGACGTAGCGCGAGAGCACCCGGCCGGTGTCCTCGATCGTTTCGCCCCGGCCGAGCTGGAGCTCCGCACTCGACAGCGGAAGCGGATGCGCTCCGAGCTCCGCGATGCCGACCTCGAAGGAGATACGCGTCCGGGTCGAGGGCTTCTCGAACACCATCGCGATGGTCTTCCCGCTCAGCACTCTCGACGGCTTCCGGTCGGCCTTCATCGCGGCGGCCCGGTCGAGCAGGTGCGCGAGCTCGTCTGCGTCGAGGTTGTCGATGGAGAGGAAGTCGCGCTCGGTCATTTTGCTCCTTTCCCGGCCAGGAGATCTGCGACGCGATTCGTGAGCTCGTCGGGGTCGAACGGCTTCGGGATCACGTTGTTCCGGCCCACGAGCCCGTCGAACGCCTGGTGCGCGTCGGCGCGTCCGGTGACGATCAGCACCGGAACGTTCGCCAGATCGGCTCGCGAGCGCATCTCCTCCAACACCCGCTCGCCGTCCACGTTGGGCATCATGATGTCGAGGATGATGATCGATGGATGACGGATCTCGGCCTTCAGGAGGCCCTCGAGCCCGTCCTTGGCGGTCATCGTGTCGTATCCCTCGGTCTCCATCAATACTTTGAGGAGGCCTTGCACGGTCGGGTCGTCCTCGACGATGAGGATCAGCGGCGCCTCGCTCACGATTGCGCTCCCGTTCGAAGTTCGACGACGTATTTGGCAACGGCTTTGATCTGCTGCTCGCTGAGGAAGCCTTCGAACTTCGGCATCCCGGCCAGCCGCTTCCCGTTGGACACCCTGGCGAAGACCTCCTCGAGAGACAGCTCCGCCCCCGCTCCCGAGACCAACGATGGGCCGCGCGATCCTTTACCGTCGATGCCGTGGCAACCGGCGCAGTTCGCCTCGAAATACAAGGTTCGGCCGTCCAGAGACGTCGGCTTCGCTTGCGCCTCACCGGGCAGCTTGTTGGCGCCGACCAAGCGTCCTATCCCGAGAAGCGCGCCGAGCCCAAGGACAGCGCTGAGCACGAATGCCAACACCCAGGCCTTAACCGATCCCCGCTCGCTCACGGCACGACCGCCCGGATCGCCTCGGTTAGCCGCTCGACCGCCTCGTCGACATCGGCTTGGGAGACGATCAGCGGCGGCGACAGCCGCACCGTGTCGGGCCGGACGTTGTTGACGAGCAGGCCCCGGTCTCGAGCGGCGTCGACGATGTCCTTCGACCACTCGCCGGCTAGCTGCACGCCGACGAGCAGCCCGACTCCGCGGACGTCGACGACCGCCGGAACGTCGGCGAACGCATCGCGCAGCCGGGCGACGAGCCGCTCTCCCATCCGCGCGCTGTTCTCGACCAAGCCCTCGCTCTCGATGACGTCGAGCACCGCGAGCGCCGCGGCGCACGGCACCGGGCCGCCGCCGAAGGTCGTTGCGTGGTCGCCCGGCCGGAATGCGTCGGCGACGTCCTCCCGCGCGACGCACGCGCCGATCGGCAATCCTCCGCCCAGCGCCTTCGCAAGCGTGACCACGTCGGGCACCACACCGGAATGCTGGAAGCCGAACCATCGGCCGGTGCGGCCGAGTCCGGTCTGCACCTCATCGAACAGGAGCAGGATCCCGCGCTCGTCACAGAGCTCGCGGGCGGCCTTCAGGTACTCGGGCGTTGCCGGGACGATGCCGCCCTCACCCTGAACCACCTCGAGCAGCAGCGCCCCGATGTCTTCCGTCAGGGCGGCCTCGAGCGCTTCCGCGTCGTTCAACGGCACGTGATGAACCAGCTCGGACGGCATCGGCGCGAACGGCTCGTGCTTCGCCGGCTGCCCGGTGGCCGCCAGCGTTGCGACCGTGCGACCGTGGAACGAGCCGAGTGCGGCCACGACGCCGGTGCGACCCGGCCGGCCCTGCTCGCGCTGCCAGCGCCGGGCGAGCTTCATCGCGCACTCGTTGGCCTCCGCGCCGGAGTTGCCGAAGAACACGCGGCCCCAACCGAGTAGTCCGGCCAAGCGCTCGGCGAGCGCGATCTGCGGCTCGGTGTAGTAGAGGTTCGAGACGTGCGTCAGCCTGCCGCTCTGCTCGCGAATGGCCTCGACGACCTTCGGATGCGAGTGGCCCACGCTCATCACGGCGATCCCGGCGACGAAGTCCAGATACTCGCGGCCGTCTACATCCCAGAGTCGTACGCCCTCACCCCGCGCGAACGCGACCGGCTGCCGCCCGTAGACGGGCATGTGGTAGCGGGATTCCGCGTCGCGGATCTGCTCGAAGGTCACGCCCGCCATCCTCTCATGCCGTCACCATCGTGCCGACACCGGAGTCGGTGAATATCTCGAGCAGGAGCGCGTGCTCCAGGCGCCCGTCCAAGATCGTGACCCCGGGAACCCCACCCTTGATGGCGTTCAGCGCGGAGTCGATCTTCGGGATCATCCCCTCGCCGACGGCTCCCGTCGCCTTGAGCTCGGCGGCCCGGTCGGCGGACAACTGGCCGATCAGCTCGCCCTCGCTGCCGAGGATGCCGGCAACGTTGGTGAGGTACACGAGCTTGTCGGCGCCGAGCGCCTCGGCGACGGCCGCGGCGACCTCGTCGGCGTTTACGTTGTGGGGCTGGCCTTCCGGATCGACGCCGAGCGACGCGATCACCGGGATGAAGTCGCGCAGCAGATCGGTCAGGATCCCGGGATTGACGCGTTCGACGTCGCCGACGAAGCCGAGATCGCCCGCCGGGTGCTTCTTTCGGCGGACCGAGATCAAGTTCCCGTCCTCGCCCGACAACCCCGCCGCGAGCGTGCCGTGCCGGTTGATCAACGAGACGATGTCCTTGTTGATGACCCCGACGAGCACCATGCGCACGACCTCGAGGTCGGCGGCGGTCGTCACGCGGTACCCGCCGACGAACGACGGCTCGCCGCCGAGGCGCTTGATGTGCGCCGAGATCTGCGGGCCGCCGCCGTGCACCACGACCGGGTTCATCCCGACATAGCGCATCAGCACGATGTCGTTCGCGAACGAGGCGCGGAGCGCCGGATCCTCCATCGCCGCGCCGCCGTACTTCACCACGACCGTCCGGCCGTGGTAGCGCTTGATGTAGGGCAGCGCCTCCATCAGGATGCGCGCCTTGCCGGTCGCGTCGAGCGTCACGTCGAGTACTCCGCGTTGATCCGGATGTACTCGGGAGATAGGTCGTTCGTGAGCACCGTCGTCGACGCGTCTCCGCGGTTAAGGTCGACGAGCACCTCGACCTCGCGCTCGAGCAGCGCGGCCCGCGCCTTGTCGCGATCGCCGGGGCCGAGAGCTCCACCCATCGCGAGCTGCTCCCCGCCGAGCCACACGTCGACGACGTGCGGGTCGAACGGGATGCGGGTCGTGCCGAGCGCCGCCAGCACGCGGCCCCAGTTCGGGTCGGCGCCGTGCAGCGCGCAGCGAAGCAGGACCGAATCGGCGATCCGCAGCGCGGCCTCGCGCGCCTCACGGTCGTTGACCGCTCCTTTGACGGTCACGGCCACGACCTTCGTCGCGCCCTCGCCGTCGTCGACTATCTGCCGCGCGAGGGAGCGGCACACCTCGGCGACCCCGGCCTCGAACGCCTGGAGCTCGGGGTGCTCGGCGGTCAGCGGCTCCCCACCTCCGGCTCCGTTCGCGAGGAAAAGGACGCAGTCGTTCGTGGAGCGACAGCCGTCGACCGAGATCAGGTTGAAGCTCGACGCGGTCGCTCGTTGCAGCGCCTGGGCTAGGACGCCCCTGTCCGCCGGCGCGTCGGTCGCCAGGAAGCACAGCATCGTCGCCATCTCGGGGGCGATCATGCCGGCGCCCTTGGCGACGCCGACCACCGAGCCGCCCGGCACATCGGCCGCAGCCGTCTTCGGCCGGGTGTCGGTCGTCATGATCGCGCCGGCCAGCGCGTCGAGCCCGCCGGGATCGAGCGCCGCAGCAGCCGCTGTGATCCCCGCCCGGGTCTTGGCCATGTCCATCGGAACGCCGATGACGCCGGTCGACGCGACCAGGATCTGCTGCTCCTTGGTCTTGAGCAGGGCCGCTGTTTCCTTAGCCATCGCGCGCGCGTCCTTCAGGCCCTGCGAGCCGGTGCAGGCGTTGGCGTTGCCGGCGTTCACCACCACCGCACGCGCAGATCCCCTGCGCACATGCCGCTTCGTGACCTCGATCGGAGCGGCCTGCACGCGGTTGGTCGTGAACACGCCGACGGCGAGCGCCGGCAGGTCGGACACGAGCAGACCGACGTCCGGACGGCCGGACGCCTTGAGTCCGGCCGCGACGCCGCTCGCGCGGAACCCCTGCGGGAGATTCACGGGAACACGCCTTCCGCGGTGAGCCCGAGCGTCTCCGGCAGACCCAGCATGAGGTTCGCGTTCTGGATGGCCTGGCCGGCCGCGCCTTTCCCGAGGTTGTCGATCGCCGCGATGGCGATCGCCCTCCCGGTGCGCACGTCGGCGGTCGCCCACACGTGGCAGGCGTTGGAACCGAGGGTGTACTTCGTCTCGGGCGGAGCCGGAGTGGCACGCACGAAGGGCTCACTCGCGTAGAAGGCCGACGGTGCCTGCGCGACCACGCTCGGATCGGCGTCCGCCGCGAGTTGCGCGAAGCAGGTCGCGAGCAGCCCCCGCGGCATCGGAACCAGATGCGGCACGAACGACACGTTGACCTGTCCGCCGGAAAGGCGCGACAGCTCTTGCTCGATCTCCGGCGTGTGCTTGTGGCCGGTGACCGTGTACGCCTTGAAGCTCGCGTCGACGTTCGCGAAGTGCACACCGGCGCTCAGCCCGCGGCCCGCACCGGAAACACCGGAGGCGGCGCTGATGACGATCGTCGCCGGATCGATCAGCCGACCCGTCACCAGCGGCGCGAGGGCGAGCAACGCGGCCGTCGGGTAGCAGCCCGGATTCGCGACCGCGTGACCGCCGGCGATCTCCTGGCGGTGAAGCTCGGGGAGACCGTACGCCCATTTCCCGAGCCACTCGGGTGCGGTGTGAGCCGAGCCGAACCATTCCGGGTACGCCTCGGGGTCCTCCAGCCGGAAATCTGCCGAGAGGTCGACGACCCGGACTCCGGCTTCGGCGATCCGTGCGCCGAGCTCCATCGAGGCGCCGTGCGGAAGAGCCAGGAACACCAGATCGAGATCGGTGAGTTTGCCGGCGTCGAGCTCATCGTAGGACCGGCCGGCGTAGGCGACGAGGTTCGGGTAGACCGAGGCAACGTCCTTCCCGGCGAACTCGCGCGACGTGGCGACCACGGGCTCGAGTCCTGGGTGAGCGGCCAAGAGACGTAGCAGCTCCGCTCCCGTGTACCCGGACGCGCCGACCACCCCAACCCGGAAGGACATGTGGAGCACTATATACGACAGAATGAATAGTTATTCAAGCCGGTTCAGCATCGTCCCGACATGCTGCGGAGGGGCCGTTTGTCGGCTACTCGCGAGCCAGTGCGTGGGCCACGGCCACGATCGCGGCGGCGTAGAGGATGATCGCGATGAACAGCACGCCTTCCACCTCCCCCTGCCGCCTTCTCAGAGGCGACCCCCACCGGACGACGGAGTGACGAAACCACCCAAATGGTGTCACCACAAGGGGTGGATGGTCAACCGCGTATCGCGTCGATCGGCCGGTTCGACGCTTTAGCGGACGACCCAGCCGGCCGCGGAGACGGCGGATGTGATCGTGGCCATGACCTCGGCGATCTCCGCGTCGGTGAGCGTGCGCTCGGAGTGTCGGAACGAGAGCGAGAAGGCCAGGCTCACCTTCCCGGGCTGGCCGAACTCCTCCCCCGGGTACACGTCGAAGACGTCCACGGCCTCAAGCAGGTCGCCGGCGGCAACGCGGATGATGGACTCGACCTGGGTGGCGGGGGTGGTCGCCGGCACGAGGAGCGCCAGGTCGCGGGTGACGGCCGGGAACCGGGGCAGGTCTCCCGGCGCCCAGGTGCGTGCCGCCGCGATCAGCGGCGCGAGGAGGAGCTCACCCACCGCGACGCGCGCGGGAAGGTCCAGTGCCCGGGCCGCACGCGGGTGGAGCTCGGCTACGAGCCCGATCTCCGCGCCGCCGAGCAGGACGCGCGCGGCTCGGCCGGGGTGCATCGGTGCCGGCTCGGCCGACTCGACCGCGACACCCTCGATGCCGAGGCCTTCGGCCACGCGGGCGAGCACGCCTTTCGCATCGTAGAAGTCGAAGCCCCGGTGCGGCCGGTGCCACGACGTCGGAACCGGTCCCGTCTGCAACCAGGCAACCCGCAGGCGCTCCGTTGGGAGCTCCTGATCCGAAGGCTCGAAGGTGTTCCCGATCTCGAACACCGTTACGGTCGTGTTCCGGCGCGCGAGATTCTTCGACGCGACGAGCAGCAACCCCGGGATCAGTGACGGACGAAGAACCGATTCCTCCTCCGACAAGGGGTTCGCGAGCACGAGAGTGTTGCGCCATGGATGATCGGCGGGGAGCTCGAGCCGGTCGGGCAGCGAGGGCGGCAGCATCGAAAGCGTCTGCGCCTCGGAGAGCCCCGAGCCGAGCATGAGCCGCCGTATCAAGCGGCGAAGGGTCTGTTCCGGGCTGAGCCCACCGACGCGACCCGACGCCGGTAGCGTGACGGGGATCCGTTCGTACGAGTAGAGGCGGGCGATCTCCTCGATGAGGTCGGGCTCGATCCGGAGGTCGGGCCGGAAGGTCGGCGGTACGACGCGGAGAGCCGTCCGCGTCTGGGACTCCACGCGGCACCCGAGCGACGTCAACCCCGACGCCATATCGTCCGGCGTCTCCTTGATGCCGAGCACGGCGTTCGCCCGCGCGACCCGCAGCCGGATCGGCTTGGCTTTGATGGGCTTGGGATACACGTCGATCGCTCCCGGCGCGACCGTGCCGCCGGAGATCTCCGCGATTAGCGCCGCGGCGCGGGCGGCTGCCGCGGGCGGAGCCTCGGGGTCGGCGCCGCGCTCGAAGCGGACGCTGGCTTCGGTCCGCAGGCCCAGGCGTCGCGCGGTGCGCAGGATCCGCTTCGGGTCGAAGTAGGCGGCTTCGAGCAGGATCTCGGAGGTTCCCTCCCCCACTTCCGAGTCGGCGCCGCCCATGACGCCACCGACGGCCACAGGGCCTTCGGCGTCGCAGATCAGGACGTCGTCACGCTCGAGCGAGCGCTCGACACCGTCGAGCGTCGTCAGCGAACGCTCCCCCTTCCGCGGCTTCCGTACCACGATCGCCCGGCCGCGCAGCTTCGCGAGATCGAACGCGTGTTGCGGGTGGCCGCGTTCGAGCAGGACGTAATTGGTGACGTCGACCGGCCCCGATATCGGCCGCATCCCGCAGGCGAGGAGCCGGCGCTGCATCCACCCCGGCGACGGTCCGACCCGCACGCCCGTGATGACCCGCGCCAGGTATCGGGGGCACCCCTTGGGGTCTTCGACCGTGACCGTGGCGAGCTCGGAAGCCGAGGTTCCGTCTTCATGGAGGCCAGGATCCGGGATCGTGAGCGGCAGCCCGTACAGGGCCGCCACCTCTCGCGCGACGCCGGAGATCGAGAGCAGGTCCGGGCGGTTGGGTGTGATGTCGATGTCGAGGATCGCGTCGTCGAGGCCCAACGCTTCGCGGACGTCTTGGCCGAGCTTGCCGTCGGGCTCGAGGATAAGGATCCCGGAATGGTCGTCGGAGATCCCGAGCTCCTTCGGCGAGCAAAGCATCCCCTCGCTTATACGTCCGAACATCTCGCGACGGCCGATCTCGCGCCCCCCGGGCAGCCGTGAGCCCGGCGTCGCGTAGGGAACCAGGTCGCCGGGCGCGATGTTGCGCACGCCGACGAAGACCTCCCGCGGACCTTCGCCCGCGTCGACGCGCGACAGGATGACCTTGTTCGCGCCGGGAACCTCCTCGACCTCGAGCACGCGCGCGACGACGACCCCGGAGATGTCCGCTCCAGGGCGAACGACCTCTTCGACCGTCAGGCCGTGGACCGGCAGTCGCGCCGCGAGCTCCTCGGCGGATGCTTCGACCGGCGTGAGCTCTCGGAGCCAGGAAAGAGGAACCTTCATCCGGCGAACCTCGCGAGGAAACGGACGTCGTTGTCGAAGAGCTGCCGCATGTCGGTGATGCCGTAGGCCCGCATCGCGATGCGTTCGGGCCCCATGCCGAACGCGAAGCCCGTGAACACCTCGGGGTCGTAGCCGGCGTTCCGCAATACTTGAGGGTGAACCATCCCGGCCCCCATCAGCTCGATCCAGCCGCTGCGTCCGCACGCGGAGCATCCCACCCCTTCACAGGTGGGGCAGGCGACGTCGACCTCGGCCGACGGCTCGGTGAACGGAAAGTAGGACGGGCGGAAGCGGATGCGCTGTTCGGAGCCGAAGATCTCCTTCGCGAACGCGTCGATCGTTCCTTTGAGGTCGGCGAAGGTGATACCGCGGTCGACAGCGAGCCCTTCGACCTGATGGAAGACCGGAGAATGCGTCGCGTCGAACGCGTCCCGCCGGAAGGTCCGGCCCGGCGCGATGATGTAGATGGGAGCCGGCTGCTTCTCCATAGCGCGGATCTGCACCGGCGACGTGTGCGTTCTCAGCAACGTGGCCGCGCCGGCGATGTAGAGCGTGTCCCACATCGAGCGTGCGGGGTGGTCCGGCGGGATGTTCAGCGCCTCGAAGTTGTACCAGTCCGTTTCGACCTCAGGGCCCTCCGCCACGCGGTATCCCATCGCGACGAACACGTCGACGATCCGATCGAGCATCAGCGAGACCGGATGCGGATGGCCGGGCGGGATGGCGCGCCCCGGCAGCGTGACGTCCACCCGATCCCCGGCGAGAGCCGCCGTCTCCTCCTGTGTCTCGAGCTCCGCCCGGCGGTCGGCGAGCGCCGCCTCCAGCGCTTTGATCGCCTGCTGGATCGCCTGGCCGGCGACCGGCTTCTCCTCGTTGGGCAGCGCCCCCATCCCGGACTTCAGCTCCGAGAGCGGCGCCTTACGTCCGGTCGTCGCGACCTCGGCCTCGCGCAGCTCGGCGAGCGTGCCGGCGCTCGCGACGCGTACGAGGGCCTCGTCGCGCGCCGCTTCCACGCGGCTGCGGATGTCGCTCGTCACTCGGGGTCCTTGGGGAGCCGGACGGCGAAGACGGTACCGGTGGGATCGCTCCGCTCGACGATCAGCTCACCGTCGTGCGCATGAACGATCCCCCGGCAGATGTACAGACCGAGACCGGTGCCGGTGCGTCGCTCGCCGCT
>JBKKCR010000120.1:0-12744 GCA_046712825.1 Actinomycetota bacterium | reverse complement strand
CGATGGCGTTCATCGATCGAAACCTACCGGTCGGCACGCGGACGGGACGAGGGTGCCACCGCCCCGCGTGAAGCTGGTGGGAGCCCTCCTCACCGGGGTTCGGTCAGCCAGACGTCGAGCCCGCCGGACTTCGCGTAGTCGAGGCCGATCCCCGACGCTCGCATGGGGCCGAGCAGGTCCATGCGGCGCAGCGCCTCGCGGGCGCGATCCAGCGATGCCACCTCCAGCCACAGCCCGGCGACCCCTTCGATAGGCGACTCCTTGATCCGGATCGTCGGGCCGTCGTCGAGGCGGAACGCGCCGTAGCGGTCGGCCTCGGCCGGGGCGAGGAGGCGACCCCAAGCCTCGATCGCTGCACTGACGTCGAGGACTCCGAGCGTCACCTCCGCGAGTCGGCGAACGCCGAGCGGTCCGCCGTCGCCGTTCGCGAACTCCTCGCGCACCACGCGGCGCTCCTCACGAGTCTTGCCGTGGTACTGGCAGAGGAAGATCATCGCCGACCGCGGCGCCATCCCGGCGAGGAAGACGTTCGTCCACGACCCACCGACGTCTTCGTGGGGGACGGCGTCCGAGTGCTCCAAACCCCGGGCGCTCAGCTCGTCAGCCATTCGGTCGCCATCGCGTGGCTCGAATGCTAGTCCGCGAACGCACAGGGGCTCCGTCGGTTCGAGGAACGGAGAGAAGGCGGACGCGCCGTTCGCCGTGATCCATTCGATGTTCGCGTTTCCGACGCACACCGCCGCGCTCGTGAAGGCGCCCTTGTTCGTTACCGGCCACGCAACGGGAAGCCCGAGGTCGCGAGAGAACAGCTCGAAGTGCAGGGACGGATCGGCGACCGGCACGAAGACGTGGTCGAGCTTGGTGACGACGGGGTCGGACGGCATCACCCGCAAGGATACTGCGGGCGGCTAGAGCGCCTTCGTGTCCGGCCCGACGGGCAAGCGCTCGCGCTCGAACGCCGTGATCTCAGCTTCGTGCTGCATCGTGAGCCCGATCTCGTCCAGGCCGTTCAAGAGGCTGTGCTTGATGTCGGGGTCGATCTCGAACGGCACCGAGCGGCCGGCGAACGAAACCGTCTGTGCCTCTAGTTCGATCGTCGCCTCGCCGGCGGCCATGAGCGCGCGGACGTCCTCCTCCGGCAAGCGCACCGGGAGCAAGCCGTTCTTCGTGCAGTTGCCGTAGAAGATGTCGCTGAACGACGGCGCGACGACGGCGCCGAAGCCGAACTGCTGGATCGCCCAGACGGCGTGCTCACGCGACGAGCCGCACCCGAAATTCCGCCCCGCCGCCAGGATCGGGTTCGGGTCGAGCGACACCTCACCGCTGCGGACCCAGTCGTAGAAGAGGAACTCTCCGTAGCCGGTCCGCTCGATGCGCTTGAGGAACTGCTTGGGGATGATCTGATCGGTGTCCACGTCGGCGCGGTCGAGCGCCGACACCTTTCCGCTCACGATCTTGACCGGCTCCATCAGCTCTTCCACCCGTTCCAGTAGGTGACCTTCTCGCCGGGGCGGCGCTTCGCCGGCTTGAACGTCTCGCCGGTGTAGTAGGCGACGGGAACGAGGCCCACCTGCGTGACGGTGTCGGGTATGCCGAGCAGTTCGCCGACCTCACGTTCGAGCGCCAGGTGCATCGTCGTCAGTGCCGACCCGAGCCCGCGCGAGCGCGCCGCGAGCATGAAGCTCCACACCGCCGGCCAGATCGAGCCGTAGAAGCCCGACGCCGCGTGGTTGTCGGAGACCTCGAACGGATACCCGCCCCCGGCGAGCATCTGCTTGAACGTGTCGGGCGTGCCGAGGTGGCACGGGATCACGTGCACCGGCACTCGGTGGAGCACTTCGGCCAGGTAGTTCGAGGAGCCGAAGACCTTCTTGCCGTCCTCGGTCGCGGACGCGAATCCCTCCATGATCTTGTGGTACGGATCCATCGCCTTCCGGTACAGGTCGGCGAGCTCGGCGCGCTTGTCCGCGTCGGTCACGACCACCCAACGCCACGCTTGGATGTTCGATCCGGTCGGAGCCTGCATCGCGATCTCGAGACATTCCGTGATCACCTCGGGCTCGACTGGACGGTCGAGGTCGAGTCGCTTGCGAACCGCGCGCGTGGTCGTGAGCAGCTTGTCCACGGCGTTGCGATCGAGGTCCCCCACCGCTACCTCCAGCTCCGGATGTCCACGAAGTGTCCCTCGATCGCGGCCGCGGCCGCCATCTCGGGGGAGACGAGATGCGTCCGGCCGCCCGCACCCTGGCGGCCCTCGAAGTTGCGGTTCGAGGTCGACGCGCATCGCTCTTGTGGCGCGAGGATGTCGGGGTTCATCCCGAGGCACATCGAGCATCCGGCCGAGCGCCACTCGAAGCCGGCGGCCTCGAAGATCCTGTCGAGCCCTTCCGCTTCGGCTTGGACCTTCACCTGCGCGGAGCCCGGCACGACCATCGCCCGAACGCCGCCGGAAACGTGGCGGCCGTCGACGACCGAAGCGGCGCGGCGGAGATCCTCGATGCGAGAGTTGGTGCACGAGCCGATGAACACGCGCTCGAGCGCGATGTCGGTGATCGGCGTGCCGGCCTCGAGGCCCATGTAGGTCAGCGCCCGCTCGGCGGTCTCCTTGTCGGACGGCTCGGCGAAGTCGTCCGGGGAGGGAACCCGCCCGGTGACGTCGACGACCATGCCCGGCGTCGTCCCCCAAGTGACCATCGGTGCGATCGCGGAGCCGTCGATCTTCACCTCGCGCTCGAACGTCGCGCCGTCTTCGGTCGGGAGCGCGCGCCAGCGGTCGAGCGCCTGCTCCCACGCCGCGCCCGACGGAACGGCCGGGCGCCCCTCTAGGTACGCGAACGTCGTCTCGTCGGGGCCGATCATGCCGGCGCGACCCCCGCCCTCGATCGTCATGTTGCAGACCGTGAGCCGGTTCTCGATCGAAAGGCGATCGATCACCGGCCCGGCGTACTCGACGGCGTAGCCGACGCAGCCGCTCGTGCCGAGCTTGCCGATGGTCGCGAGGATCACGTCCTTCGCCGTGACGCCGAATGCGAGCTCGCCCGAGTACCAGATGCGCATGCTCTTGGGCTTGCGCTGGACGAGCGTCTGGGTCGCGAGCACGTGCTCGACCTCGCTGGTGCCGATCCCGAAGGCGAGCGCGCCGAGCGCGCCGTGCGTCGAGGTGTGCGAGTCGCCGCAGACGATCGTCGTGCCGGGCTGGGTGACCCCGAGCTCGGGGCCGATGACATGCACGATGCCCTGACGGTCGGATCCCATGGAGTACACGGGGATGCCGAACTCGGCGCAGTTCTCCTCGAGCGTCTCGACCTGCTTGCGAGACAGAACGTCGGAGATCATCCGCGTCACCGCGGTGCCGTCGGTCGGGACGTTGTGGTCGGCGGTCGCGAGCGTCTTGTCCGGGCGGCGCACGCCGCGGCCGGTCAAGCGCAGACCGTCGAACGCCTGCGGCGAGGTGACCTCGTGGACGAGGTGCAGGTCGATGTAGATGAGGTCGGGGCGCACCTCGTGCGCCTCCCAGATCTTGTCGAACATCGTGCTCGGCATCGTCGCTCCCGTCAGGTCGCCCGCAACCCCGAGGTGACCACGGCCATGAACCGTACCTCTCGGGTGCCCTTGTTCTCGAAATGGTGGGGGAGATCGGCATCGAAGGTCACGGCGTCGCCCTCGGCCAGGCTGTACCGCGCGCCGTCGATGTGGAGCACGAGGCGCCCGGCCAGCGCCACGACGGTCTCGCGGCTCCCCGGCGCGTGCAGCGGCTCGTCGTGGGGGCCGCCGGTCCGCCCGCCGGGCCGAAGCGCGTGAAGGGTGACCGAGGCGCGCTCTCCGGGGAGCGACGGCGTCAGCTCCGCCACGCGGTGTCCGTCCCTCCGCTCCGTGCGACGGTCGGCCCTCCGGACGATGGCCACGTGCCGCTCCTCGTCCAGCCTGAGCAAGGTCGATAGCGACAGGTCGAGCCCGTAGGCGATCCGCTGAGCGATAGCGATCGTCGGGGAGGTCTCGCCTCGCTCGACCTGTGACAGCATCGGCGCGCTCACACCGCTGCGCTGTGCCAGATCGCGCAGTGATAAACCTCGCGCCTCCCGGATCGCGCGCACGCGCCGCCCCACGACGGCCGGGGCATCGTTGTCGGGCTGCGTGAGCTCGCTTGCTTGAGACATGTGCGCGTATGTTATCACGTACGATCGTACGTCAAAACGGGGTTTCACGGAGCGGTGAGCGGGGAGGTCTATAGGGACACTTTGAGAGTAGGAGGAGCGGATCATGGCTGTGCAGACCAAGGAAGTCGCGTATGCCGCGGTCGGAACCATCGATGTTGCGGTTGAAAAGATCAAAGCCGCTTTGGATGACGTGACGAGTTCTCTGGGGGACATCCGGAAGCGCGCCGTTAAGGCCGTCGAAGTCGCCGAGAAGCGAGGGGAACGGGTAACCCGGCGGGCGACGTCGCGGACGAAGAAGGCGGGCGCCAGGGTTAGGGCCCGGAGCACGCGTGCGAAGACACGGGCTCGGCGCCCCGCCCGAGCCGCCACACGCAAGGCGACCGCCACGCGGAAGACCGCTACTGTTCGATCGACGACACGCCCTGCAAGCCGCCGTCGCACGACCGCCTCACGCCGTACGGCGACGAGCAAAGCTCGCTCCAGCGGGGCACGCTCCTAGCACTGGGGGGTCCCGCAAGAGCGACGGAGCCCACGCTGCTCCTCGGCTCGCTGACTTAGAATCACGGTCTCGGAACGAGGAGATCGTCATGAGCAAGCGTATCGGCGAGCTGATGGAGCAAGCGTGGTCTTCGATGGAAGAGCTGTGCTCGCAGCTCGGGCCGGAGGACTGGGCTCTCCCGACCGCCTGCCCGGGCTGGACCGTCAAGGACCAACTCGCCCACGTGGCATCGCTGGAATCGCGGGCGCTTGGACGGCCACAACCGTCCGAAGGCCCGCGGAAGGCTCCGCACGTCAAGAACGAACTGGGCGAGCTCAACGAGGGCGACCTCGAGGCGCGCCGATCGATGTCGCCGGAGGAACTGCTCGACCAGTACCGAGACGTGACGGGCGAGCGCGGCAAGGTGATCGCTTCCTGGAGCGACGAGGAGTGGACCGAAGAGGGCCAAGGCGTTCTGGGCAAGGCGCCGCGGGACCAGATCATCCGCATCCGTATCCTCGACGTCTTCACGCACGAACAGGACATCCGCGGCGCCACCGGCAGGCCCGGCCACATGAACGGAGGCGTGGCGCGGCTCGTCTTCGAGCAGATCGCCGGGACGCTCGGTTTTGTGCTCGTGAAGAGGGCGCAAGCCTCGGAGGGCCAGACCGTCGTCTTCGAGATAGGCCCGCCGGGCGAGCCGTTCGCGTACGGCGTCACCGGCGGCCGCGGAACGAAGCTGGAGCAGATCCCCGCCGATCCCACCGCGCGCGTGTCGATGGACGGGGAGGCGTTCCTCCGACTCGGCACCGGGCGCTTGACGCCGGATGAGGCAGCCAAGGACGGGAGCCTGCACATAACCGGCGATCGCGATCTCGCGGGTCGCGTCCTCACGACTATGAGCTTCACGCCCTGACCGATGGCCTACCGCATCGGCGTCATCCCCGGAGACGGGATCGGGCCCGAGGTCGTCGCCGAGGCGTTGAAGGCCCTCGACGCGACCGGCCTCTCGACCCAGAGGACGATCTTCGATCTCGGCGCCGAGCGCTACCTCGACACCGGCGAGGTGCTGCCTCCCAACGTGCTCGAAGAGTTGCGCTTCATGGAGGCGGCGGTCCTCGGAGCCGTCGGGGATCCTCGCGTTCCGCCGGGCGTGCTCGAGCGCGGCTTGTTGCTGAAGCTTCGCTTCGATCTGGATCTGTACGTGAACCTCCGCCCCGTGAAGCTGTATCCCGGCGTGCCGTCACCGCTCGCCGACAAGGGGCCGGACGAGATCGACATGATCGTCGTCCGCGAGAACACCGAAGGCCTCTACACCGGTGCCGGCGGCGTCACCGACAAAGGGACCCCCGGCGAGCTCGCGACCCAGGAGTCGATCAACACGCGAAAGGGCGTCGAACGGGTGATCCGCTACGCGTACGACCGCGCCCTGACGCGGCCGCGTCGCAAGCTCACCTTGGTACACAAGACCAACGTGCTGACCCACGCCGGCGATCTGTGGATGCGGGCCTTCGAGGAGGTCGGCTCCGAGTACCCGGCGGTCGAGCGCGACTACACGCACGTGGACGCCGCCTGCCTCTACTTCGTGACCCGACCGGAGCGCTTCGACGTCGTCGTGACGGACAACCTCTTCGGCGACATCCTGACCGACCTCGGCGCCGCGATCGCGGGCGGGATGGGCCTGGCGGCCTCGGGGAACCTCAATCCGGCTCGCACGGGGCCGAGCCTGTTCGAGCCGGTCCACGGATCTGCGCCCGATATCGCAGGTAAAGGGTGGGCGAACCCGATCGCTTGTATCCTGTCGGTGGCTCTCATGCTCGAGCACCTCGGCGAACCCGAGGCCGCTGCGAAGGTCGAAAAGGCCGCCGTCGGGACGCTCGGGCGGCTCGCCAAGGAAGGCAAAGGTATGGCCGGCGAGGCGATGGGCTACACGACCCAGCAGGTCGGTGACATGGTCGTCGAGGCACTGGGAACGTAGCCAGCAGGGGGTTGCGAATGCCGATCACGGAAACCGACAAGATCTGGATGGACGGCAAGCTCGTGCCCTGGAACGAGGCCACCGTCCACATCCTGACGCCGACGCTTCACTACGGCTGGGGCGTCTTCGAGGGCATCCGCGCGTACGAGACGAAGCGCGGCCCGGCGATCTTCCGCCTCACCGATCACACCCGTCGCCTGTTCCGCTCGGCCAAGATCTACTTGATGGACATCCCGTACTCGGTCGAGCAGATCGCCGATGCCACCAAGGAAACCGTGCGCGTGAACAAGGTGAACTCCTGTTACATCCGGCCGCTCGTCTACCTCGGGTACGGCGAGATGGGCCTCAACCCGCTGCCGTCGCCGACCCGCGTGTCGATCGCCGTGTGGCCGTGGGGCACCTACCTCGGTGAGGAAGGCGTCGAGCACGGCGTCCGGGCCAAGGTGTCTTCGTTCCGGCGCAACGACTGGAACACGATCCCGCCGGCCGGCAAGGCGACCGGGCAGTACATCAACTCCTCGCTGGCCAAGGTCGAGGCGATCAAGTCCGGCTACGACGAGGCAATCCTATTGAACTCGTCGGGTCACGTCGCCGACGGGTCGGGCGAGAACGTCTTCATCGTGCGCGACGAGACGCTGCTGACTCCGCCGCTCGCGTCGGGCCCGCTCGGCGGGATCACGCGCGACTCGGTGATCAAGATCGCCGCGGATCTCGGATGGAAGACGCAGGAGGTCGATCTCAACCGGACCGATCTCTACCTGGCCGACGAGGCGTTCTTCACCGGCACTGCCGCCGAGATCGTCCCGATCCGCTCGGTGGACGAGCGCGAGATCGGCGACCCGGGCCCCGTCACCAAGAAGATCCAAGAGGTCTTCTTCGCGGTCGCCAAGGGCGAGGTCGAGAAGTACGCGGACTGGCTCGAATACGTCAACTAGCCTGCGCCTCCGGCCGATGACTTCCCCGAGACCATGAGTGTGACCCTGTACGACACCACCCTCCGCGACGGAGCTCAGCGCGAAGGCATCTCGCTGACGGTCGAGGACCGGCTGAAGATCGCCGGCTGGCTCGACGTGCTCGGCATCCACTACATCGAGGGCGGATGGCCGGGCTCGAACCCCAAGGACATGGAGTTCTTCCGTCGCGCGCCCGAGTTGCGTCTGCGCAACGCGAAGCTTGCGTGCTTCGGCGCGACGCGGCGAGCCGGCGGCGACGCGTCGAACGATCCCCAAGTGCGCGAGCTCGTCGAGAGCGAGGCGCCGGTCGCCTGCATCGTCGGCAAGGCCAGCGCGCTCCAGGTGGAGCACGCGCTACGAACGACCCTGGACGAGAACATCCGGATGGTCGCCGACACGATCGCGTTCTTGAAGTCGCAAGGCCTCGAGGTTTTCTACGACGCCGAGCACTTCTTCGACGGCTACCGGCACAACCCGGCGTACGCAGTGTCGGTCCTCAAGGCCGCCGCCGACGCGGGCGCGGACACCGTCGTGCTCTGCGACACCAACGGCGGGACGCTCCCGATAGACGTGTCGATCACGCTGCGCGACGTCCTTTCGCGGGTATCGGTTCCGGTCGGTGTCCATTTCCACAACGATGTCGAGTGCGCCGTCGCCAACTCGCTACTCGCCGTCGAGCTCGGCGCGACGCACGTCCAGGGAACCGTGAACGGGATCGGCGAGCGCTGCGGCAACGCCAACATCATCTCGATCATCGCCAACCTCAAGATCAAGCTCGGACGAGACGTGGTGACCGACGAACAGCTGCGTTCGCTCACGGCCGCGTCACACGCCGTCGCCGAGATCTGCAACGTCACGCCGGACGCTCACCAGGCGTACGTTGGCTCCTCTGCGTTCGCGACCAAGGCGGGTCTTCACACGAGCGGCCTCGCGAAGATGCAAGGCGCGTACGAGCACGTCGATCCGTCGCTTGTTGGCAACGCGGCACGCCTGTTGGTGTCCGAGCTCGCCGGTCGTTCGACGATCGTGCTGAAGGGCAAGGAGCTCGGGGTCGACCTCGAGTCTGACAAGAACCTCGCCACGCGGATCCTCGAGTCGGTGAAGGACCTCGAGCACGTCGGGTACCACTTCGAGGCCGCCGACGCTTCTTTGGAGCTGCTCATGCGGCGTCATGCGGGCATGGAGCGCGAGTTCTTCCGTCTGGAGTCGTTCCGCGTTCTCATGGAGAAGCGCGAGACCGGCGAGGTCTCAACCGAGGCGACGGTGAAGCTCTGGGCCCGCGGCGAGCGACACATCGCAACCGCCGAGGGGAACGGCCCGGTGAACGCGCTCGACCGCGCGCTCCGACTGGCGCTGGCGAAGTTCTACCCGGCGCTCGAGTCGATCGGGCTTACCGACTACAAGGTGCGGATCCTCGACGAGAAGCGCGGCACCGGCGCCGTTACCCGGGTGCTGCTGGAGTCGACCGACGGCGCGAAAGAGTGGTCGACGATCGGCGTCTCGCCGAACATCATTGAGGCCTCCTGGCAGGCGTTGACCGACTCCATCACGTTCGGCCTGACGCACGCGCAGTCGGACGACGATCAGGCCTGAGTTTCGGCGGCGCGGCTCCAAGCCGACGCCGGAGCGCTTGACGCCGCGAGCAGGCGGTCGGCATTCAGTAGCGCCGCCTCCAGATTCCCGGTGTAGCGAGCCAGCGCCGACGGCATACGTGGGTCGCCCATCTGCTTCTCCAGGCCTTGGGTCACGTTGAGACGGGATCCCTTCATCCACTCGGCGATGTCGGGCTGCGCGGCGCGGATCGCGAAGTTGCGGTAACTCGACGTCATGAACTCGATCCAATCGACGGCGCGGCTCGGCGCACCCACCGGGGGACAGAGACGGTTCTTCTCCCGGTCGTCGTCGCGCGTCGCCTCTACGAAGGCCGCCAGCGCGGTGCTGAACGTTATGGTCCCGGCCATGGTCCCCTGCAGGATGATCCGGCCCGGCTCGAAGAACGGCCGGGGTGGCATCGGCCCGAAGCCGTACGCGGTGCAGTTCACGTGAACCTGGCTCCGGTCGGTCGGTATCGTCCCTCCCTCCAACTCGATGCGACCGGGGCCGATGTGGAGCACCTTGCCCATACGCACCACGTTCTCGATCCGCCGGAGCTCCTTCAGCTCCGCAGGGCTCAACGTGGCGCCCCGGAACATCGTCGGCTGGACGGCCGGGTCGATCCGGACGAGGCACTCACTCGCTTCCAGGCGTGCGAACAGGTCCTCGACGGTCTCGGCCTCGGCCAGCGCCTCGACGTTCTGCGCCAGCGTCTCGAAGGTCTGCACGACGAGCTCGAGAGGCTGGAACCCGCCACGATCGAACGCCCACGCGTCTCGGGGCCTGATCCAGCGGATCCGATCGGGATCCACGCCGCCGTCGAGGAGCCAGTTGCACGCGTCCATCGCCGTCTTGCCCGAGCCGAGCACGGTGTAGCCGCTCGGAGCGTCGGCGAGCTGAACGAGATCGCCGACGGGGATGACCCACGCGTCCTCGGCCGTCGTGAACAAGGGCGCGTGCGTCGACGGGAGGGCCGTCTCCACGTAGGTGCCGTCGACGACCCTCTTCCGGACGCGCACGGTCGTCGTTCTGCCGGTCAGCCGCGACGTGAACGCGTGGTCGTTCGAGCCACCATCGTGGAACTCGCTCATCGGGAAGAACCGCACCTTCCCCGACGGGAGCAGCACCTCGTCCTTCACGTCGCGGAAGTAGTCGCAGACCTCGACGCCGGTCGCCCGCTCGTAGTACCCCGCGTTGGGACCCTCGGTGTCGATCCTGTCTCCACCGAGGAACCGCGAGTTGACGCCGTAGTTCGCCGACGGCTGGTGTAGGCGCACGAACGGATAGGCGTTGTTCCAGTGGCCGCCCGGCGCGTGACGGCGGTCGACCATGACCACGTCCGCATCGCCTCCGGCGATGAGCGCGTCGACGAACGCCATCGAGGACGCGCCGGCTCCCACGACCAGATAGTCGGTCTCGATGGTGGTCACCGCCATCCCCGTCCCCGTGTGCGCGTCGATCGTTCGCAACAGGGTACCTGCCCCTTCCTCGGGTGTCGCCGCGGCGGCCGGCGTGTAGTCTTCGCGCGATGCGGATCGCTCGGGTGTCGTACGGAGGCGGCATCTCCTTCGTCGTCATCGAGGGCGGCGACCAGGCCGCCGAGATCGACGGCCCTCCCGTCGGTGAGCTGCGCTTCACCGGCAAGCGCGTGCCGCTGGCCGATTGCCGGCTCCTCGCTCCGACCCTCCCGTCGAAGATCGTTGCCGTCGGCCTGAACTATCGCGACCACGCTGAAGAGATGGGCCAGACGTTGCCCGAGGAGCCCTTGATCTTCATGAAGCCGGGCACCGCGGTGATCGGGACCGGCGACGCGATCCGCAAGCCGGCGGAGTGTGAGCGGCTCGACTACGAGGGTGAGCTGGCGATCGTCATCGGCGGCCTCGTCCGCCGCGCCGACCGCGCGGCGGCGATGGAGTCGATCCTCGGGTACACGGTCGCCAACGACGTGACCGCGCGCGACCTTCAGCTCAAGGATGGGCAGTGGACGCGAGGGAAGGGCTACGACACGTTCGCGCCACTCGGACCGTGGATCGAGACGGACGTCGACGCTTCGTTGCTGGACCTCGAAGTCCGGCTGAACGGAGAGCCACGTCAGAACTCGAGCACCAAGAACCTGATCTTCGATCCGCCCGGGCTGGTGTCGTACATCTCCGGGGTGATGACGCTGCTGCCCGGCGACGTGATCATGACGGGGACGCCGGCCGGCGTCGGCCCGATGGAGCCGGGCGACAACGTCGAGGTCGAGATCTCGGGCATCGGCGTGCTAAGCAACTCGATCGTCGCCGCCTGATCCCCTCACCCTTCCTCCGGAGTGTCAGACGCGTCTGACGCGTCAGACATGTCAAACGGCCTGCGGAGAGCCTCATGACCCGGCCCGATAGGATGCGCCCGATGACCTCACCCTCGCCCAAGGTCCGAGTTCGGTTCGCGCCGGCGCCAAGCGGATCGCTTCACGTCGGCAACGCGCGTACGGCGCTGTTCAACTGGCTGTTCGCGCGCCACCACGGCGGCGCGTTCATCCTCCGGATCGAGGACACGGACCGCTCGCGCGTTTCCGACGAGTACATCGACAAAGTTCTGGACGAGCTGCGTTGGCTCGGACTTCCATGGGACGAGGGCATAGACGTCGGCGGTCCGTACGCGCCGTACCGTCAGTCGGAGCGCATGGAGAGCTACCGCCAGTCGGCCGACGCGCTGCTCGTCGGCGGTCACGCGTTCCGCTGCTACTGCACCACAGAGGAACGCAAGACCCGGAACGACGAGGCGCGCGCACAGGGCCTCCCGCCGCCGCGTCGCGATCCGTGCCGGACGATATCCGACCTCGACGCCGGCTCGAACGACGCCGAGGGCCGTCCCTGGATCTACCGATTCAAGGTCCCGGAGGAGGAGCAGGAGTCGGTCTTCGAGGACATCGTGCTCGGCGAGATCCGCACGGCTCACGCCGACATCGAGGATTTTGCTCTCACGCGCTCGGACGGCTCGCCGCTGTACGTCCTGGCGGCGGCTACCGACGACCTCGCCATGGACGTCACGCACATCATCCGGGGCGCGGACCTGATCTCGGCGACGCCGAAGCAGATCCTGATCTACCGGGCGCTCGGCCGGTCATCGTGGCCGCGGTTCGCGCACCTCCCGCTGATCGTCGGCGCGAACCGCCAGCCGCTCTCGAAACGGCACGGCGAGACCTCGCTCGCGTGGTACCGCGAGCACGGCTACCTCCCCGAAGCGCTCGTCAACTACCTGGCGCTACTCGGCTGGTCGGCCGGCGACGGACTGACCGAGCGTTTCACGTTGGACGAGTTGGTCAACCTGTTCTCGCTGGAAGCGGTATCGCACAACCCGGCGGCGTTCGACATCCAAAAGCTCACCGCGTTGAACGGCGAGAAGATCCGGGCGCTTTCGGTCGAAGAACTGGCGGCGCGGATCGATCCCTTCCTGGTAGGGGACGGGATCCTGACCGATCCGCCTGCCGACGAGGAACATGCACTCGTCCGCCGTGCGGTGCCGCTCATCCAGGAGCGCATGCAGACGCTCACCGAAGCGTTGCAGCTCCGGTTCCTGTTCCACGACACGGAGCCCGACGAG
>JBKKCR010000119.1:0-28576 GCA_046712825.1 Actinomycetota bacterium | reverse complement strand
GGCGCAGTCCGTCGCCTCGAAGACGCTGGCGACGGCCTACGACCGGGTTGGGTTCCTTCCGCGGAACGCCGGGCGGTAAGACCGGCTCAGATCTTGCGGAACAGGATCTCCTGCTTCACTTCCTGGATCGCGCGCGTGACGTGGATCCCGCGTGGGCAGGCGTCGGTGCAGTTGAAAGTCGTCCGGCAGCGGAAGGCGCCTTCCTTCTCCGCGAGGATGCGAAGCCGGTCCTCGGCGCCGTGGTCCCGCGAATCGAACACGAACCGGTGCGCGCTGACGATCGAAGCCGGCCCGAAGTACTCGTCGTTCGACCAATACACGGGGCAGGACGTCGTGCACGCCGCGCAGAGGATGCACTTGGTCGTGTCGTCGTACCGTTCCCGCTCCTCGGGCGACTGCAGCCGCTCGCGCTCGGGCGCAGGATCGTCGTTGATCAGGAAGGGCAGCATCGAACGGTACGAGTCGAAGAACGGCTCCATGTCGACGATGAGGTCCTTCTCGACCTTCATCCCGCGGATCGGCTCCACCGTGATCGGGTGTTTCAGGTCCTTGATCAGAACCTTGCACGCGAGCATGTTCTTTCCGTTGATCAGCATCGCGTCCGACCCGCAGATGCCGTGCGCGCAAGACCGGCGGAAGCTCAGCGTCCCGTCCACGTGCCACTTCACGTGATGGAGGGCATCGAGCACGCGGTCCATCGGCTCGTACGGGACCGTGTAGGACTCCCAGTGAGACTTATCGTCGGCATCCGGGTTGAACCGAAGGAGCTTGAGGACGAGCTCGCCGTCCTTGCGCTTGCGCGCCACGGTTAGGCCGCCACCTCCGGGCACCACACCCGCGTGACGCCGTCGAGCAAGCCCCACAACGCGTCCAGGCCCTCGGACGCGGCGTGCACCGCGGCCGCTCGCCGGTCGGCCGGAGCCGTGCGCTCGAGCAGGTCCCGCGCCACGTCCGCGTGCCACTCGTCGACTTCGAGGTGGACGGTGAAGAATCGGAGCGCCGACTCGTCGTCGATGCCGTAGTGGCGCTTCAGTCCGTCGATCTTCGACTCGGCAACCGCCGGCACCATCGACTCGTACGCATAGAGAGAGGCGAGGCCGGCCGCGACACCGGACGTCGCGACGCGTCGGAAGGTCTCGTCGCAAGCGGCCGTCTCCGGGAGCGGCGCCGCGGCGCGCACGTCCTCGCGCCGGCACCCGATCCCTTCCGCGAACCGCAGCCACAGCTCGGGGTGGTTCTCCGAGCCTCGCTCCTCGTCGATCAGGTTCTCGAGCAGGTATTGGCGCGTCTCGAGATCCGGCGTCTCGGAGTGCACGGCCGAAAGGTACGTCGGGAAGGAGAGCACGTGGCGGTAGTACTGGCCGGCGTAGCCGCGGAGCGCTTCCATCGAAAGGGTTCCGTTGGTCCAGGCCGTGTAGAACGGGTGCTTCAGCAAGTGCTTGCGCTCGACGAGCGCGTCGATCTCGCGTGTCCAACCCATTTTCCCCTCCTAGTACTTCCGCTCGACGGGCTCGTACCTGGTGATCGTAACCGGCTTGTACGAGAGCTTGATGGTGCCGTTGGTCTTCCAAGCGAGAGAGTGTTTGAGCCAGTTGACGTCGTCGCGCTCCGGGTAGTCCTCCCGCGAGTGTCCGCCTCGGCTCTCGGTCCGGGCTCGCGCGGCGTGAACCAGGGTCTGCGCTAGGTCCAGCAGGAAGCCGAGTTCGACGGCTTCCATGAGGTCGGTGTTGTAGGAGCGGCCTTTGTCGTGCACCCCGACGCCGAGCTCGAAGCGCTCCTGGAAGCGGGCCAGCAGGTCCTCCTGTTCGCGCAAGCCGGTCTCGGTCCGGTAGACGCCTGCGTTCTCGTCCATCGACCGCTGGAGCTCGTCGCGCAGGCCGCCGGCAGACTCGAGCCGGGTCCGCTCGAGCAGCTCGTTCAGCATCCGTTTAACGTCCCGCTCGGGCTCGTCGGACAGCGGCGCGTGGTCTAGCCGCTTCGCTTCCTCGGCCATGGCGACGCCGCCCCGCCTGCCGAACACGTTGATGTCGAGCAGCGAGTTCGTGCCGAGGCGGTTGGCACCGTGCACCGAGACGCAGGCGCACTCGCCGGCCGCATACAGGCCCGGCACGGGCGTGTTGGCCTCGTCGGCGATCACCTGAGCGTCGATGGTCGTCGGGATGCCCCCCATGGCGTAGTGGGCCGTCGGCTGGATCGGCACGCCTTCCTTCAGCGGCTCCACCCCGAGGTAGATCCGCGCGAACTCGGTGATATCGGGGAGCTTCTCCTCGACCACCTTCGGGTCGAGGTGATCGACGTGCAGCAGTACGTAGTCCTTCTTCGGCCCCAGCCCGCGGCCCTCGCGGATCTCGACGAAGATCGCGCGAGAAACCATGTCGCGCGGTGCGAGGTCCTTGATGGTCGGCGCGTAACGCTCCATGAACCGCTCGCCCTCGGAGTTGCGGAGGATCCCGCCTTCGCCTCGAGCGGCCTCGGATAGCAAGATGCCGATCCCGTAGACGCCGGTGGGGTGGAACTGGAAGAACTCCATGTCCTCGAGCGGGAAGCCGCGCCGAAGCACGACGGCCGGCCCGTCTCCGGTCAGCGCATGCGCGTTGGAGGTGACCCGGAACATGCGCCCGTAGCCGCCGGTCGCGAACAGCACGGTCTTGGCGCGGAAGACGTGCAGCTCGCCGGTCGACAGCTCGTACGCCACGAGTCCGGCCACGCGGTCGTCCGCCATCAAGAGGTCGAGGACGTAGAACTCGTTGAAGAACTGGACGTCGTGCTTGATGCACTGCTGATACAGCGTTTGGAGGATCATGTGGCCGGTGCGGTCGGCCGCGTACGCGGCCCGGCGCACGGGTCCCTCGCCGTGATTGCGGGTGTGGCCGCCGAACCGGCGCTGGTCGATCTTCCCGTCGGGGGTGCGGTTGAACGGCAAGCCCCACCGTTCCAGGTCGAGGACGGCGTCGATGGCCTCCTTGGCCATGATCTCCGCGGCGTCCTGGTCGACGAGGAAGTCGCCGCCCTTGACGGTGTCGTAGACGTGCCACTCCCAGGAATCCTCCTCGACGTTCGCCAGCGCGGCGCACATGCCGCCCTGGGCCGCGCCGGTGTGCGATCGCGTCGGATACAGCTTCGAGATGACGGCGGTGCGGACGTCCCGCGACGCCTCCAAAGCCGCCCGCATCCCGGCGCCCCCGGCGCCGACGATCACCGCGTCGTAGGTGTGGAACTGCGTCATCCGCCGAGCACCGCCGAGCGACCCTTGGCCGGGTCGAAGGTGAGGATCACGAGTGTCCCGAGCAGGATCAAGACGAACGTCACCACGTACAACGTGCTCTTGAGCGCGGCGCGGGGGCCCGGACGGCGCACGTAGTCCTCTATGACGACCTTCATGCCGTTCGCTCCGTGCAGCATGCCGAGGAACAGCATCGTCCAGTCCCAGGTCTGCCAGAACGGGCTCGACCACCGGCCCGACACGAACGCGAAGTCCACGCGGTCGACGCCCTCGCCCAAGATATGGACGATCGTGAAATGCCCGAGCACGAGGACGACGAGGATCATCCCCGAGATCCGCATGAAGAACCAGGTCCAGAGCTCCATGCTCCCCGAGCCGGGGCGAGGCCGCGCGTAGGCGGCACGGCGCTCGCGCTGTGTCGTCGGGCGGGTCGAGACGGCCATCTACAAGCTCCGGAAAAAGCCGCGGCCCATGAAGTACAGGGCGGGCACCATGAGGATGATGTAGAGGCCGAGCACGATCCCGAACAGCTCCTTATGGCGGTCCGAGAGCTTCGGGAAGAAGTCAATCGCGATGATCTTCAGCCCGTTCAGTGCGTGGAAGAGCACGAGCCCGGCGAGCGCGATCTCCATCAGCCGGATGATCGGGTTGTGATAAACGGCCACGACGCGGTTGTAGAGCTCGGGCCCCCAGCCGACGAGGGCTGTGTCCACGATGTGGGCAAGAAGGAACAGGAAAACGGCGACGCCGGTGATGCGATGGAACGCCCAGGACCACTGGCCCTGGCCACCCCGGTACACAGTCCCGATCTTCTCGGGGACGCGCACGCCTTTTCCCCCCTGCGACGTGGGCACTCACGCGAGGGAGCGGCACGCACAGCGCGCCCCGCTCCCATCCCGGACTATAGCATTAGGCCATGAGCAACGAATCCGCGGGCGACGAGCGGACCACGCCTTCCGGTATCCCCATCGAGCCGCTCTACCTCCCCGCGCACGCCGCCGATCTGGACCCGGAACGCGACCTCGGGAAGCCCGGCGAGTTCCCGTTCACGCGCGGCATCTACCCGGACATGTACCGGGGCAAGACCTGGACGATGCGCCAGTACGCCGGGTACGCCAGCGCCAAGGAATCCAACGCGCGGTACCGCTACCTCCTCGAGCACGGTCAGACCGGCCTGTCGGTGGCGTTCGATCTGCCCACGCAGATGGGATACGACTCCGACGACCCCGTTGCCCAGGCCGAGATCGGCAAGGTCGGCGTGGCTATCGACTCGCTCACCGACATGCGGACCCTGTTCGACGGCATCCCGTTGGACAAGGTGTCGACGTCGATGACGATCAACGCCCCCGCCTCGTTGCTGCTGCTCCTCTACGAGCTGGTGGGGGAGGAGCAGGGGGTGCCGCCGGAAAAGCTCACCGGCACGATCCAGAACGACATCCTCAAGGAGTACATCGCCCGTGGGACCTACATCTTCCCACCCGAAGGATCGATGCGGCTCATCACCGACACGTTCGCCTACTGCGCCGACCGCCTGCCGCGGTTCAACTCGATCTCGATCTCCGGCTACCACATGGCGGAGAAGGGCGCGACGGCGGTGCAGGAGGTCGCGTTCACGCTCGCCGATGCGATCGCATACGTCGAGGCGGGGCTCAAGGCCGGCCTCGATATCGACAAGTTCGGGCCACGTCTGTCGTTCTTCTTCGTGGCGCGCGAGACCCTGTTCGAGGAGGTCGCGAAGTTCCGCGCCGCGCGCCGGCTGTGGGCCGGCGTCATGCGCGACCGCTTCGGCGCGAAGGACCCGCGATCGCAGATGCTCCGCTTCCACACGCAGACGGCCGGCGTGCAGCTCACGGCCCAGCAGCCGGAGAACAACGTCGTCCGTGTCGCGATCCAGGCGCTAGCGGCCGTGCTCGGCGGGACGCAGTCGCTGCACGCGAACGCGTTCGACGAGGCGCTCGCCCTGCCGTCCGAGAAGGCGGCCAAGATCGCGCTCCGCACCCAGCAGATCCTCGCGCACGAGTCCGGCGTCGACGCCACGGCCGATCCGCTCGCGGGATCGTGGTACGTGGAGTCGCTGACGCGGGAGGTCGAAAGCAGGGCCAAGGCCTACATCGAGGAGATCGACCGGCGCGGCGGCGCCGTCGCGTGCATCGAGTACATGCAGGACGAGATCGAGGAAGCTGCCTTCCAGGAAGCGCAAGACATCGAAGCCGGACGTCGGATCGTCGTGGGTGTGAACAAGTACGCCGAGGCCGAGGAGGACCACGTGGAGCTCCTCCGAGTCGATCAGGACGTGCAGGAGGACCAGATCCGGCGTCTCGTGGAGGTGCGAGCGGGCCGCGACCAGGCCGCCGTCAAGGAAGCGCTCGAGGATGTGCGAGCCGCCGCCCGCGGCACCGACAACCTGCTCGTGCCGATGCGCGAAGCGTTGAAGAGATCCGCGACCGTGGGCGAGGTGTCCAACGTGCTTCGGGAAGTCTTCGGCGTCTATCGGCCCAAGAGATAACCGATGCGGATCGTCATCGTAGGCGGGGGCCCCGCGGGGTACGAGGCGGCGCTCGTCGCCGCGGAGCTCGGCGCGGAGGTGACGGTCGTCGACCGCGTGGGCCTCGGCGGGGCTTGCGTGCTCTTCGACTGCGTTCCGTCGAAGACGCTGTGCACCAGCGCCGAGGCGGTGACGTGGCTCGAAGCCGCACCCGCGCTCGGGCTCGCCTCGGCCGACGATCCGCCGCGTCCCGAGGTGAATCTGTCCACGATCTTCTCGCGGATCATCTGGCTGGCGGAAGCCCAGTCCCGCGACATCGAGAAGAAGCTCGCGGTCGCCGGGGTACGGGTGGTGGCCGGCGCGGCGCGCCTCACCGATCCGCGAACCCTTATCGCCGAGACCGACGGGGAGGACGAGCGCCTCGACGCCGATGTCGTGCTTGTCGCGACGGGCTCATCGCCGCGTGAGTTGCCGACGGCCGTCCCGGACGGACGCAGGATCCTGAACGCACGACAGGTCTACGACCTGGAGGGCGTCCCCGAGCACCTGATCGTCGTCGGCTCCGGCGCGACCGGCGCCGAGTTCGCGCACGCCTTCAACCGGCTGGGAGCCCGGGTCACCCTCGTCTGCTCGCGCGACCGCGTGCTTCCGAGCGAGGACCCCGATTCGGCGCTGGTCCTGGAGGAGGTCTTCGAGCGGCGCGGCATGGAGATCCTCAAGAACGCGCGCGCCGGCGCCGCCCGCGCCACCGATCGCGGCGTCGAGGTCGAGCTCGCCGACGGCAGGGTGCTCGCCGGCTCGCACGCGCTCTTCACGGTCGGGCAAGTGCCGAACTCGGCGGACGCCGGGCTCGAGGCGGCCGGCGTCACGATCGCCAAGGACGGGTCGATCCCGGTGGACGGGGTCAGCCGCACGAACGTCCCGACGATCTACGCGGCCGGCGATGTGACGGGACGGATGATGCTCGCGAGCACGGCGGCCATGCAGGGACGCATCGCCATGTGGCACGCGCTCGGTCAAGCCGTGTCCCCGATGCGCTGGGAAGAGGTCGCCGCGACCGTGTTCACCGACCCCGAGATCGCGACCGTCGGCCTCTCCGAAGCCGAATGCGCGGAGCGCGGGATACAGGTCGACGTCCGCAAGCTGCCTTTCGCGACCAACGCGCGCGCGAAGATGGTCGGCCTCGAAGACGGTTTCGTGAAAGTGCTCGCGACCAGGGGAACGCACGCCGTCGTCGGCGGAACGGTCGTCGCGCCCCACGCGAGCGACCTCGTCCTGCCGCTCTCGCTCGCCGTACACGCGCGCCTCGGCGTCGAGCAGCTCGCGCAAGCGTTCTCGATATATCCCTCGTTCGGCGGAAGCATCCAGGAAGCGGCACGCCAGCTCATGCGCGGGTAGACGGATGATCGTGCTCCGGGTGCTCGCGGCAGCCTCGGGCGTCTTCCTCATCCTCGCGACGCTCATGTCGGCGGTACGCACCGTGATCCTTCCGCGCGGGGTTCCGGTTCGGCTCGGGCGAGCCGTTTTTCGGACGATGCGTCTGCTCTTCGAGCTCCGCGTCGGCCGCGACGCGTCGTACGAACGCCGCGACCGGATCTTCGCGCTGTACGCTCCGCTCACGCTGCTGGTTCTTACGGTCGTTTGGCTCACGATGGAGTTCATCGGCTACACCCTCGTCTACATCGGGCTTGGGATCGATCCCCCGCGCGAGGCGATAACGGTGAGCGGATCGGCGCTTCTTACGCTCGGGCTGATCCATCCGGAAGAGTTCGGGGCCACCCTGGTTTCGTTCACCGAGGCGGCCGTCGGCTTCATCGTGCTGGCGCTGTTGATCTCGTACCTGCCGACGCTGTACGGCGTGTTCTCCCGCCGGGAAGCGGCCGTCGAGACTCTCGAGGTCCGCGCAGGGTCGCCTCCCACGGCCGTCGAGCTCATCGAGCGTTACTGGACCATCGAGTTCTTCGACGAGCTTCCCTCGCTGTGGGAGAAGTGGGAGGCATGGTTCGTCGAGCTAGCGGAGACGCATACCTCGTTCCCGGCGTTGGCGTTCTTCCGTTCGCCCGAGCCCGGGCAATCGTGGGTGACGGCCTCGGGGACGGTGCTGGACGGCGCCGCGCTGTACCTCGCGGCCGTCGACCGGCCGCGCGAGCCGCGAGCCGAGCTGATGATCCGGGCCGGATACATCGCCCTCCGTCGTGTCGCGAGCTTCTTCCGCATCGAATTCGACAACGATCCGGCGCCCGACGATCCGATATCGATCCAGCGCGAGGAGTTCGACGAAGCGTATGACCGGCTTGCTGCTGTGGGGGTTCCACTCCGAAGCGACCGGGACGCGGCGTGGCGGGATTGGGCCGGCTGGCGAGTCAACTACGACACGGTGCTGCTATCGATGGCCGCGCTTACCGAAGCGCCGCCGACCCCCTGGACGGCGGACCGCTCACCGATCGTCGCGGAGTTCTCCGAGCATCAACCGGCGTGGCGCCGCCTGTAGCGAAGGACGATCAACCCGCCGGAGCCGACGCCCGCGATCAGCACGATCCATGACCACCACGCCGTGCCCGCCGTCTCGCCTTGCGGGCCGGCGGCAAGCGCGACGTCGCTCGCCGACGCGCTTGGAGACGGCGCGACGCTCGAAGGAAGCGCTGTGGGCGCCGGGGTCGGCGTCGCGGACGGCGTCGTCGGTGATGAACCGCCGGACGGCTTCGGTTTGGGTTTGGGAATGGGCGCCGCAGGGGCCGGCGCCGGAGCCGCACCGCTCGACTGCTTCGCCTTCCCGGAGTTCGGGCTGATCATCAGCGATGAGGCGTCGACCGCCTCGAACGCGCTCGCCGGCACCGACTTCAGCTCGTCGAGCATGTCGTTCGACCATTCGTCGGACGCGGCGCCGGTGAAGTACCAGTCAGAGCCGTTGTCGGCCAGGATCATCCCGTACTTCTTCATCGCCGAGAGGATCGTCTTCGTGTCGGACCGGAAGCCCGACGTGCTGAAGCCCGCCTTGAGTCGGAAGCGAGCGCCCATCGGTGGGAGGTTCTTGTTGTTCGCCGCGCCGGCCTGATGCCGCGCCGGCCACACGTATGACTTGTCGGTCTGCGAGGCGGTCATGCGGATCGCGTGGTCGACCTTTCCGGCTTTCACCTCGTCGATCCGCACAAGGCCGGCGAAGATGGGCAGCCCCGCCGCGTCGGCCGATGTCCAACCCGCGGGTCGCAACGCGTTCGACTCCAGGTTCCAGATCGCCCCCGAGCCTGCCGTCGATCCGCCGCCCGAGGCGTACTCCGCGTCGAAAAGCTCGTAGAGCGTGCAGGCGTCGCGGTCGATCATGATCGCGTGCCGGTCCGACCCCCCTTCGATCGGCGTGTCGGTGCCGAAGGGATACGGGCCCGGGTCGCTCTCATCCGGATAGTAAAAATCGACCGTGACGTCGGCGTGCGAGGAGCCGACGACGGTGTACGGGATGCCGTACGGCATCGGCTCACCCGACGACCCGAAGTCGGGGTGAAGGTCCGTGCTCGCGCCGTCCATCGACGCCATCCACGCCGCGCTCCGCGGGTGGACCGGCAGCTTCGAGATGTCCGAATGCCAGACGTTGTCGGCGGGAAAGACCGGGCAGCCCGAGGCCCCAGGGGGTGAGATCGCCCCGGCGCCGGCCACGGGAAACGCCGCGAGCCCGGAGGCGACCAGGCAGGTCAGGACGGCACGCGCTCGGCGCATCCCAAGGAGTATCGGCAAAAGGGGCCTCGG
The DNA here is from genome assembly GCA_046712825.1 of Actinomycetota bacterium. GTDB lineage: Bacteria > Actinomycetota > AC-67 > AC-67 > AC-67 > DATFGK01. The sequence goes on along the minus strand of JBKKCR010000119.1, from coordinate 19,127 downwards.
TCCCCAGGGACCGGTGGCCTACTCGATGACCGCCAGCGGGGCGCCGGTCTCGACGTTCTCGCCGGCGGAAACGAGCAGCTCGCCGACCGTCCCGCCCCGCGGGGCGCTGATGTGGTTCTCCATCTTCATCGCCTCGAGGACGATGAGTAGGTCCCCAGCTTTGACCGCGTCGCCCACCGCGACGACGGTCTTGACCACCGTGCCCTGCATGGGCGCGCGAACCGTCTCCTTCACGTGCGGCCCCGCACCCGAGCCAGACTTCGTCTCCGCGACCGGCGCCGTGGGCCGCGAAGCGGCGGGGGCTCCCGCGGCGCCGAGGGACGTGAGCCCGTGCACGGCCACGTCGAACCGCTTCCCGTCGATCTCGACCGTGACCGTGCGCTCCGTTGCAACGGCTGGGTCGGCGGCTTTCGCCGGCGCCGGCTGCACGAGTCCCGAAAGGTCGAGCTCGTTCTCCACGAAGCTGGTCGAGAACTCACCGGAAGCGAAGCGCGGGTGTTCCATGATCATCCGATGGAACGGGATCGTGGTCTTCACTCCCTCGATCACGTATTCGTCGAGGGCGCGCGCCATCCGCGCACGGGCTCCGTCGCGATCCTCGGCCCACACGACGAGCTTCGCGATCAGCGAGTCGTATGAGCGCGGGATCTCGGAGTCGGCCCCGAAGCCCGAGTCGATGCGCACGCCGGGACCCGAGGGCTCCCGGTACGCGCCGATCCGGCCGGGTGACGGGAAGAACTTCTTCGCCGGATCCTCGGCGTTGATCCGGCATTCGATCGCGTGGCCGCGCGTGCGGATGTCGGATTGCGAGAAGGGAAGCTCCTCGCCGGCCGCGATCCGGACCTGCCACTGGGCGAGGTCGATCCCGGCGCAAAGCTCGGTGACCGGATGCTCTACTTGTAAGCGCGTGTTCATCTCCATGAAGTAGAAGCTTTTCAGATCGGCGTCGAGCAACGTCTCGATCGTGCCGGCGTTGACGTAGCCGACCTGGCGCGCGATCGACACGGAACTCTCTTCGAGCGCGCGGCGCACCTCTTCCGAGACGACCGGCGACGGCGACTCTTCAACGAGCTTCTGGTGCCGCCGCTGGAGTGTGCAGTCGCGCTCGCCGAGGAAGAGCACATTGCCGTTCGTGTCGGCGAGGATCTGCGCTTCGATGTGTCGCGCGCCTTCCAGGTAGCGCTCGAGATAGACCTCGTCGCGACCGAACGACATCGCCGACTCGCGTTGCGCCGACGCGAAGGCATCGTCGAGCTCCTTGTCGGAACGCACCACCTTGAACCCGCGGCCGCCGCCGCCGAACGAAGCTTTGATCGCGATCGGGTAGCCGTGCTCCTCGGCGAACGTGCGCACCTCTTCGGGGCCGGCCACCGGCTCGAGCGTGCCGGGCACGACCGGTGCGCCCGCCTCTACGGCCGCCTGCCGCGCGACGACCTTGTCACCCATCCGCTCGATCGCCTCCGCCGAAGGGCCGACGAACACGAGGCCGGCCTTGGTGATCGCGCGTGCGAAGTCCGCGTTCTCCGCGAGGAAGCCGTAGCCCGGGTGGATCGCCTCGGCCCCGGCCCGCTCGGCGACCTCGAGGATCCGGTCGATGTTGAGGTATGAGGCGGCCGGTGCGGCCTCCCCGAGCAGGAAAGCCTCGTCGGCGTGGCGCACGTGGAGGGCATCGCGATCGGCTTCGGAGTACACGGCCACCGAGCCCACGCCGAGCTCGCGGAGCGCGCGCAGAACGCGCACCGCGATCTCACCTCGATTCGCGACGAGAACTTTCGAGAACATAGGGCGACCTCGGGCGGAGGGTAGCAGACGGTCGTGCGGGCCTCACGCCGGGTCTTTCCCCTGGTAGCCTCGCCGCCGGATGGAGCCCGAGCCGTTCGACCCCGTCGCCTTCGAGCAGGCCGCCGGCGCGGCGCCGTGGGTGCGCCGCGTGATCTGCCTGGCCGAGACGGACTCGACCAACGCCGATGCGCTGCGGCTGGCGGCGTCCGGCGAGCCCGAGGGGTGCGTCGTCGTCGCCGACGCGCAGGCGGCCGGCCGCGGTCGTCTCGGCCGCTCCTGGTGGTCCGAGCCCGGCCGTTCCTTGCTCGTCTCCTGGCTGATCAGGCCGGCTCTAGCGGTCGAGCGGTGGCCGACGCTGACGCTCGTGGCCGGGCTCTCGGCCGCTCGCGCCCTGATCGCAGCGGCGGGGGTGGAGGTGCGGCTCAAATGGCCGAACGATCTGCTCGTCGGCGGGCGGAAGCTGGGCGGCCTGCTGGCCGAAGCAGACGGACGAGGCGCGCTCGTCGTCGGGCTCGGCGTGAACGTTCGCCAGACCGAGTTCCCGCCCGAGCTCGCCGGTCTCGCGACGAGTGTGGCCCTCGAGGGTGGCAGGCCGGTCGAGCGAGCGTGGCTGCTCGCGGCCACGCTTTCCGGCTTCGGCGCGCGTATGGGAGCGCCGGAGGACGCGCTCGACGAGTACCGTACGCTCTGCGACACCCTGGGGAAGCGGGTACGGGTCGAGCGCGCCGGCGCGGATCCCATCGAGGGGGTCGCGCGCGACCTATCGGCGAGCGGCGCTCTGGTGGTCGATACCGCCGGCGAAGCCGTCGAGATCTCAGCCGGAGACGTCGTGCATCTGCGTTGACGCGTCCTACGAGATCGAGGTCATCGTGATCTGGAACGTCATGTTGAACACGGCCGAAAGGTTGCCCAGCTGTTCGGGGATGTTCTCGAAACCGAGCGTTCCCGTCATCTTGAGATCGCCCAGCGCCGACAGGAGGAACCCGCTCTTGGTCGCCAGGGATTGGGTCAGATCCGTCGTGAAGTACCCGTTGAACGTCATCGCTGCGTCGCGCAGCTCACTGGGCGCGTCGGTGCCGACGAAGTCGGCCAGGTCGGCGAAGCTCACCCTGAAGTTGAACGGGGTGTTGGTCGCCGAGCGGATGACCGCAGCATCCTGACCGCCGATCACCTCACGCCGAACTAGCGTGGCGTCCCCTCGGTAGCGGATCGTCTCCCCGAACGGGTTGGCCATGTCGAGGTTGATGTCCCAACTCTCTCCGGGATCGACCTTGCGATGCGGCAGGATCGGGCCGAACGCTTCCGGGCCGAACATGCCCGCCAGATCCGAGACCGGATCTGCCTCTCCGAGCTCGAGCAGACCGCTCCCTTTCGCTTCGAGGACGCGTCCGTCAGGCGCCATGCGAACGGTCAGCGGGGTCGGCGGCGCGGGCACGTCAACGGTCCGCTTGCCCTCGACCACGCGGATCTTCTCGACGACGTACTGGATCGTCGCCACGCCGTCCTCGTCCACCGCTGTGGTCTTCTGACTGAGGACCATCTCCATGCTGCCTTTGAGCGCCTCGCCGCCGAAGGCGAGGCTCCCGGCGTTCACGTCGAAGGTCATCGCGAGCCCGTAACGGTGCGTCTCTCCGTTCTGGAAGGCGTACTTGAGATTCGCTGCGCTGGCCGCCGGGCCGAACGCGAGGAACGCGAGCACGGCCACGACGAGAACGCCGAAAACGAGCGCCATGACCAGCGGTCGGCGGCCGGTTTTGGGGGCGCCGACCGGGAGGCTCGGATCGGACGGAAGCGGAGGAGGCGCCCCCGGAGCTTGAGCGGTCTCAGGAGCGGGCGCCGGCACGCCGGGTTGCCGCTTGGGAGGAGGCAGCGGAGCGGCGCGCTCGGGGCTCGCGAGGTGGCCTTGCGGGCAGTAGCCGTCTCCGCCGACCTGCCTGCGGCATTGCGGACAAAGCATGACTTGCACTCCAGGCTCGACAGACTTTTACGGTATCGGACGTGCCTCCTCGGCGGAATGACTCAAAAGGGCCATCTGTGCCCCGGACCTGGGTCCGCGCGACGGCGGCCACAGGCCAACGTGACGGGCCCGCCGCGAAGCGGCGGGCCCGTATGGGTGTGGCCATTAAGCCTCGGCGGTCAGCCGACCTGGATGGTCCGGTCCTCCATGAAGACCACGGATCCGTCCATCGCGCTGTCCTCGATCACCTGCAGGGTCCATCGCTCGGGAGATGACGGCGGCGTGAACGTGATCTTCTTGGTGAAGGGCTCGCGTGCCGGGGCGGCTTCGAGAGCGGTGGCCGAGGTCTGCACCACGATCTTGCCCTTCGCATCGCGGAGGATGATCCCCACGTTCGCCTCGAACGTCTGGGCCAGCCCGCTGAGCTTCAGCGTGCCGCTGGAAGATGCGTCTTCGTGCGGGGTCCAGAGCGTGATCGGGGCGAGCACGTCGATCTCGGCGGAGCGGATCAGCGGCTTACCCGAAAGGCCGACGTGACCCCAGAAGTCCTCGATCTGACGGCCGTTCGACGCGGTCCCCGAGGCCTTGCCCTCGACGGTGAACCGCACCTGGGAGATCGTCGGGAACTCGGTCAGCGTGTAGACGACGGACTGGATCGCGAGCTCCTCGACCCGGGCGCCGCCGCTTCCTTCGAGCACCTCGGCGCTCCAGTCGACCGTGGCGACCTTGTCCTTGATCACCACGGAGTTGACCTCCGCGTCATTCGGGAAGGGAACGGTGTGGTCCTCGTCTTGGGCGGTGCCGTTGAGTAGCTCCTCGAGGGCCGCGCGGGCGATCGCTTCCGTCTTGGCCACCTGGTGCCGCTCGGGCGTCAGGAACATGTCGTCGGTGCCTTCGACCAGGTAGTAGATCGTCACCTGCGTGGTGCCGGTGCTCGACGTTGGGACGGAACTCGGCGAGGGACTCGGGGTGCCCGAGGGCTGCGCGCCGGGCGTGACCGGGGTCTGAGCCGAGCACGCGGCCGCAGCCGCCGCCAGCGTCAGGGTTGCGATGAGCTTCTTCATGGCTCCTCCTCGACAGGGGATCGACTGCCGAGAACGACCCCCGCGGACGAGGGTACGTTGCAACCCGACCCCAGATATGTACCTTCGGGCAGGGGCCTACCCTCGCGCGCGATCCGATGGTCCGAAACGCCCCGCGTTGCCGCTCCTTCTCGCGCGTTGATAGGTTTCCGCGCGTGCCGGGGCCGGAGCGTGTCGCCGTCGTGGGGGTTGGCCAATCTGGCTTTGCCCCGATTACCGCCGGCATCTCCTACAAAGAGCTCATCTTCGAGGCCGCCCAGCGCGCCTACGCCGACGCCGGCGTGAACCCACGGAGCGACATCGATTCCTTCGTCTCCGTCGCAGAAGACTTCCTCGAGGGCACGAGCATCTTCGATGAGTACACCCCCGACCAGGTTGGGGCGGCGCAGCGGCCGATGCACACGATCACTGCCGACGGGCTCTTCGGGCTCGCGACCGGCGTGATGCTGATCCTTTCCGGGGTCGCCGAGGTGGTCGCCGTCGAGGGCCACTCGAAGATCTCGGATGTGCTCTCGCTCGACCGGATCATCGACTTCGCGCAGGACCCGGTGCTGAACCGGCCGCTGGATCTCCACCCGTCCTACGTGGCCGGGCTCGAGATGCGGCGCTGGATGGAGTCGAGCGGCGCCACCGAGGAACAGGTCGCCGAAGTCGTGGTGAAGAACCACCGCAACGCGCTGGACAACCCCTCCGCCGCCTACCCGGCTCTGACCACCGTCGAGCAGGTGCTCGCATCCCCGCCGATCGCCGAGCCGTTGCGCAGCGGAGAGATCGCAGGTCGCGCGGACGGTGCCATCGTCGTCGTCCTCGCCTCGCAGAAGTCGGCCCGGCGGCTCGCCGGCCGTCCGGTGTGGGTGACCGGCGTCGGTTGGTCCCAGGACGCGCCCTCGCTCGAGAGCCGTGATTGGACGCGAGCGCAGTACCTGAAGCTGGCAGCCGACCGCGCCTATGCGATGGCGGGCATGAAGCAGCCGGGCAAAAAGATCTCACTGGCCGAGGTCAACGACACGTACGCGTACAAGGAACTGCAGCACCTGGATGCGCTCGGGCTCGGCGGAAAAGGCGTCGTCGTGAACCCCGGCGGTGGATGCATCGGACGGGGGAACCTTTTCGAAGCCAACGGCCTGGCTCAAACGGCGGAGTGCGTGATCCAGTTGCGCGGCGAAGCCGGCAGGCGTCAGGTCAAGAACGCGTGTGCGGCGATCGCGGCGTCGTGGCGCGGGGTGCCGACGTCGACCGGCGCGGTAGCGGTCTTCGAGGCGGAGTGACCATGCTGAAGCGCGTCTACAACGCGCACTACTGGACGAAGGGGATGGACACCTCGGTGTCCTTCTACCGGGACGTGCTCGGCTTGACGTTCGCCTCGCGCAGTGGCGACGACTGGGCGGAGTTCGACGCCGGAGGCACGACGGTCGCGCTGCACGGAACGTACGAAGGCCATGCGCCGCCGACCGACGGGGCGACGGTTGTGTTCGAGGTCGATGACCTCGAAGGCGAGATGCGCGCCCTCGGCGGACGCGGGGTCGCTTTCGAAGGCGAGGTAAACGAGGTTCCCGGATACGGACGCTTCGTGTCCTTCCGCGATCCGGACGGGAACCTCCTCCAGATGTTCGAGCGCGCCGACGTCACCCAGGGCGAGGAGTAGGGATGGGCAGGAAGGTCGCGGTCGTCGGCGCGGGGATGACGAAGTTCGTCCGCCGCGCGCAAGAGACCGGCAAGGAGCTCTCGTGGCAGGCCGCGTCGGCTGCGCTCGACTCCTGCGAGCTCGGGCTCAAGGACGTCGACATGGTCTGCCTCGGCTCGGCGCCGGACGCGTTCGACGGCGTTCACATGAAGGGCGAGTACCTCTCGGACGGCGCCGGGGCATGGGGGAAACCGTTCATGCGCGGCTACGTCGGCGGCGGAACGGGCGTCTTCACGCCGATCCAAGGCTGGTACACCGTAGCCTCGGGGCTCGCAGACATAGTGCTGTGCGTGTGCGAGGAGAAGATGTCCTCGACCCAGCCGCATCCCCAGGGCGCGTTCATCACGATCTTCGACAACTTCACCGAGCGCCCGCTCGGGCCGAACCTCCTGTGGATCTTCGCGCTCGAGATGCAGCGCTACATGGCCGTCCACGGGCTCGAGAAGAAGGACATCGCCGCGGTCAGCGTCAAGAACAAGCGCAACGCCGCGAACCATCCCGCCGCGCTGCTGGGCGACGCGAACATCACCGTTGAAGACGTTCTCAACTCCGAGGTGCTGGCGTGGCCGGTTCAACGGCTCGATGTTTCGCCCATCTCCGACGGCGCGGTCGCGCTCGTGCTCGCCTCGGAGGACGTTGCCAAACGGATCACGCCGAAGCCGGTGTGGGTGTCGGGCGTCGGCTGGGAGCTCGACACGGCGTACTGGACCAACCGAGACCTGTACTTCCCGTCCTACGTCGAGCGCGCCGCCCGTCGCGCGTACGACATGGCCGGCATCAAGGAGCCGCGTAAGGAGATCAACCTCGCCGAGCCATACGATCCGTTCGACTACAAGGAGCTGCACCACCTCGAAGGGCTGATGCTGTTCGATAAGGGGAAGGCGCCGGAGGCCATGCGGGACGGCGTGTTGTACCGCGACGGCGATCTTCCGTCGTGCCCGTCGGGCGGGCTCCTCGGGGTTGGGAACCCGATCGCGGCGGCCGGGCTGATGAAGATCGCGGAGCTGTTCTGGCAGCTGCGCGGCGAGGCCGGCGCCCGGCAGGTCCCCGGCTCGCCGAAGACGGGCGTCGCGCAGGCGTGGGGCGACCTGATGCAAGTGGGTACGGTGGTCGTGATGCAGAACAAGATGAACGGGAAGCGGTAGGCGTGTGGACGCGCTCGCCTTCATCGAGGAACGGCCGCTCGGCGTGCTGGCGACCGTCGGCCGCGACGGGACTCCGCACGTCGTGCCGATCGAGGTCCTCGTGCGCAACGGCAAGGTCTACTCGTGGTGCGAGGGGGACTCGATGAAGGCGCGCAACGCGCAGCGCTCCGGCAAGGCAGCGATCATGGCCTACAAGGGCACCGACGGCGCGCTCGTGCGCGGCCCGGCGCGGCTTCTGACGCAAGCAGACCCGGGCTACGAAGAGATCGCGAAGGGATTCCTCTCGAAGTACGACCGCGAGGAGACCTTCGGCAACGACACGCTGATCGAGGTGACGCCCGAGCGCGTCGCCACGTGGGAGGACTGATGGCGCTGGACGGCTCCACCACGCCTCCGCTCGATCTCCGCGGCCCGACGTCGCTGTCCGACAAAGAGTTCCGCTCCGGCATCGGCGTGGACTTCGCGGTCGAGGCCCGCTATGCGTGGGACGCCGGCGTCGCGATCGGGGGCTACCTCGAGGGTCTGAAGCGAGGCGTGATCCTCGGCCGGGTGTGTCATGGTTGCGACCGGACGCTCGTTCCGCCGCGCATGTTCTGCGAGCAGTGCTTCCGTCCGACGGACGCCTGGACGACCGTGCGCGACACCGGCACCGTCAACACGTTCTCACTCGCGTACATCACCTGGGACATGCGCGAGCTGACCGACCCGGACATCCCCGCGGTGATCGACCTCGACGGGGCGTCGCCGGGGATCGGGATCATGCACAAGCTCGGAGACGTCGATCCGAAGAGCGTCCACACCGGCATGCGGGTGAAGGCGGTCTGGAAGCCGCCGGCCGAGCGTACCGGCTCGATCCTCGACATCGCGTACTGGACGGCGATCGGGAGCGGATCGAAGAAGAACGCCAAGCGGAAGGCGCCGTCGAAAGCGAAGACGAAAACGAAGACCGGAGCGGGCGCGAAGAAGCCTTCGAAGGCCAAGACGAAGAAAGGCGGGCGGGGCTGATGCTCGAGAAGGTCACCAACCCCGAACACGTCCGGATCGTCGAGGGCCAGATCCCGGTTCGCCACCGGTACACGCCCGGGATCGCCGGCGATCGGTTCTTCCGCGCGCTTCGCGACAAAGGACAGATCCTCGCGACGCCGTGCTCGGCGTGCGAGGTTACTTACGTGCCGGGGCGCGCCTTCTGCGAGCGGTGCTTCGCCGCGCTTGAGGAGTGGGTGCCGGTCGGCCCCGGCGGGACGCTCGAGTCGTTCACGGCGGTGCACGTCGACCTGCACGGGGAGCGCGTGCGCGAGTCGCAGCCGGTCGGACTCGTCAAGCTCGATGGAGCAACCACCGTCATGGTTCATCGCCTCTCGTTGGGACGCGGGGTACCGCGCATCGGCGCGCGGGTCGAGGTTGTCCTTCGGCCGAAGAAGAGCCGCACCGGCTCGATCAACGACATCGAAAGCTTTCGGCTCGTCTGACCCCGGAAACTCATGGATTTCCAGTTCACTGCAGAGCAGGACGAGTTCCGTAAGACCGTGCGGGCGTTCGCCGAAGAGGTCATCGAGCCGCGCGCGCAAGAGATGGACGAGACGGGCGAGTTTCCGGTCGACATCGTCAAGCAGATGGGCGCGCTCGGCCTGTTCGGCTTGCCGTTCCCCGAGGAATACGGGGGCTCCGGCGCCGACTTCACGACCCTCTGCATCGCCATCGAAGAGCTCGCCCGGATCGATTCCTCGATGGCGATCACGCTCGAGGCCGGGGTCGGCTTGGGGGCCATGCCGATCTACCTGTTCGGCAGCGAGGAGCAGAAGCAACGGTGGCTCGTCCCCCTCGCGCGCGGCGAGCACATCGCCGGGTTCGGGCTCACCGAGCCCGGCGCCGGCTCGGACTCCGGCAACACCCAGACCAAGGCCGTTCTCGACGGCGGCGAGTGGGTGATCAACGGCTCCAAGGCGTTCATCACCAACGTCGGTACGCCGCTGTCGCTCTTCGTGACGATCACCGCCGCGACGGGGGAGCGCGGCGGTCAGAAGGAAGTCTCCAACATCATCGTGCCGGTCGGAACGCCCGGCTTCACGATCGGCAAGGCATACAAGAAGATCGGATGGCATGCGTCCGACACGCGCGAGCTCGCGTTCGACGACTGCCGCGTCCCGGAGGAGAACCTGCTTGGGACGCGCGGAGAAGGGTTCCGGAACTTCCTCATCATCCTGGACGGCGGCCGCGCTGCGATCGGCGCGCTCGCGGTGGGGCTCGCGCAGGGCTGTCTCGAGCAGTCGCTCGCGTACGCGAAAGAGCGCAAGCAATTCGGCAAGCCGATCGCCGACTTCCAGGCGATCCAGTTCAAGCTCGCCGACATGGCCGTGTCGACCGAGCTGGCGCGCCTCGCGGTCTACCGGGCCGCTTGGATGAGCGATCAGGGCATGCCGTTCAAGAAAGAGGCCTCGATCGCGAAGCTATTCGCGTCGGAGGCGGCCGTCACCGCCGCGCGCGAGGCCGTGCAGATCCACGGCGGTTACGGATACATCAACGAGTCGGCGGTCTCTCGCTTCTACCGCGATTCGAAGGTGCTCGAGATCGGTGAGGGAACGAGCGAGGTTCAGCGGATATTGATCGCCCGGGACCTGTTGGGCTCGTAGCGCTCGTCAGCCGCCGGGGACGACCGATCCGGCCGTGCGGAACTGGACCTTCCTGAACGCCTCGATGTCGTAGGTCTGATACGCGATCGCACCCAGGGCTCCGACGAGCACCACGCCTGCCACCATCCCCTGAAGGATGCGCCGTGCTCTCATCCCGATCGCGGCGACGGCCATGCCGCCGGCTGCGCCGCCGGCCAAGGTAAGCAACCCGATCCGGAGGATGAACTTGCGGATCGCGGTCCCGCCGCCCTCCTTCATGAACGTCGCCAGTGAATACGGATCCTTGGTCGCGAGAAGGGCGTCCGGCCGGGACGTCTCGCCGACGACGCTGATCACAGTTCCGCGGAAGGTCAGGAACCCGGTGTGGGTGTTGGCCTCGGTGAAGCCGGGGCTCAGCTGGCCGGCGACGTTCACCGCGAGCTCGGTCGTGCCGGAGGTCGACGGCTTCATCTTCATCTCCATAACGATCGGCCCGACCCGGTACGGCGCCGATCCGAAGGCCGCGATCGCGACGAGCGATCCCGCGGCGCCGAGCAGCATTGACGCGATGAGCCAACGCACTTGCGCGACTTGATGCGGTGGGGCGATCGCGGACCCGTCCATCACTTCTCCTTCTCGTCCGGCGAGGCGCAGATGTCTTCGAGCTCGGAGGCGCCATCCTCGGGTCCGACCGCGAGGACCCGGTCCCCGGCCTGCAACGTCAGCGCCCCGCGGGGCCGATAGATCCAGCGTCCCGCGCGCTGCACCGCCAGGACGTCCATCCCCGTCTCCGTCCGAAGAGACAACGCCCGGAGGCTGCGGCCGTCGGCAGAGGAGCTCTTGGAAACTGTGACCTCCGCGACCACTTCGTCTGCCTCGGCGAGCGCCTCCGCGATGATCGGATGCGGCTCTTCCTCACGCTCGACGAGCAGGGTCATCTCTTGCGCGGCGTCGGCGATCCGCTCGGCGGCGAATGCGAGATGCAGGAGGCCGCGGAGCTCATCGGCGTCGGCGCCTTCGCTGACCGCGCGCAGAACCCAGCGCTCGAGATCGTGATGCATCTCGTCGGTGGCGTCCTCAAGCGAAGCCACCTCGGCGGCGAGGCCTTTGTCGTGGAACAGGACCGCGGAGTAGGCGAGCCCGACGGCGACCTCCGATGCGTTCTTCATCTCCACGAGAAGGTCGACGGCGCGGTCGATGCCGGTCAAGGTCTTCTCCGCCGGTTCGCGCAGGTCCCTTCTCGGGGCGCCGGCGAGCTCGCGCACGAGGTCCACGCCCTCCTCGGGTCCTTGCAGGAACAGGACGTCGCCGCCGGCCAGCACCTCATCGCCTTCCGGAGCGAAGATCCATTGGACGTCGCGCCGGATCGCGATGATCCACATGCCGGTCTCGGTCGGGAGCGCGAGCTCCTCGAGGGTCTTGCCTTCGATCAGGTTCTCGTCCCGGAGCCGCACACGCGCGAGTACTTCCTCGGCGTGGCGGAGGTCGTCGCGCAGCTGGCTGGGGACGCCGAGATCCTTCAGGACAACACGCGCGATGTCCTCCGCCGCATCGCCGATCTTCTCGATGGTGCTGGCGAGCCCCAGGACGCCCGACATCGCTTCGGCATCTTCGGGCGATCGGGCGGCGAGGATCGCGATCTGCCGGAGCCGGTCGATGATCATGCCCATCTTGTTCTCGAGCTCCAGGACCTCTTGGGCGATCCGGTCGTCGCCGAAGAAGACGGCGGCGTACGCCAGGTCGACCATGAGCTCCGAGACGTCCTTCGCCTCGGCGAGCAGATCCTTGACGGTACGCGGCTCTTCAGGCATCAGCGGATCCCCAACAAGACCACGACGCCGATGACGCTGACGACGCCGACGAGGTCCATCGCACTGGTGATCATCGGGATCCCATGATTATCGGGGTCGAGGCCGAAGCGAAAGGTGGCTACGGCCGTGGCGTAGGCCATGATCGCGGCTCCGACCGTACAGAGGTACCCGGCCAGCAGAGCGATCCCGACCATCTGCAACAGGCCCGGGCTCGCGAACCCGAGCGCGATCGCCACGTAGTGGCTCGTTACGCCCGTCAGCCCGAAGTTCAGCAGCGCCCACGGCCCGGCGAGGGAGATCTCGAGTGCGGCAAGCCGCTCGGGGATCAGTCGTGGCCGTATCGAGCCGAGATGAAGCCTGCTGGCGAGCCGGCTGGAAACGATCCCCCCGAGCGCCCCGGCGTTCTCGAGGAACGGCGGCATGAGCACGAGGAGAGCGGGAAGGGCGGTGAAGCGGTCCAGCCGGTGTTCCACGATCGTGCCGGCGAGGATGTTGACGAGGCCGGTCAGTGCCAGCGCCAAGACGCTCTCGCGGAGGATGCGACGGGCGGTCGGAAGCTGGGTTCGGAACGTCTGCACGAGGCACAACGCGCACGCGAACACGCACGCGAGGCCGACCCCGAGCGTCACGTTCTCTGCCGCCGCGATGTAGGAGGCTGCGAACAGCGCGGGCAACGTGATGAGATCGCCCATGAACGTGATCAGCGGCGCGGCGACCGAGTCCAGGTCCCACTCGCGGCGATGGCCTTCCCGCGCCAGCAAGACCGTGAGCCCCAGGATGAATGCGCTCGACACGACGCCGCCGATGACGCTGATGACGACGTAGTCCCAGATCGAGATGCTCGCGAGGCCGGTCGCAGCCGACACGGCCCGTGCGGCGGCTGCGAGGAAGAGCGACGTCGTGAACGTGAGCAACGTGGCCGCATAGATGTTCTGATAGAGCACCCCGCGCTTGTCGAAGTTGAATCGGAAGAGGCCGGCGTGGATGCTCGTCCCGAGCCGGGATCCCAAAGCCCCGAAGATCGCCCCGCGCATCCCGATCGCTGCGGGGATGAGGATGAACAGCCCGGGCAGGTCCTTGAGCCGGCCCGACATGAATCCGAGCGCCAAGCCCGTTGGAAGGTTGCCGACGGCCGATACCGATAAGGCCACCATCCCTTGCCGGAGCGTTACGCGCTCCGCTCGCCAATAAGCGAAGACGTCCCGCAATGCGCGAGCCGGCCGTGCGACGACCACAACCGGCGCTCGCGCGGCGCTCTTCGCCGCCCGCGCCGGGACCCGGGCTACCTGGACGGAGACGCGCGAGAGCTGACGCGCGCGCTCGATCCTGCGCTTGCGCCGTTCGGCCCGAAGCCGGTCGCGGTCCGGGGTCTGCGTCCTCGCCGGCCACCGCACACCTCACCTCCTTCATAGCGGGGCTATGGTACCCCCGGGTCGATGCGGGTCCCCGACACAAAGGGCAAACTGCCGATCATCGGAGGTAGTGTTCGATGCCTATGCTCTCCGGCTTCGCGAAGCGGCTGCTCGAACGGACCGTCGCCAGACGCGGTTATCAGCTCGTCCCGGCGAGGCAGGCCGATCCGCGCAAGGTGCCGGCCGATCTCGGCGACGACGCGAAACGCCTCTTCGAACAGGTCCGCGACTACACGATGACGACGCCGGAGCGAGTCGCCGCTCTGCAGGACGCCGTTCGGTACGTGGTGTCGGCCGGCGTGCCCGGCGCGATGGTCGAGTGCGGCGTTTGGCGCGGCGGCAGCATGATGGCCGTCGCGCACACGCTTCGAGCGATGGGCACCGAGGACCGAGATCTCTACCTGTACGACACGTTCTCGGGGATGCCGAGCCCGGAGGAGCGGGATGTCGACCTCCTCTTCGGTGTTTCCGCGGCCGACCGGAACGCTCGCCACAAGGACAAGCTCGCGAGCGAGTCCATCCCGAAGACGCTCCAGCTCCTGCCGCTCGAGGATGTGCGCCGGCTCATGCTCGACACGGGATACCCGGCCGAGCGGCTCCACTTCGTCGCCGGTCTCGTCGAGGAGACGATCCCCGGCGAAGCGCCGGAGGCGATCGCCATGCTTCGCCTCGACACGGATTACTACTCGTCGACCCGCCACGAATTCCTGCACCTGTACCCGCGGGTCTCGGACGGTGGCGTCGTCATCATCGACGATTACGGGCGGTGGAAGGGATCTCGCGAAGCGACCGACGAATACATCGCCGAGCACGGCATCCACGTCCTGCTGCACCGGATCGACGCCGCCAGCCGGATGATCGTGGTGCGTCGGCCATACACCTCGCGCGCTTTTTAGCCGGCTTGCGCGTTCCCGCACCACGCGTCGTAGAGGAAGAGGCCGCGCTCGAGCAGTCGGTGATCGTCGTCCTCGACGTTCAGGCCGGCCGTTCCGATGGCCGAGACGGTCGCCCCGAAGGGGTGCGTATGCTCCCCGCCGGCGATGTCTGCGGCGTGGACGATGCGGGCCAGCTCGTCGAGCGCGGCGTCGGTGCCGCCGAGGGCGTGATCGGCGATCAGGACCTCGAACGTGCAGAGGCCGTCGCGGTGCGTGTACCGGGCGTCGGGCGCGTCGAAGGACGTGGCGCCCTCACGTTCGGCGAAGGACAGAACCTCTCCGGCCGGAACGAAGTGGAACGTCGCCTCGTGGTCGATGTAGCGGCGGATCAGCCAAGGACACGCGATCCGGTCGGTCTTCGGGCGCGCCCGGGTGACCCACTTCATTGCTCGACGGCCTCGATCTCGGTGGCGTAGAGGTTGAAGATGCGGCCGTCGTCGAGCTTCACCTCGAACGCTCCTTTGGCGCCGTCGAAGCCGGGCGTGACCCACTCGATGACGCCCTCTTCCCCGATGATGTCCTGGGGCACCGGCGTGCCGGGCTCGGGATCGGGGCGGAGCGCGACGACCTTCACCCGTTCGCCGGTCTGGAGCAGATCCTTCTTGCGTGCCATGAGAGCCTCTCTTCAGTCGCCGATCGAGCCGTCGATCAGCTCGCGGGTGATGTCGGCGTGGCCGGCGTGCCGCGCGGTCTCCTCGATCATATGGACGAGGATCCAGCGCAAGGTGCGCGGTTTTCCCCGCGCGGCAAGAACCGAGAAGTCGTCGAGCGTCGGGGCGACTTTCACGATCTCGTTCGCTCTCGCGTATTCGGATCGGTAGAACGCAGCGACGTCGCCGACCGTCCGATGGTCGGGAACCTTGAAGTCGATGTCGGGATCCTCTTCGCTTCCCGGGATCGGTTCGTCCGGCTCCCCGGCGAAACAGGTCCGGAACCACCACTGTTCCACGTAGGCGAGGTGCTGGACCAGGCCGACAAGCGAGTTCGCCGTCTCCGCGGGTTTCCATCGCGCTTGCTCCTCGGTCAGGCCTTCGAGCTTGGCGATCATCGTCTCGCGGTAGTAGTCCAGGAACGCGACGAGCATCGTTCGCTCATCGGCTGCATACGGGGGGTTCACTCGCTCCACGATGGTCACCCTAGCGCAGCCGGTTTGACGCTGGCGCGGAGAGCGGCAATAACTGGCGGACCAAACCGCGAGGAGGACCCGAAGTGCCCAAAGACATATACGCCGTCGGCGAGATCCCGCCCATCGGGGACGTTCCGAAGCGCATGCATGCGCAGCTCATTCGGCCGGAGCGGTTCGGCGATCCGGAGAAAGCGTTCCAGATCGAAGAGATCGAGGTTCCCGAGCCAGCCCCCGAGGACGTGCTCGTGCTCGTGATGGCCGCCGGCATCAACTACAACAATGTGTGGGCGGCTCGCGGGATCCCGGTGGACGTTTTGAAGGTTCACGGCCGGTTCGGCGAACCGACCGATTTCCACATCGGCGGCTCGGACGCGTCGGGCGTCGTCTACGCGACCGGCGACAAGGTGAGCACCCTGAAGGTCGGCGATCAGGTCGTCGTGCACTGCGGTCAGTGGGAGTCCGACGACCCTATGGTGAAGGCCGGCGAGGACCCGATGTTCGCGAACTCGTTCCGGATCTGGGGCTACGAGTCGAACTGGGGATCGTTCGCGCAGTTCACCAAGGTCCAGGCGCATCAGTGCATGCCGAAGGCGCCGCACCTCACGTGGGAGGGCGCGGCCGCGCCGACGCTGGTCGGTGCGACCGCGTACCGGATGCTGACCGGCTGGCCCCCGCACGCGGTGCGGCCGGGCGACGCGGTGCTGGTGTGGGGCGGGGCCGGTGGGCTGGGCTCGATGGCCATCCAGATCGTGCGCGAGCTCGGCGGCAAGGCGGTCGCAGTCGTGTCCAGCGACGAGAAGGGCGAGTTCTGCAAGAAGCTCGGTGCGGTCGGCTACATCAATCGCAAGAACTTCGACCACTGGGGGATGCCGCCGCACTGGACCGACACCGAGGGCTACAACAGCTGGCTCGCCGGCGCGAAAGGTTTTGGCAAGGCGCTCTGGGATGCGCTCGGCGAGAAGCGCAGCCCTCGGATCGTGTTCGAGCATCCGGGCGAGGACACCGTCCCGACGTCGATCTTCGTGGCCGACACCGGGGGGATGGTGGTGATCTGCGCGGGCACGACGGGCTACAGCGCCGTCGTCGATCTCCGCTACCACTGGATGCGGCAGAAGCGCTTCCAGGGATCGCACTTCGCCAACGACGAGCAGTCGAACGCGTTCAACGACTTGGTCGTCGCCGGCAAGATCGATCCGTGCCTGTCGAAGACGTTCTCCTTCGAGGAGATCGGCACGGCGCACCAGCTGATGTTCGAGAACCGTCACCCCGAAGGGAACATGGCCGCGCTGGTCGGCGCCCCCCAGCAAGGCCTCACGGACCTGCCCTAACGTTTGCTCGCCGCCGGGGTGGGAAGGACTGCTCGACCGGGAGGTGATCGCATGAGCCGCTTCGCCCTGGGTTCTACGTTCAAGTTGCGGGACCGGAAGTTCTACGGCCTCCGGGGGTTCGAGGGGAAGCCGCTGCACCCGCCGTTCACCGACATCCCCGTCGGCGCTTACTTCATCGCGCCGGTCCTCGACGTGATCGGCTTCATCGGCCGGGACGAGTCGTGGGGTCGCGATCTGACGGTCGCGGCAGGCTACACGCTGCTCGTCGGAGCCATCGGCTCGCTCTTCGCCGTGCTCACCGGGTTCGTCGACTGGCTCAAGATGCGGCCGGGTTCCGAGGTTCGGAGGATCACCAATAGCCACTTCCTCGCGATGGTCGTCACGAACGTCCTCGTGGTCACGAACTTGCTCATGCGACCGGGGATCGACGAGGAGCCCATCAGCGCGGGGTTGATGATTCACAGCCTCGCGATCCTCGTCGTTATGACGTTCGGGGCTGCGATCGGCGGCTCGCTGGTGTTCGATAAAGGCTATCGGGTCCGCAAGAAGCCGGTGGCGCCGGGGATGGGCTCGTCGGATCCCACCGACTGACCGGTTCTGCTCGGTAGAGCCTTCACACGAAGCAAGACCCAAACGTGCCGGCACGACACCTTTCGCGTCGTGTTGCCCATCGACCCGACTAGCGCGGCTTCTTGGCGGCCGGCTTGGCTGGCGGAGCTTTCGGCTTCTTCGGAGCCTCGCGCGCGGTGAGCGGCTTCAGGTGCGCTCCCTGCGGGCCGTTCGCGATCGGCGTCTTGATCTTCACGTGGCGGATGACGGTGTCGCGCGCATGGAAGTAGCTGGCCACGAGGCCCGCCTCGGCTTCGATCGCTGCCATCGCACGGGGGCTCGGATCCTCGAACAACCCGATCCGGATCTCGATCTTGCGATCGTTGATCGTGTAGTCCCACAGGCCGCCGACGGTGCCTTCGACCAGGATCATGCTCGTCGCGTTGCCGCCCTTGTCGTACAGGTAGGGGAGGAGCTCGGGGTCGGCGAAGCGCGAGCGCGACGGCTCCGCGTAGCCCATCGTGTATGCGTCCCACGCCGGGAGCAGGTTGACCCGGTTCGCGACCGAGCGGGTTCCCTCGAACCCCTTCACGTCTTTCTCCCACATCAACAAGCCGTCGCCGATGTCTGCCGGGTCGTGCGCGTTCATCGCCTCCGCCGCTTGCGTGGACGAGATCCCGGCCCACCACGCGAAGTCTTCCCTCGTCGCAGGTCCGAACGCCTTGAGATAGTCGCCGGCGAGCCAGATGAGCGCCTCGGCCGGGTTGGCTTCGGGCAGCTCGTGGCCGAGCCAGACGCGCATCGCGGCGTACGTGAAAACGTTCGATTGCGGCGTCTTCGGTTTGACCCGGATGAGTTTCCCTTCCGCGCAGAGCGCCTGGAGGACCGGCGTGAGCTTCTCCGGCGGATCCTTGATCGCTTCGCGGATCTGATCGGACGTCATCGGCCGCCCCGCGGCGAGCAGGATCTCATGCTCGAGTCGCCCGTACTCCTCCTCCGTGAAGCCCTCGCGCTTGAGCAGCCAGCGGAACGGCCCCTCGGTGTCGGTCGCTCGGAACGCGAGGTGGGCGGTCTCCGCGTGCAGCATCCAGACCGTCCGCCGCATCGCCGGGAGCCGAAGGGCGGTGCGGGAGTCGATCGCGCCCTCGACCATCCCCTGCATCAACCGCGGAACTCGCGCGAGCAGCGAGAGCGCCCCTTGGGGGTTCGCGCTGTAGACGCCGATGATCGAGCGGAGGCAATCGTCGATGCCTCGGGACGAGCGGTCCAGCCGCTGGCGTCTCCACGACCACCAGCGGATCTGCTCGAGGTCGGCGCTCACCCTGCTCCCGCGCCGCTCGCCGAGCTCGCGCTACACCTTGATGATCAGCGCGTCGCCCTGACCACCGCCGCCGCAGAGCGCCGCGGCTCCGACCCCTCCGCCTCTTCGCTTGAGCTCGTTCGCCAGCGTGAGGATCAGACGCGCGCCGCTCATCCCGATCGGATGTCCGAGCGCCACGGCGCCGCCGTTGAGGTTGACGCGGTCCTCCGAGACGCCGAGGTCCTTCGCGGCCGCCAGGGCGACCGCGGCGAAGGCTTCGTTCAACTCGTAGAGGTCGAGCGCGCCCGCATCGAGCCCCGCCTTGGAGGCAGCGACCTTGATCGCGTTCGCCGGTTGAAGGTGCAGCGAGGGATCGGGCCCGGCCACCTGCCCGTGCGAAACCACCG
>JBKKCR010000118.1:0-14933 GCA_046712825.1 Actinomycetota bacterium | reverse complement strand
CGCGGGGTCGAGGTCGACGAAGTTCGTCGCCTGCGCGAGGTCCTCGCCCACCATCTCGATACCCATCAGCCGGTCACGCAGCAGGCTCGCGCGCATCAGCTGTTTGAACGGGCGGCCGAACGGCCGGTTGAAGGACAGCAGCGGCATCAGCCCACGATAGGTGTTGGCCTCCGAGATCGGGTCTTGCGTTCCGCCGAGCTCGAGCACGCCACCGCGGAAGTACGGAAGCCCGGCCGCCTGCGCGACGAGCCGAGCGCCCGGGAAGTCGGGGTCGGAGAAGTCGTCCACGGCGTGCGACGTCGAGCGGCCGCGCCACGCGTGGTAGCGCTCCTTCAGCGATGCGCCGAACCCCGAGGTGAACCAGTGGAACATCATGAACCGGCCGATCAGCTTGTTCGGGTCGGGGAACGCCGACAACAGCCCCATCCGCGCGCTCTCGATCGTCGAGCCGGCAAGCACGACCACGTCCGCGGACTCGGTCCGCCGCCGCCCCGCAGCGTCGATCGTCTTCACCCCGGTCGCTCGCTTCCCGTCGTGCACGATGCGCTCGACGAACGTGTTCGCGCGCAACTCGGCGCCGGCGATGAGCGCGCGACGCAGGGGCGCGAGCGCTCCGACGCGCGCGTGGATGGGGCACCCGTAGCGCGAGCAGAACCCGCAGTTGTTGCACGCCGGCCGGCCGTCGTAGGCACGCGAGTTGATCGCCATCGGCACCGGATACGGATGGAGCCCGAGGAGCGAAGCGCCCTGGGAGAGCAGGATCGACGAGTACTGCGGCGGGCCCGGCGGCATGACGAACTGGTGCGCTCGCGGCGCGTGGCGCTTCAACAGCTCGGGCAGCGCGTCGCGATCACCCGCCACGCCGATCAAGCGCTCGATCTCGTCGTAGAACGGTGCGATCTCCGCGTAGTCGAAGGGCCAGTCCTGGACGTCGGCGTCGGCGACCGGCCCGAGCAAGGACAGCTTCGAGAAGTCGATGTCCCAGAACCGCGGCGTCTTCGCGTCCCAGTGCACCGTCCCGCCGCCGACGGTCGTCGGCAGCTGGTTGACGAACCCGGTCGCGAGCGGCTCGGCGTCCGACGCGTGGCGCCGGTAGGTGCGCGGCTCGGCTTCGATGTCGGGGTCCTCGAACGCTCGGCCGGCACTCTTGAGCTCGTCGTTGGAGAACAACGTCTTCGGCGTCGGGCTGGTGAGGTCGCGGAAGTAGTTGTTGCCCTTCTCGATGATGACGACGTCGAAGCCGGCTTCCGCGAGCACCATCGCGGCGGTGCTGCCGCCGGGGCCCGAGCCGACGACGATCGCTTTATCGCCCATGCGCTCTCCGCTTGAGCATGAGCGACACGGCTTGATCGAAGTTCGCGATCGCTGCGCCGACCGTCAGATCGAGGGCGATCGGGTCGAGGCCGTCCGGCTCTCCGACCTCCGCCGGCGTGTAGCCGCGCGGCTGCGAGTCGCCGGGGTAACGGATCTCGTTCCACCCGGCGAGCTCTTCGTTCCCGCCGTACTCGGGGATGGAATACGTCCCTTCGATGGCGTGTACGAAGAGCACGTCGAGGAACGGCCCCGCGCCGGCGAGTGCCGAGTCTTGATCGTCGGTCGAGGCGGCCGCGAAGTCGCCGCCGGCAGCCTGGTCGAGCGCCACTATCCCGGCGACGTACTCTTGCTGCAGCTTCGCGATCCGCGCGCGCCAGAGCTTCTCCTGCATCGGCGACAGGTCCACGAAGCTCGTCATGTGGTTCTTCGCTCCGCCTGCCCGGTCGCTCCATGGGCCGCCTGCGTGGATCCGCGGAGGATCGACGCCGAACGCGGCGAGCATTAGGTCGACGTAGCGAACGACGTTGGCCTCGCGGGCGCCGGGGTGACCCGCCTCGAGCGGGTCGTCCTCAGGGCCGGGGATGATCCGCGCGGTCGCCTCACGAACGACGGCGGCCTGGTGATCGTCGAAGAACTCGAAACCTTGGGTTGCGGGGGCGGCCAGCGCGTCGGCAAGGGCCTTCCCGGGCACCATCGCAGCGAGCGGTAGCAAGCCTGCGGCCTGCAGGAATCGTCTGCGGGAGAGCTCGGGCATACGGTGCGACATTCGACGGCGACGCGAGGAACCCTGGCCTTGGTTCCGGTTTGTCAGCCCTCGACCGCGAACGAGACGCAGGTGTCGCGCAGGCGCGGCATCAGGACCAGGAGCTCGTTGCGGCCCGTCTCGCCCTCGTACGGGAGCTCGTGGCCCTTCGCGATCCGGAACGACCGGAACGCCACCGCAAGCATGTCGGCGAGGTGCAGACAGCCTTCCGACCGTGGGAGCCGGTCCTGGCCCTTGATCTTCGGCGCGTAGACGTTGGTGCCGGCGAGCGGGACCAGCGCCTCGACGGCCCGCGGGCAGGTGTCGTAGGGATGGCGGTTCATGCGCCCGGCGGCCTCGATGATCGTCCCGCCCGGCGCGACCCGCAGCGCGATCCGCATCTCGTGGAAGTCGTCGTCGAGCTCCGTCAGGGAAAGCGACTCGTCGTTGGTGAGCTTGTAGATCCGCGTCCGGAACGTGCGGTCGAAGTGCGCCGGCTCGCCGTCGGCGAGCGCCGCAAGCTCCTCCCAACGCGACGCGACGTCGCCCGCTTCCGATGATGTCCCGACGAAGCGCGGACGAACGCCGTCGCTCATCGGTTGCGGCGGTCCTCGAGCCGTTTCGCGTCCGCGGGGATCGAGCCCGCCGGCACGGACACGATCTCCGCGCGCAGACGAACCACTCCCCTGATCCCTTCCGCGATCTTCTCGCGGGTCGGATCGTCGACCGCGCCCTCGACCTCGATCGTGAAGACGTCGAGCCCCCGCTCGTCGGACGCGATCACTCCTCGCCAGCGCTCGACCGCCTCGAACCGCTCCACGACCTCGGCGATCTGCTCGGGGTACACGAACAT
Source organism: Actinomycetota bacterium (assembly GCA_046712825.1). Lineage (GTDB taxonomy): Bacteria > Actinomycetota > AC-67 > AC-67 > AC-67 > DATFGK01. The sequence goes on along the minus strand of JBKKCR010000118.1, from coordinate 12,024 downwards.
GCCGCGGACCTTCGCGGCCTCGTCGATGCGGCCGAGGAACCGCACGCGTTGCGCGGTCCGGCCGCAGACGCACGGCGTCTCGTCGATCATCGCCTTGTCGCCGTTGCAGAACCGGAGCAGCGGCCGGAAGGGGTTGAAGACGGTCGCGGTGACCTCACCGGCCTCACCGGCGGGGAGCGGCTCGCCGGTCGCCGGGTCGGTGATCTCCAAGATCATGATCTCCGGGATGTGCATCCCGTCTGCCGCCCAGCATTCGAAGCACGGCATCAGCCCGTCGGCGGAGCCGTAGATCTGCCGGACGATGCACCCGTAGGTTTCCTCGAGCTCGGTGCGCAGCGACTCGGGCAACGCCTCGGCCGTGGTCAGCGCGCACTCGAGCGAGAACTCCTTGAGCGGGTCGACGCCCATCTCGCGCGCCTTCTCCGCGATGATCTTGAGGAACGACGGCGTCCCCACGTATCCGGTCACCGGCAGCTTCTGGAGGATCTGGACCTGGAGGTCGGTGTTCGCCGGCCCGGCCGGAACGACCGCGCAGCCGAACGCGCCGAGAGACTCGTCGAAGTTAATCCCGGCCGGGGTCATGTGGTACATGAACGTGTTCGTGATGATGTCGCCCGGACGGAACCCGATCGCGTGGTACACCTTCAGCAGCGGGTTCGCGGTTTGTGGAATGGGCCCGTACGCGTAGAACTGCGGGCCCGGCGACACGAAGATCCGCCGCGCCTGGTTGTACGGCACGGTCATGATCCCCTCGAACTTCAGATCCTGGGTCTCGTGCTTCTTCGTGACCGGGATGCGCGCCAGATCGTCGAGCCCCGAGATGTCGGCCGGCTTGATCCCCGCGGAGTCGAGCTTCTCCTTGTAGGTCGAGGACCGTTCGTAGCAGTACTCGACGGTTCCGCGGAGGATCCCGTCCTGCATCGCGCGACGCGCCTCGGGCGTCATCGTCTCTGCGGCCTCGTCGTAGAAGCCTTGCTGGCGCTCCGGCGAGATCGTCACGGCTCGTTCACCACGCGCACCGGCTTGAACTCGGGCCGCGGGATCGAGCCGCGCGGGACCATCTCGACGCGCGCGGGCACGGCGATCTTCTCCTCGATCTTCGCCGCGATCGCGGTGCTCAGCCCCGAGTCGCCCTCGATCCGGATCTCGATCGTGTCGTCGTTGCCGGGCCGTCGAACGAGGACGTATTCGAGCATCGGCGCCTTCAGCTCGGGGAAGTCCTCGAGCACCCACCACACGTCGACCGGCAGCAGGTCCTTACCGCGCACGTGGACGAGGTCCTTCGCGCGGCCGTCCCACAGCATGCGCATGTGGGTCTCGCCGCACGCGCACGGCTCGCGGTCGAGCCGGATGATGTCCTCGAGGTCGTAGCGCAGCATCACGTTGTCCCGTCCGATCGTGGTTACTACCAGATGGCCCCGCACCTGATCCGGTTGCGGCAGCCCGGTGGACGGGTCGATGCACTCGACCACGGCGAAGTCTTCGCAGATGTGCGCGCCCTGGAACTGCATGCAGCCGCCGCCGAGGAACGAGAAGCACTCGGCGCCGGCCGTGCCCGTCGCGCTCTGCAGGACGGGGTGCTCCATCCGAGGCCGCATCCCGAGCTCTTCGGCCGGCTTAAGGCCCATCCGCTCGGCGGCTTCCCAGTACCGGAGCAGCGTGTTTTCGAACATGAAGTACTGGTCGGGACGCAACGCGTGGAACATGCGGACGGTCTTCTCGGCTTCCTCGTCGGAGCCCGGCGATCCGACCGGCGCGACGATCGCGCCGAACGCCTCGAGGGCGCTCGACAGGATCGCGCCGCCGCCGTAGATGCCGAGCGGGTGCGAGTGGACGACGAGCTGTCCGGGCCGCGTGCCGTAGCGCCAGAACATCCGCGCCGCGCCCTCGTGTTCGACCTCGAGGTCGCGCCGCGACCACAAGATCATCGTGGGCGTGCCGGTCGTGCCGGTCGTGGTGCCGATCCGCACCGCGCCCTCCCGGCGCTGGTACGAGCCGAACGGCGGGTTGGCCGCCTGATCGGCGCGCAACTCGTCCTTCACGGTCCACGGGATCCGGAGCAGGTCGTCGATGGTCTTCACGTCGTCGGGGGCGACCCCGCCGGCGTCGAGTTTCGCCTTCCAGAACCGCAGCTCGGCGGCGCGCGCGACGGCCTCGCGCAGGCGCTCGGCCTGGAGCGCGAGCAGCTGATCGCGCGGCATCGTCTGGACCTCGGGGTTCCAGAGCGCGCCTTCCGGACCGGCCACGCCTACCTCCCCGGCTTGAACCGCACGGGCAGCGTCGTCGGCGAACGGAACGCCGAGCCGTGCACGTGCGGATCCTTGTCCCCGGGCTCGAGACGGAGATCCTCGAGCCGGTCGAGCATCGCGTTGAGCGCCACCGTCGTCTCGAGCCGGCCGAGGTGCGCGCCCAGGCAATAGTGCGCGCCGCCGCCGAACGCGAGATGCGGCGGGCCGTCGCGATGGATGTCGAACCGGTCGGGGTCGTCGTACTTGGTCTCGTCCCGGTTCGCCGCGCCCATCGACACGTTGACCATCTCGCCCTTGGGGACCGGGACCTCGCCGATCACGACGCCATCGACCATGATCTCGCGCGCCGTTTGCTGGACCGGCGCCTCCCACCGCAACGCCTCCTCGATCGCCTCGGGGATGAGGTCCCGGTCGGCTTTTACCTCTTCCAGCTGATCGGGGTTGGTCAGCAGCCCGAACAGAACGTTCCCGAGGAGCCGGTAGGTCGTCTCGGCGCCGGCCGGCAACAGCAGCCGCAGGAAGCCGAAGATGTTCTCGTCGGGGAGCCGCACCCCATCGATCTCCGCCGTGGCGAGCGTGCTGATCAGATCGTCCTGTGGGTTGCGGCGCCGCTCCTCGACGATCGGCGCGAGGTAGTCGCGCAGCGCCGCCGATGCGGCGAGCCCTCGCTCCACGTTGACCGCGATCGAGATCATCTCGATGGAGCGACGCAGGAACAGCCCGGAGTCCTCGGAGGGAACGCCGAGCATGTTGGCGATCACCTGGATCGGGAAGCGGAAGTTGAACTCGCGCACCAGATCGGCTTCGCCGCGCTCGACGAACGCGTCGATCAGCCGCTCGGTGATCGGCTCGATGAGCTTGGTCTTCCAGTCCTCGAGCGCCTTCAGCCGGAACGCGCTCGCGACCAATCCGCGATGCGCGAGGTGCTCGTGGCCGTCCATCGCAAGGATCGTGGGCCCGAAGACGTACACCATCGACTTCTCGAACACCACCGAGGAGAACGTCTCGGAGTCCGACAGGATCCGTGAGACCTCGTCGTAGCCGTAGACGAAGTTCACGGGATGGCCGAACGCTTCGACCACGTGGATCGGGCCGAGGCGCTGGAGCCGGTGGAACTCGGGATACGGATCGCGGACGTCGCCGACCGCCGAATCGCCGAAGACGTCGATGTCTTGTTCCCAGACGTCGGCGTTGGTCACATGAGCCTCAACTCGGCGTGAAGAGCACGGGCACGGAGGTCGGGGACCGGAACGCCCAACCGACCCAGTGCGGGTCGTCGCCGGACGGGTCGAGCCGGATGTCGGGGAGCCGATCGAGGATCGCGTTGAGCGCCACGTGCGCCTCGAGCCGGGCCAGATGCGCACCGAGGCACATGTGCGCGCCTTCGCCGAACGCGACGTGGCCACGATGCTTGCGGGTGATGTCGAAGCGATCCGGATCGTCCCAGCGGTCGGGGTCACGGTTCGCGGAACCGAGCACCGATGTGACGCCCGACCCCTTCGGGATCGGGATTCCGGCGAGCTCGACGTCCTCGTTGGCTTCGCGCGCGGCGAACTGCACCGGCGACTCCCAGCGCAGCGCCTCCTCGATAGCGCCGTGGACCAGCGAGCGGTCGGCACGTACGGCCTCGAGCTGCTCGGGGTGGGACAGCATCGCGAGCATCAGCGTCCCGACGAGCCGGTAGGTCGTGCTCTGCCCGGCGGGGATCAGGAGCCGGATGAATCCGTGGATCAAGCCCTCGGTGAGGCGCTCACCCTGGAGCTCCGCGGTGACGAGCTCGCTGATGAAGTCACCGTTCGGCTCGGCGCGGCGCTGCTCGATGATCGGCGCGAAGTAGTCGTGGACCGCTTTGGTGGCGGCGACGCCACGTTCCCAGTCCACCGAGAGCCGTTCGAGGTCGATCGCCCACCGGCCCCACGACTCGTAGTCCGTCAGCGGGATCCCGAGGAGCTTCGCGAAGACGCGCACAGGGAACTGCCAGGCGAACTCGCGCACGAGCTCCGCGCTCCCGCGTGACGCGAAGCCATCGATCACCTCGTGCGCGGTCGGACGGATCAGGCTCTCCTCCCAGGTGGCGACCACCTTCGGCCGGAACGGGTGCGCGATTAGCCCGCGGGCTTGCTGGTGGCGCTGGCCGTCCATCTCGAGGATGGTCTCGCCGAGGAAGGGGCGCATCAGCGCGCCGTTGATCCGCGCGGAGAAGCGCTCGCCGTCGCGCAGGACACGCTCGACGTCGGCGTGGCGATAGACCCTGTAGACCTGGATGCCGAGGTGATCCTCGTTCAGGACGCCGTCACGCCGGCCCTGCGCGTAGCCCGAGTACGGGTCGCGCAGATCGCCGTAGTTCTGGACGACGGGATCGAGCTCGTCCACCAGCGGGGAGTCGGGCATCGCGGCGTCATCATCGGTCTGACGCTGGCGTCAGGTCAAGACGGTGCGGGCGCGATACGCTGCCGCGAAATGGACCGGACCGAGCTCGGAGAACGCTACCGGCGCGAGGGTCATTGGAGGCGCGAGACGCTTCCGGCCCGCGCAGCTGCGGTCGCGTCTTCCGCCGGAGAGCTGCCGGCGATCGTCGACGGCGACCGGCGCGTCGGCTTCGCGGAAGCGCACACGCTGATCGAGCGCCTCGCCGGGCACCTGACCCTGCTCGGCGTTGATCCCGGCGACGTGGTCTCCTGGCAACTGCCGAACTGGTGGGAAGCGGCGATCGTTCACCAGGCGATCCTGCGCGTGGGCGCGATCCCCAACCCGATCAACCCGATCTTCCGGGCGCGCGAGCTGCGGTACGTGCTCGCCGAAGCCAAGCCGCGCGTGCTCTTCGTCCCACAGGTGTTCCGGCGGTTCGACCACGCAGCGCTGGGCAAGCGCCTCCAGGAGGAGAAGCTCGTCGAGCACCTGGTGACGGTGCGGGGCGAGATCATGTCGGCCTTCGGGCTCGGCGAGCTGTTCGAGGAGCCGGACGTTTCCGCGCCCACTCCCCTGTCGCGCCCATCCGACCCGGCGCTCCTGCTGTACACGAGCGGGACGACCTCGAACCCGAAAGGGGTGCTCCACTCGCACGAGACGTTGCTCTACGAGATCGACTCTCTGCGGACCGTGCACGCGATCACGCCGTCGGACTGCTACCTCGGCGGCTCGCCGGTCACGCATATCGCCGGGCTCGTGTACGGACTGCTGATGCCGTTCGCGCTCGGCACCCGGACCGCGCTGCTCGAGCGCTGGGACGCCGGCCGGGCGCTCGAGCTGATCGCGTCCGAGCGGGCGACCTTCCAGACCGGAGCGCCGACGTTCCTCCAGACGATGGCCGATCATCCGGGCGCGTCGAAGGCTGACCTGTCGTCGTTCCGGTTGTTCTCGACCGGGGGTGCCAGCATCTCGACAGAGATGATCCGAGGCGCGGAGCGGAAGCTCGGCTGCACCGTGAAGCGCGCGTACGGCTCGACGGAGGTTCCGACGTTGACCGCGACTGCGTTCGACGATCCCGAAGAGATGCGGCTCGGCACCGACGGGCGCGCCATCGATGCTGCCGAGATGCGGATCGTGTCTCCGGAGGGGCGGGACGTCGAGGCCGGCGCCGAGGGAGAGATCTGGGCGCGCTCGCCGGAAGCATTCTGTGGATATCGCAACGCCTCGCTGGACGAGGGGTGCTTCACCGAGGACTGGTTCCGGACGGGCGACCTCGGCCGCGTCGACACTGAGGGCTACCTCCGCGTCACCGGCCGGCTCAAGGACATCATCATCCGGGGTGGCGAGAACATCAGCGTGAAAGAGATCGAGGATCTGCTCTCCGAACATCCCGCGGTGGCCGACGTCGCGATCGTCGGGATGCCGGATCCCGTCCTCGGCGAACGCGCGTGCGCCTTCGTCGCGCCGCGTAAGGGCGCGACGCTGACGTTCGAGGAGATGGCGAGCTACCTCGAATCGCGCGAGATCGCTCGCCAGAAGATCCCCGAGCGGCTCGAGGTCCGTGCCAAGCTTCCGAAGACGACGAGCGGCAAGGTCCTGAAGCACGCGCTGCGCGAGGACCTCGACCGCGAGTGAGCTGCATCTCCTGACCCAGGCAGGCAGGGACCGCGGGAGCAGGCGGCGAACAGGTCCTGATCACGACAAGCAAACCCGGAGGAAGCGCGTGCGAAACACGAGGATGCTGGGGGCAGCGCTGGTGTTCGTCATCTTCGCGGCGGTCACGCCGGCGGGCTTCGCTGCGTGCGACGACTACACATGTCCCGAGTACGCCCAGGGGGACGTCGAGAACATGCTCGGATCCATCGGACGCCTTCCCGACCAATACCTCGACGTCGACCGGCAGCTTCGTTTCCGCGAGAAGGCTCACGAGATCTACCTGCGCGATCTGGTGGAGCAACTCCAGGATCCGACCCACCCGGCCATCACGTTCGGCGCGTTGCTTCCCGGCGGCATGATCGGCGACATCGACACGTGGCCGACCTACGAAGACTGGGTTGCCTCGGGCAGGGCGAAGCCCGTCCGCTTCCGCCGCAGCACCGGCGCGCTGATTCGCGGCCACGTCTGGCGGCCGGCGCTCGAGCTTCCCGGGCCGTTCCCGGCGATCTCGATCACGCCGGGCAGCGTTCAGGCGCCTGAGCCGGCGTACTGGTGGGCGGCGGAGCTCCTCGCCGAGGCGGGGTACGTGGTCCTGACCTTCGACGCGCAAGGGCAGGGTCGCTCCGAGACGTTCGGGCATGAAGACGACGGCCAGGAGTCGCTCACGTTCGACGGCGCGCCCTCGCAACAGGCGGTCAACTTCCACGAGGCGACGGTCGAAGCGGTCGAGTTCCTCCTCTCGACGCCGACGGACCCGAACCCGTACGCGTTCGACGCGGACGCAGCGGACGGCTACGACGTGTTCAACCCGTTCTGGTCGTTAATCGAATACCTGCCGGACGGCTTCGCGAACGTCGGGCTCGCCGGGCATTCCTTCGGCGCGAGCGGCGTCACGTTCGCGCAGGACCCGGCGCAGAACCCGACGAACTGGCAGCACATCCGCACGATCGTCGCGTGGGATAACCTCAGCCCCGACTACACCCCGCGCGTCCCGGCGATGGGTCAGAACGGCGAGTCGTTCACCGAGCCCTCCATCCACGTGCAGCGACCCGATCCCGAGGAGAACAAAACCGGGTTCAACGTCTGGCGGGCGGCCGGCATCGACACGATGCAGATCGCGCCCCGTTCCGCGACGCATCTCGAGTGGTCGTACATCCCCCAACTGCCGCTCGCCTCGTCGAGCTGGGGCCAGGGAATCGCCGCGTATTACACGCTGGCGTGGTTCGACAAGTATCTGTTGCAGCATCCGACGGCCGACGCGCGGCTGCTCACCGATGCGTTCAACCAGCCGGCCAACTCCAACTGCGGCGGCAACGACCACTGCTACTCGATCTACTTCAAGTCGGCGTACAGCTTCCACGACGCCGGCGGCGCGCTCCACACGTGCGACGACATGGCGCACATCGCCGACGCGACGCCCTGCCCCGAGACCGACGTTTAGTTGAGCCCAGGCTTAGGGCCGGCTTCTTGCGCCTTCGATGAAGGTGCCGCGCGGCTGGCTATAGTCGAGGGGTGGCTGTCTTCGAGCCGATATTCGGGGCCCTCAACCGCGCCGAAGTCCGCTACGTGGTGGTCGGGGGAGTGGCGGTGGTTCTCCATGGACACGTTCGCGCCACCGTTGACCTCGATCTCGTGATCGATCTCTCGCCCGACGAAGCACGGAAAGCCATCGAGGTCCTCCTAAGCCTCGGGCTTCGCCCGGCCGTTCCGGTCGAGGCGATCGACTTCGCCGACCCCGACATCCGCGCTCGTTGGGTTTCGGATCACGGGATGCTCGTCTTTCCGATGCGAGACCCGAACGACCCCTTTCGTCACGTTGATGTTTTCACCCGGAGTCCGATCGAGTTCGACGAGCTGATGAGCCGTTCGGAGGTCGTACAATTGCACGGGCAGGTGGTTCGAGTGGCGTCGATCCCCGACCTCATCTCGATGAAACGGACGGCCGGCCGATCTCAGGACCTGGCCGATATCGAGAAGCTGGAGACGATCCTTCGCGAGCGAGAGACGAAAGATGAGTGAAGGCACCGAGACCGGCGGCTCCTCGGATCCGCTCTGGAAGAGCGACTTTCATTCGGTCGAGATGGCTCAGCTCCGGGCCGGACTGAGCGCGACACCGGCCCAGCGACTCGCGATGCTCGAAGAGTTGATCGAACTCGCACGTCGTGCGGGTGCCCTGCCGCGTCCGAGCGAAGACCGGTCGCCTGCTTAGAAGAAGATAGACCCTCCCCGACCCGACCGACCGGTTCAGGACCCGACGTTCACCGTCACGTTGACGCGCATCAGATCACGCCGTCGGCACGCAGCGCGTCGATCTCTTCGTCGCCAAGACCGAGGAGCGCGCGCAGGACCTCGTCGGTGTGCTGGCCGAGGCGGGGCGCGCCGTGTGTGACGCGGAGCGGCGTGCGATCGAGCCGCGGCACCGGCGCCTGCTGGCGAACCGGGCCGAGCACCGGATCCTCGACGCTGATCACGGCACCGCGTGCCTGAACCTGGGGATCGGCGACGATCTCGTCGATCCCGTACACGCCGCTGACCGGGACTTGGTGCGCGATGAGCGTCTGCTCGATCTCGGCCGCCGGTCGCGCGGCGCACCAGTCCGCCACGATCTGGTTGATCGCGTCGGCGTTCGACGCGCGATCCGCGAGCGTGGAGAACCGCGGATCGGCGGTCAGGTCCTCCCGGCCCATCGCTTTGCACAGGCGCGGGAACAGAACGTCGCCGGCGGCCGCGATGCACACGTACCGGTCGTCGGCGGTGGCGTAGTTGTCGAGCGGCGCGGAGTTCGGGAGCCGGTTCCCCGTCCGCTCCCGGACGATGCCGAGCCGGTCGTGCGCGGCCACGGTCCACTCCATGACGCGCAACACGCTCTCGTAGAGCGCGAGCTCAACCTGTTGCCCTTCGCCGCTTCGGACCCGCTCGGCCAGAGCCGCGAGGATCCCGATCGTGTTGAAGAGCGCCGTGAGGTAGTCGGCGATGATGACGCCGGGACGAACCGGCGGCGAGTCGGGGAAGCCGGTGATCCCGAGGAGCCCGCCGAGCGCGATCCCGTTGCGGTCGAGCCCGGGGCGGTCTCGGTACGGGCCGTCCTGTCCGTAGACACTGACCCTGCTCACGATCAGCCGGGGGTTCAACGCGCGCAGGTCTTCCGGCGCGAGGTTCCAACGCTCGAGGGTCCCCGGCTGGAAGTTCTCGACCAGCACGTCGGCGTGCGTGACCAGCGCACGGAGGAGCTCCTGACCCCGCGGCTTCGAGAGGTCGATCGTCACCGAGCGCTTCCCGCGGCCCTCCACCGCCCAGAACAGCGATACGTCGCCGTCGAACGGCGGGATCGAGCGCAGGAAATCGCCGGTCCCCGGCTGCTCGATCTTGATCACGTCGGCGCCGAGCTCGCCGAGCAACGTCGCCGCGAACGGCGCGCCGATACGGGTTCCGAGGTCGAGGACGCGGATGTCGTCGAGCGCGCCCGGCTGCATGAGCGCGAGAACTACTTCTCGAAGTCGGCGTCGCGGTCGCGGAGGAGCTCCTTCATCGAGCCCTTCTGCTGACGTTCCCAGAGCGCGTCGAGCGACGCCTTCGTGTTGTGCTGGAACTGGTGGACCATGAAGTGGTACTCGAGCGCGTTGCGGTATCCGGCCAGGTCCATCGCGTGGTTCACCGAGCGCTTGACGTTCTGCACGGTGACCGGCGGCATCTTCGCGATGCGCTCGGCGAGCGCGAGCGTCTCTTCTTCGAGCTTCTCGCGCGGCACGATCCGGTTGATGAGGCCGAGGCGGTGTGCCTCCGGGGCGTCGATCTCGTCGCCGGTCCAGAGGAACTCCTTCGCCTTGCGCGGGCCGAGGTCGGCGAACTCGACCAGCGTCTCGACGCCGGCGCCCGTCATCCGAAGGACCGGGTTCTGGAAGACGGCGTCGTCCGCGGCCACGATCAGGTCGCACATGCAGGCGACCATCAAACCGCCGGCGATGCACTTGCCCTGGACCATCGCGATCGTCGGCTTGTCCAGATCGCGGATCGCCATCGACTTGTCGAAGTACATCCGGCGTTCGTGCTCGAACTTCCCTTCGGGCGTCTTGCGCTTCTCGTGCCACTCGTCGGTGGCGGCCTCGCCGACGTAGGCCTTGAGGTCGTGCCCGGCGGAGAAGTGCGGTCCCGCGGCGCCGATCACGATCACGTTGACGTCGGGATCGCGGTCGGCGGTCGTGAGCGCCTCGTCGAGCTCGGTGATGAGCTGAGCGTTCTGCGCGTTGCGCACCTCGGGCCGGTTCATGGTGACGAGCTCGACCGCACCGCGGCGCTCGACGAGGATCGTCTGGTAGCCCATGTCTGCAGGGATTGTACGGGTCGATACCTTCGGGGTGGCCGCTCCACTCGGCCTGATAGCACTATTTGACGAGGTGCTATCATGGACGTGTGAAGCAACTGATCACTCGCATCGACGATGAATTGCACGAGCGGCTCAAGGCTCGCGCAGCAGCTGAGGGCGTCTCGGTTAATTCGCTGGTCACGGATCTGCTCCGCGGAGCGGTCGTGAAACTCAGCGACCGCGACGCCGCGCGCCTACGAGCGCGAACCGCCGGCCTCGAGGTCGTGCCTCCACGTCCCGCGCGTCGGCCACCCTCGCGCGACGCAGTCATCGCATCAACCCGCGGAGCAGGTCGGATCGCAAGCGAGGCGCTCGAAGCCGACCGTAGCGCCCGGTGAGCTTCATCTACGCGGACACGAGTGCTCTCGTTCGCGCATACTTCGCCGACGAACCCGACCATCTCGATCTTCGCCGCCTCCTGCTGGAGGGCAACGATTCGGTATTGACCAGCGAAGTTGCCGGCGTCGAGCTTGCGGGGGCGGTGCGTGCCGCGGTTCAGGCAGGCCGGCTCCGTCGCGCGGGGCCGATGCTCTCCCGGATGGACGCCGACTCGAGCTCCGCCGGGCCCATCCAGCTGATCCGGTTCCGGGCCGAGGCCGTCCTGCCGACGGCCCGCACGTTGGTTCTCGAGCATCGACTACGGACCTTGGATGCGATCCACCTAGCGGTGGCCATCGAAGATACTCCGACGCTCGCCGGCGGAGCGGCCGTGGACTTCGTGACCCGTGATCGCGAGCAGGGAGCCGCAGCGCTGGCCCTCGGCTTCACCGTGCAGTGAGCTAAACGCCCTTCCGGGCCGGCCGCGTCAGCGCGCCAGGTCTTTAGGTTGGATCTTCCCGCCCTTGGCGAACAGGGCTATCCCGGTGAAGAGCAGGACGAAGAGTCCGGCGATGCTCGCGACCAGGGTTCGGGCGCGCGCGCGTTCGACGCACACCCGGCGGGGATCGTTGTCCGGAGCATCGAACGCCATCCCGCGCGATATCTCGCTGAGGGACCCCTCGCAGCGCACCTCCGCTTGCTGGATCGCCTTGTTCGCCGGACGGCCGACGAAGGGGCGGAACAGCAGCGGCACGAGGAAAACGGCCAGCACCAGCACGCTGATCCCGAGGATGATCGTCCAGCCCCACCGGCTCTCGAATGCCTCGGTGATCCGCCAGCGGATGGGACGGCGCCTCGTCTCCACGGTCAACCTCTCGGTTCGCGCGGGAGCCCCAGGATCCGTTCCGCGATGATGTTGCGCTGGATCTCGCTCGTGCCTCCGGCGATCGAGGCGGCGCGCGACCACAGCATCCCTCGCGCCCAGCGGCCGCGATCGACCGCGTGCTCGTCCTCCGGCATCACCAGCCC
>JBKKCR010000117.1:0-4533 GCA_046712825.1 Actinomycetota bacterium | reverse complement strand
GCGCGACACCGTGCGTTCGCGCGCGATGACGGGGAAGCCGGCGCGCCAGCTGCGGACGGCGTGGACGGAGGCCTGGGACGCCGCGGATTCGCCGGGCCCGCTGCCGATGCCGCTGCAGTGGATGCTGACCGCGGACGCGCAACACCGCATGTTCCGCTACCAGCCTCGGGACCTGACGGGTTTCCCCGTGGGCCAGATCGTCGGGCGCATGAATGAGGTTCGCCCCGCCCGCGAGGTGGTATACGACCTGGTGAGCGAATGCGCGGAGACCTTGCAGCGGCTAAAGGGCCTTCTGGGAGAGTAGAGGTCGCACCCTGGCGCGCAGTGTTCCGAGGGATGACGCGACGGTGCCCGCAGTGCGGTCAGGGAAAGCTGTTCCGCCGCTGGTTCACGCTCGCCGAGTGGTGTCCCCGCTGCGGACTGGTCTTCGAGCGCGAGGAAGGTGCCTTCCTCGGCTCTCTCGCGATCAACTACGGCGTGACCGGCGTCAGCACGATCGTGACTGTGGCCATCATGCTGGCCGCATCGTTACCGAACCCATCCGTCTTCACGCTCACCGCCACCGCCATCCTGATGACGCTCTTCCTGCCGCTGCTCTTCTATCCGTTCGCGAAAACGACCTGGGCCGCGATCGACCTGCTGATGCACCGGAAGCGCCGGGCGGCCTGAGCTCGTCACTCTGATGCCGAACTTCGTCAACGAGGGGATCGCGCTCGGCTACGAGGTCCACGGCTCGGGTCTTCCGGTCGTGATGCTCCACGGCGCCGCCGTCAGCTTCGAAGGCAACTACGGCGCGTGCGGCTGGATCGACCCGCTGACGGCCCGCGGCCTCCAGGTGATCGGGCTCGACTTCCGGGGCCACGGAAGCAGCGACAAGCCGCCGGACGCAGCATTCCACGGAACCGAGCCGCTCTCGCGGGACGTGATCGCGCTGCTCGATCATCTCGGGATCCCGCAGGCGGCGATCGTGGGGTACTCGATCGGCTCGACGGTCGCGCTGCATCTGCTGCACACGCATCCGGAACGTTTCCGCTCCGGGGCGCTCGTTGCGACGGGAGACGGGATCATCGGACACCCGCCGCACACTTTCCCGACGATGCTCCCGCCGATGGTCGAGATCCTCGCGTGGCCCGAGCTTCCCGCGGACGTTCCGCCCGCGGTCGCGTTCTACTACCACTTCGCGGAGTCGGTCGGCGGGAGCCGCGCTGGGGTGGCTGCCGCGCTGAGCGGAGCGTATCCGCCGTGCTCGCCCGAGGAAGCGGCGACGGTGGACCTGCCGGTCCTGGTTATCAGCGGCGATCAAGACGTCGTGCTCGGGACGGGGCCGCGGCTCGCCGAAGCGCTCCCGCGCGGCCGTTACATCGAGATCGCCGGTGCCGACCACTTCATGCTCGCCGTCAACGAGGACGTTCAGCGCGAGGTGGCCGGCTTCCTGGCCTGACCGACGGCGGCGGATGTGAGGGCTCGGATACCGTGTCCGGACCATGGACGAGGGGTCCGCGCCGACGGTCGTACTCGTCGAGGGTCTCAGCGACAAGCTCGCGATCGAGGCCCTCGCCGAGCGACGTGGTCGCGATCTCGCGTCCGACGGCGTGGCCGTCCTGTCCTGCAAGCGCCGTCGACCGGCGCGGTTCGTTCAATGAGAGGAAACCAAATTGTTGAACAGATCCTGCTCGATGAACCGAAGTGGCCGAGCATCCGCGGCGGCGTAGTACGCCCCCCCCACCCGTTCTGAGAGGAAGACGCCCACGGCGCTCTGCTGGAGCTCGGGTAGGGTTATCTCCAGCGTGAGGGCGCCGGCCATGGTCGAGCCCAATCAGATCGGCGAGCACCGCGACCACCTCATCCCTGGGTGGGACGGTGGGCAGAGAAGGGAGGACCGAGCAGACAGCCCCAAACCGTTGGCGAGAAGGCAGCGACCGGAGCTCAACGCTCCGGTCGCCTAAGGGTGTTCGCTCACTCTTGGTTCTGCAGTTGTCCGCGCAGCGCGCCACCGGGGTACTCCCCGTTGTGCACGTTCACGTAGTAGTCCTCCGGGTTGCTGAGGATCTCGGCGACGGTCTGGCCCCCGACGAAGCGCGGCGCGCCCGTCACGGGGTCCGTCTCGCCTTCGGTCAGGCAGTCAGCAGCGTTCCCGTCCGTGGGACGCGCGAGGTTCACGACGACCGGCCCGTTCGCACCCTCCCCGGCCTCGTGGATGTGAGCAGCCGTGGCGGGCTGGATCTTGTCTACGAGCAGGACGTAACACAGCGTGGTCGGGTCGCCGTCCACCCCGAAAACGTAGATCTCGCCGGTGCCGTTCGGGTCGCCGACGAGGCGGTTGCTGGTGGCGCCTGTCGCGACCTCGTTGCGCCCCTTCAGGTCCGCCTCCAAAACGGTGTTCGTGTGCCCAGCCAGGGCCGAGCCGACCAGCCCGTACGCAGCGAGACCGACCGCGAGCAAGCCGCTCACCACGACGATGCGCGTTCTGTTCATCTCTTCATCCCTTCCTTCCCTCGTATCGATGTGGTTACAGGGAGGGTTCGGAGCCGACGAGCCGGCGGTTCACGCGCGGGCAAGAAAGAGGGGCGCCCGGCATAGCCGGGGGGTTCTTCTCGGGCTTCTCGGCCACGACAGCTTCGGTCGTCAGGAACAGGGCCGCGATCGACGCCGCGTTCTGCAGCGCGGAGCGCGTCACCTTCGCCGGATCGATGACACCGCCCCTGAGCAGGTCTACTTACTCACCGGTGTCGGCGTTCAGGCCCCACCCGGAGTCCAGGTTGCGGACCTTCTCGACCACGACGCCGCCCTCGAGGCCGGCGTTGACCGCGATCTGCTTGACGGGCTCTTTGAGCGAGCGACGCACGATGTTCGCGCCGGTCGTCTCGTCGCCGGTCAGGTCGAGCTTGTCGAGGGCGACCTGCGCCTGCAGCAGCGTGACGCCACCACCGGCGACGGTGCCCTCCTCGACCGCAGCCTTGGTCGACCTTCTTCTCGAGACTGCAACTGGATCTGCTCGACACACGGATCTGGTCGACGCGCGCGGAGCTCGCTCAGGCGATCTTCGAGTGGATCGAAGCTTGGTACAACCCGCACCGCCGGCACTCCTCGCTCGGCTATCTCGGCCCGGTCAACTTCGAGAAGCAGGGCGCAGAAGATGTCGCTTAGAGTCTCACGCAATCTGTCCTCGCCGAGGCATTCATCGAGTTCTTCGCGCCAGCCCAGCATCCGTCCTGAACCTGCTCATCTGCGCGAGCCCATCAGGACGGAGCGACAACATACGCAGCCCACTATCGGCTATTCGCGGAAGTAGTTGTCTCGTTGGCTACCGCCAAAAGCGACCGCTCTTTCATGCAGCAGTTCTTGAAAGCGCCGTCCGGAGCCGTCCCCGCGATGACTTTGCGAACGGCGCTCCTTATGCGTGAGGAGAAGACGCGGTTTCTGTGGTTCGTCGCCGTATTACTCGCGGCTGCAACGAACTACGTCGACACTGTGTGTCGATTGCGGTCGATGAGCCCCTGGGTCGTACTACGGCCGAAACGGCTAGAGTCCCGGATCGCATGAACAACTTCGCACGTCGAGTCGTCACCGTTGTGGCGCTTCTCCCTACGGGCGCTATCGTCTGCGGATTCGTGGGCTTCGGCTGATACGTGGTGACGAAGCCAACCTGGAGCGAGTTCGGGTACGAGTTCGAAGGATTTGCCCAGATCGCGGTCGGTGCGGCTATCGGGGCGACCGTCGGCTTCTTCGGAGGGATACTTGACATCGCCGCTCCCGATCTGGGGTGGCGCTGGCGAGGGGCGTTGCTGTCGCTCTCCATCATCTGCGGGGGGCTCTTCGCGCTGGCGGTAAGCTCGCTCTTCATGTTCATCGATGCCGATGGCCCACAAGGATTCGAGCCCTACGTCCGTGCAGCGTGCTTGCCCGCAGCGGTCGGCCTCCTGGCCAGGGTTGTGCCCAAGTCTCGGCCGAATGCACCTCGATCCGCTCAGGCGAGGCGATGACAGCGCTGTATGACTCGCGGCTGCAACGAACGCGGCCGGCGCTTCGCGCGGGTTCGCGTCGATGAACCGCAGGGTCGTTAGGCCACCCTAGGGCGATCGGGAGTATCTCGGTGATGGTTGTCCTAGAGACTCCGCGCCTTGCTCTTCGGCGCTTTGTGCCGGAAGACTTGGACGCGTTGTATGCGCTCTATCGCGATCCCGAGATCCGACAGTACTTCCCCGATGGAACGCGGACGCTCAACGAAACAAGAGAAGAGCTCGAGTGGTTCGGCCACGGCCATCCGAAGTATCCAGAGCTCGGGTTATGGGCCACCGTCGAGCGAAGCTCGGGCGACTTTCTCGGCCGGTGTGGTCTGCTTCCTTGGCAGATCGAGGGTCAACACGAGGTCGAGCTGGCGTTCCTCATCGACAAATCGCGCTGGGGTGAAGGGCTGGCGACTGAAGCAGCTACAGGCATCGTGGGCTACGCTCGGAACGTGTTGCACTTGCAGAGACTGATTTGCCTCATCACTCCCGGCAACGCTGCTTCGGTGCGAGTAGCCCAGAAGGT
>JBKKCR010000116.1:0-22896 GCA_046712825.1 Actinomycetota bacterium | reverse complement strand
TCGGTTTTGTTTATATGTGACTGTTATGGCGCACAGCGCGGCGCACGTCGGGTTGCGCTCCTAGCAGCACGAGCCCCTCGGCCGCGCGCGCGGCTATCTCAGGGGCGCCCGACGTTCGGTGGGCCGCCGCCCTCCGCACGATCTCCCATCCATCCACCGCTGGCGTGGATTGTCCCGGCACGGGCGCCTCGGGGCAACGAGGTTCGAGCGTTCGACCGGCCGCGCCCTCCCGGCGGCGCTAGGATGGCTCGCGGAGGGCCGGTGGACGCATACGACCTCGCAACGCTGTTCGCGCACCGGACGGTGCTCGAAGCTCTCGACCCCGACGGCCCGCCGCGGCTCGTCGCGCTGAGAGGCGCGCCCGCGTTCGGTTCCCTCGCGGTGTTCCCGGGCTCGTTCAACCCACCGACCTCGGCTCACCTTCTCTTGGCCGAGCGCGCCCGTCGCGAGGGGTTCGCTTGCGTGCTGTTCGTGCTGGCCAGGAACACGGTCGGCAAGGAGCCCACGGGCATGATCCCGGAGGACCGACTGCTCGCGCTGCGGTTCATCGCTCAGCGGGCTGGGATGGGCGTCGCGGTGTGCTCCTCGGGGATGTACGTCGACATAGCAGACGCCGCGGCGATGCTGTATCCGGGAACCCAAGCGGCCTTCTTGATCGGCTCGGACAAGGTGTCTCAGATCTTCGATGCGTCCTACTACACCGACCGGGACGACGCCCTCGACGCACTCTTCGCCCGTGCGCGACTGATCGTTGCGCCACGCACCGAGGACGGGAAGCTCGTGAACGAGATCCTCGAGCGGGCGGAGAATCGACGCTGGGCGGATCGCGTGTCGGTGCTGCCCCTTCACCCGGCGGTCAGCGACCTTTCCTCGACACGGGTCCGTGGTTTGCTGCAGTCGGGAGCCGAGCCCACCGGACTCGTGCCGAGCGCGGTCGGGACATTCCTCGGAGAAGTCGGCGCGTTCGCCCCCGCGACGTCGGCTGGTGGAGAACAGATCGATCGCTACCGGCTGCGCGGGATGCTGCTCGACGCGTTGTGGGACGCACGCGAATGGGCCGTCCGCGCCGCCGACTTCCGCGCGCTCCTTCAACTCGCGATCGATCCGGGCGAAGAAGGGAAACGGTTGCGCGCGATGCTACAGAACGGCGGTGCACGCGCGGAAGAGCTCGCAGAGATGCAGTCGTCGTCGCGTTGAAGCGTGTCGCGACCATCCGCTTGAGTTTCACGGTCTTGACGGTTCGCCCGCGGTCCCCATAATCCATCCCCAGCCCTTCCCTCTTCTTCCCTGTACGGGGCGAAAGCCCAAGAGTCGTTCACCGCGCCCGGGGGGGCGGAGGAGGAGGATGCATGGCAGCTACGTACGGGGCAACAAGGCGCTCCCGGATGTATCCGTTCCTCGAGGAGGCCTCGTGTCGCGGGTTGGATCCGGAACTCTTCTACGCGGAGGGGGGCGCGGCCGTCGCGAAGGCGAAATCGGTGTGCGCCGTGTGCCCGCTGCGGCCGAAGTGCTTGGAGTGGGCTATCGCGCGCGAGGAGTTCGGGGTTTGGGGCGGGACGACCGCTCGGGAGCGGGCCCAGATCCGGCGGCAGCGCGGCGTGCGGCTGGTGCCGGCCG
This sequence comes from Actinomycetota bacterium, assembly GCA_046712825.1. Classification (GTDB taxonomy): domain Bacteria; phylum Actinomycetota; class AC-67; order AC-67; family AC-67; genus DATFGK01. The sequence goes on along the minus strand of JBKKCR010000116.1, from coordinate 21,279 downwards.
GCGTCGGCTAGGCGTCTTCAAAGCGACCACGCGCCGCGTGCGGGTCCGAAGCTCGCTCGCCGGCGTCACGCGGTTGCGTCCCATGTCTTTCGCCCGGTAGAGCGCATCGTCCGCGGCGGCGATCAGTTCCGCGGGGTTTGACCCGTCCGAGGGTGCCGTTGCCGATCCGATCGATACGGTGATCCGGCGGCGGGGGCCGGGCTTGGGCGCGGCTACCGTATCCGCCACCGCCACGCGGACGCGCTCGGCGACCTGAAGAGCGCCCTCCTCGTCCGTCTCGGGCAGAACCACCGCGAATTCCTCGCCGCCGTAGCGGGCAACGACGTCGAACGATCGAACGGCGTCATTTATCGCGTCCGCGACCTTTCGCAGCACGGCGTCTCCGGATGGATGGCCGTATCGATCGTTCAGAAGCTTGAAGCGGTCGATATCGATGAGCAGCAACGAGAGACGGTGGCCCGATGTGCGCAGCGAGCTGAAGCGCTCGAGCCGTCCGGACTCGGAGGCGAGAACCCGTTGGAACTCGCCGTGGTTTAGCAAGCCGGTTAGCGGATCACGCTTGGCCATGTCTCGCACCGATTCGTGAAGGCGGGCGTTCGTCAGCGCGAGGATCGCGTGGTGGGCGAGCGAGGAGAGCGCCTCGATCTCGCGCAGGCGGACCAAGCCGGGACGGCCGCGCCGTCCGGTCCGCGTCGCGACGAGGGCGCCGTCGTGTCCGAGCGGTACGAGCACGTATCCGCGCGTGCCGATCACATCCGAGAGCGTCCCATCGCGACGTGCTTCATCGCGCGACACCACGATCGGCGTACCAGCTTCGGTCGCTTCGCGAATGGGGCCGCGATCATCCACCGCAGTGCCGATGCGACCGGTCGATCCGTATCCGCCGCGACAGACGAATCCGCTCTCCTCGCGGAACAGGACCGCCGCGCCGGAGAATCCGAAACCTTCCACGACCCCGCGACACAGGTCGGCGAGGATCTCTTCGAGCGAGAGCGTCTCCTCGATATCGAGGGTGACGCGCCGGATCGTTGCGAGCTCGACGTTGCGGCGCCGCAGCTCGCGCTCGTTCGAGGTGGAGAACAGGATCGCGCTGCCGGCGACGACCCACAGGGCCGCCATCGCCTGCAGTCCGCGCGGGAATCCTCCGGGGCTCCGGATGAGACCTGCGGAACCGGCGACGTCGAGCGCCAGGATCGCCCCGCTCGACAACAAGAGGAGCCGCACGCCGACCGAGGAGGAGAGCAAGATCCCCGCGGCGATGGCTTGCAACGTGAAGAGGAAGACGAGGGGGCTCGCGGCCCCGCCGGTCGCGGCGGCCAGGCCGGCGATCACGGCAACATCGCCGAGGACCGAGCACCACACGGCGACGCCGAGGATCCGCGGCATCCGGATCGCGAGCGTCTGCGTCGCGAGACCGAACGCGGCTTGCGCGATCAGCAGCGTGACGAGACGGCCGCGTGGTAGTGGAACGTCCGGCGACGCGGCCAGGGTCACGAGGACGAGAACCGGGGTGAGGTAGCGGACGTAGAAGAAGATCGAAAGTCGGTCCGGGGTGAATCCCCCGAACGATCGTGCCGTCTCGCTCTCGCTAAAGTCGGAAGGTCCGCTGCTCACGGAAAGCCTTCCTCTCCTCTTCGACCTTGATCAAGCGGCCCGGGCCGCGTGCCGCTACGAAGAGGAGGGCGACCGCGAAAAGGCCGAGGAGCATCGGCGCAGCCACGGGGCCGGCAAGATCGGCGGCGCGTCGCACCGCGCGGGCGAATCCTTGGCCTACCGCTGCGGCGTACGACGGGGTGGGGACACGGCTGCTGCTGACCAGGGCTGCTGGGGGGCCGGTGAGCCCGCTGGGGGGCAGGATCCTGTCCGTGGACCACGAGCCGGTCTGGGGCGCTCGAGGCATGAGTTGTTTGACGGGAGCCGGCTTCTGCTTGCCACCCAGGACGTTGGGAGGATCGGACGTCACGCCGAGCACGTCCGATACACCCTCGGTGACGCCGCCGACGACCTCGCCGAGGTCCGTCGAAACCGGCAGCTCGCCCTCCAACAGCCCGTCGATATTCAGCAGGTCCTCCAGGTTCAGCGGATCGTCCAATAGGGGAGCCGACGTCGGAAGCGGAAGCTCTGGCAGCTTCAGCTCAGCCGACGCAGAGATCTGTGCGAACGCCACGATCGCAACCACAGCAAGCAAGGCTCCGATACGCGTACGGCGCGTCGGGCCTCGGTTCCGGCGTCGGATACCTCTCACAGGCCTCACCTCCATGTCCATCGGAGTGCCTAACGAGCGAGGCCATGGTCCTGTCGGGCTATTTCGGATGACCCATGCCCGGTTCGCTCTGCAGCGTCCCCTTCGCCCCCGCTAGAATCCGGCTCATGTCCCCTGAAGAGTCTCCTGCCGCACGCCCCGAGCCGATGCTGACCGTCCCGGAAGGCTCCATCGCCCCCGACGGAGCTCCGGACGGAACCGACGGCCAAGGCACCATCGAGCAGCCGGCCAAGCTCTTGAGGATCGCGGTCATGATCCGCGAACTCCTCGAGGAGGTGCGCCGGCAGCCGCTCGACGAGAACGCCCGCGAGCATCTGCGCGATATCCACGCGAAGGTGATCGCCGAGCTCAAGACCGGCCTTTCCGGCGCGCTGGCCGACGAGCTCGAGCGGATCGCGTTGCCGCTCCCCGCCACGGGCGTTCCGAGCGACTCCGAGATCCGCATCGCGCAGGCACAGCTCCTCGGGTGGCTGGAGGGTTTGTTCCAGGGCATCCAGGCGGCGATCGCAACGCAGCAGATGGCGGCGCAGGCCCAGTTGATGGAGATGCGGCGCCGTGGGTTGCCCCCCGGTATGGGAACCGCTCCGGGCGAGAGCCAGGAAGGTCCCCCCGGCCAGTACCTCTAAGGCCGCTAGCGCAGCGCCGCCGCGTCGCGGAACTTCTGGACGGCGCCTACCGTCATCACGATCGCCAGCACGAGCGCGACCCACAACCCGGATCCACGGCTCACCTTCACGAAGCCGAGCGTGAACCGCGTGACGGTCGCTCCCGGCGGGTCGATCACCGAACGCAGGAATGTGAAGAAGAGGGTCGCCGGAGCGAGCAGTATCGCGACGAGTGCCGAGCTTTCCCGGCCGATTCGCCAAATGCCGAGGGTGGTGAGAACCGTCACCACCGCCGTGCCGAGCCCGAACAGCGCCGCCATTATGCCGAGCGCTCCGACGTTCCACGCGCCGTCGCTCACGCTCACGGCCGGGCCTATCGATGCCTCGTACCAAGGGAGAAATGTGGCGACGACGTACGCCACGCTGGCGATCATGAGGATCCGGTCGGGCCCGCGGAGGGTTCTGAATCGTTCGCGGATCGCGTCCCAGTCGGGCCCGCCGCCGGACGGGTCCGGTTCGACGGGCGTCGGTTCGGGCGTCGGTTCGGGCGTCGGTTGGTCCATCTCGAGTGCTAACCGGCCGGGCGTCTCCGCCCGGCCGGTGCTACTCACTCCCGTTGGCTACTGTGAAGCCTTGTAGCGTTGCCAGGCGCCGTATGTCATCACGGCGGTGAAGACGATCGCGAGATAGAGCCCGTACTTCGTCAAGCTCGTCTCGGTGATGAATCGCAGCAGCACGAACACGAATGCGCCGCCGCACAAGCCCAGCAGAAGCGGCCCGGTTGCCTGTACAGGCATCTGCATCCCGACGGTGCTGGCGAGCACCAGAAGCGTGGCCGCGAGGCCTAAGAGGATCGCGATCACCGCGAGTCCGCCGGCGCTCCAGCCCTTGATGTTGGAGGAGAAATCGATCCCTGCGACGCTCCCGCTGAAGCCGTACCACGGCAGGAACGAGGTGATGAAGAAGAGCAGTCCCCCGATCAGGATCAGACGTTCGGGGCCCTTCGCCGCAGTGAGCTTGCCCTTCATGTCTCCCCAGTCGGGGCCCCCAGCGCCCGGTGATGTGGGCGGTCCCCCTCCAGGCGGTTGATCCATCGCAGGCCTCCTAGCCTCGTCGGTCGGGACGCAGTGTCTCCCTGCTGAATGCGCAGGTCAAGGAACTCGGCATCATCCCGACCGGGTTTTGATAAATGAACGAGCTCTCATTTAACCTTTCGCTCATGGCGAGACCCCGGGCGGCAAGCAAGGAAGCGATCCTCGAGGCAACCTTGGACGTCTTCCGGGAGCGTGGTTACGAAGGAACGACGATCCCCGCCATCGCGGACCGCCTCGGCGTTTCCCAGGGCACGCTCTACAACTACTTCCCCTCCAAGGAGAAGCTGCTCTTCGCCTGCGCTCGCGCCGGCGGCACCCCCGGCGCGATCTTCACTCAGCTGCGTGAGGAGGTCGGGGTGCGCCCGGTCTCGGAGCTTCTGGAAGAAGCCGCCCTCGGCGTCGTCCGGTTCTTGGACCTGCGCCTCCCGGCCGTTCTCATGCGAGGTGCCCGCGCGACATCCGCCGACCGTCCGGGGGTCGAGTTCCCGCGCCGGGGGCTCGAGGCGGTGCGCGACTATTTCGCCGCAGAGATAGAGGCCGGCCGACTCAAGGGGGACCCGGAGTCACTCGCGTGGTCCTTCATCGGCGGGCTCTTCTACCGAGCCTTCTTCGAACGCGTTTACGGCCTCCCTCGCTCGTTCGAAGGCGACGCCGATCGATTCGCGCGTGAGTGGGCGAGAGGATTCGCCGCGGCGGAAAGAGGGGTGCGCTGATGGCTCATCGCTTCATGCGGCTCGGACCCGACCCCGACGACAAGCCGACGCAGCCGGTCACGCGCGACATGCTGCTGCGTGTCGCTCGTACGTTCAAGCCGCACTGGCGCAAGGGGATGGTGGTCCTCGGCGCGATCGCCACGTCGGCCGTCCTCGGTGTGTTCCCTCCGCTCTTGACGCGCTCGATCATCGACAAGGCGATCATCCCCGGCGACACGACCCTTCTGAACTGGCTCGTCGTCGCGATGATCGTCGTGTCGGTCTCCGGCGGGCTGGTCGGTGTCGGATTGACCTTCCTCAACACCACGATCGGTCAGAGCATCGTCTTCGACCTGCGGACGCAGCTGTACGGGACGCTCCGACGTCAGGGCATGCGCTTCTTCACGCACGCGAAAGCCGGCGAGCTCGTTAGCCGCTTGTCGAGCGACGTGTCGGGCATCGAGGGCGTCGTCACAAGCACCGTTTCGCAGGTCCTATCCAACGTGCTCACCGTCGGAACGACCCTGGCCGTGATGATCGCGCTCGACTGGAAGCTCACGATGGTTTCTCTGGCGATCCTGCCTCTTTTCATCGTCCCGACAAGACGCGTGGGCAAGATCCGCCGTGAGCTCGCGAAGCGGCGACAGCGCCGCGTCGCCACCCTGTCCGGCATCGTCACCGAGACGCTGGGCGTCTCAGGCGCTCAGCTCATCAAGACCTTCGGACGCGACGCGTACGAGATCGATCGGTTCGCCGGGGTCTCGGACGATCTGCGGCAGGTGCAGATCCGCGAGTCCATGGTCGGCCGCTGGTTCTTCATGACGATCCAAACCTTCTGGGCGGCGGCGCCCGCCGTCGTCTGGCTCGCCGGAGGCCATCAGGTCATCGGCGGCACGCTCTCGATCGGCGACGTGATCGCATTCACGGCGCTCCAAGGCCGCCTGTTCATGCCGATCAACCAGATCTTGACCGTGCACATCGAAGTGCAGTCGGCGCTCGCGCTCTTCGAGCGGATCTTCGAGTACCTGGACCTGGAGCCCGACGTCGTCGAGCGTACCAACGCCCTGGAGCACCAGGCGCCGATCGGACGGTTCGCATTCGAGGAAGTGTCGTTCGCGTACCGAGCCGATCTTCCGGTCTTGCAGGACGTCTCGTTCGAGGTCGCCCCGGGAACGATGACCGCGCTCGTCGGGCCGTCGGGTGCGGGAAAGTCGACGATCGCTGCGCTCGTGTCCCGACTGTACGACCCCGACGGCGGGGTGATCACGCTCGACGCGATCGACCTGCGAGATCTCACGCTCACCTCGGTCGCGAACGCGGTCGGCGTCGTAGCGCAGGACACTTTCCTGTTCCACGCGACGCTCCGAGAGAATCTTCTGTACGCGCGACCGGAAGCGAGCGAGGACGAGATGATCTCCGCCGCCAAAGCGGCTCAGATCCACGACTTCGTCGACGCGCTGCCCGAGCGGTACGACACGGTGGTCGGGGAGCGCGGGTACCGCTTGTCCGGAGGGGAGAAGCAGCGCGTGTCGATCGCCCGCGCGATCTTGAAGGATCCGCGGGTGCTGGTGCTCGACGAGGCGACGTCCGCGCTCGACACGCGGTCGGAGCGTCTGATCCAGGACGCCGTCGCGCGCCTCCTGGAAGGCCGTACGGCGATCGTCATCGCGCACCGCTTGTCGACGATCCTGGCGGCCGATCAGATCTTGGTGGTCGACGCGGGAAGGATCATCGAGCGGGGACGCCACGCGGACCTGCTCGCGAGGGGCGGCCTCTACGCACGCCTGTACCGGGAGCAGTTCGGCGGCGAGCCCCTGGCCGAGGTGCTTGCGTGACCCCGGTGGAGGCAGCCTCCCGGGTGGCGTCGTGCAGACCCCCTTGTTCCTCGCGACGGCCTCTGGTCATATGGTCGCCATGCTGAAGAAGATCATGGCTACGACCGACGGAAGCGAGCGAGCATACCGAGCCGTCTCCTTCGCGGCCTCGCTCGCAGAGAAGTTCGGCGCCGTGCTGTCACTCGTCCACATCCGCGGGGACGGTGGCGAAGCGCCCAAGCCCGTGCGCGAGCAAGCCGATCGCGCCAAGGCTCAACTCGTGATCCTCGCCCATGAGCGGCCCGACGAGGCGATCTGCGCCTACGCCGAAGAAGCCGACATCGACGCGATCGTGCTTGGCAACTACGGGATGAGCGAGCGCAAGCAATTCCTGATGTCCAACATCCCCAACCGGGTGTCACACAACGCGCCGTGCACGGTGATCATCGTCGACACGCGCGACGACACCTGGAAGAGGCGGTCCAAGCGCTGATGGTCCAGACCTCCGATCCCCTCGAACACGAGCAGGTACCGGGCACGCTGATCCGCCGTGCGAGCCGGATCGCGACCGTCATGGCGCGGAACGGCCTCAGCGACTTCTTCGGCAAGGAGGCCGAGGCGTCGGGCAACGTCGAAGCCGTGCACGAACGAGCGCGGAAGTTCCGCGACGCGCTGCAGGAGCTGGGGCCGACCTTCTCCAAGCTCGGACAGATCTTGTCGACGCGGCCCGACCTTCTGCCGCCGGCGTTCATCCAGGAGCTCGCCACCTTGCAGCAGAACGTGACGCCGCTTACCGAGGAGGAGGTCGTCGGCGTCATCGAGGAAGAGCTGCGGGTTCCGTGGGAGGACGCGTTCGCTTCGATCGATCCCAATCCGCTCGCTGCCGGGACCATCGCGCAGGTACATCGCGCGGTGCTCGAGGACGGCGAACGGGTGGTCGTCAAGGTTCAGCGTCCACGCGCGGAAGAAGAGATCACCACCGACCTCGAGCTCTTGAAAGTCTTCTCCGAGGCGACCGAGCACCGCAGCCAATTCCGCCGGATGATCGACGTCCCGGCGATCGTCGAGCACCTCTCCGAAGGCCTCCGGCGCGAGCTCGACTTCCGCGGAGAAGCGTCGAACATCGCGCGCATGAGCCAGATCCTCGAGCCGTTCTCAAGGCTGGAAGTGCCGAAGGTCTACGACGTGTTCACCACGCCTCGCCTGCTGGTGATGGAAGACATCGACGGCGTCGGTCTGCGCAGCGCACCGGAGGGAACCGAGCGCCGGGAGGCGGCGCGCCAGCTCCTCGAGTCGTACTACCGCCAGGTCCTCAGCGAAGGCTTCTTCCACGCCGACCCGCACCCGGGGAACATGATCTGGCGCGACGACAAGATCTACTTCATCGACTTCGGGATGGTCGGCGAGCTCGACGCCGGGCTGCGTGACTCCTTGCTCATGCTCGTGATGGCGCTGTGGCAGGAGGATCAGCAGTTCGCCGCCGAAGCGATCCTGGCGCTCGCCGAGCAGGACGACGACACGGGCAGCTCAGGGATCAACGAGGCGTTCGTCGCCGATCTCGGCAAGATCATGGAGAAGCACCGCAACCTCTCGCTGAAGGAGATCGAGCTCGGACCGCTGCTCACCGAGCTGACCGCCGTCGCGCTAAAGCACGACGTCCGGCTGCCGGCGTCCATGGCTCTGACCGCGAAAGCGCTCGCGCAGATGCAGCTCGCCGCGGCGGAGCTCGACCCGACGCTCGACCCCTTCGCGGTCGCCGGGCAGTACATGGTCCGCCACATCCTGGGAAAGGTTCGTGCCCGGGTAGCCCCCGGCAAGATGCTTTACGAGATGTCGAAGGTCCAGGCCCGCATGGGCCGGATCTTCCTGGCGCTCGAGAACCTCATGGGTGCTGCGAAGGGTGGGCGTTTGCAGGTTCAGTTTCGGGGGACGGAGCGTCTCGAAGACTCGATCCGGTCGGCGGGGCGCCGGCTCGCGTTGTCCTTCGGCGCGACGGCGACCATCGGAGGCGCCGCGATCGCGAGTACCGCGGACGGCGTGCCGACCTGGCTGCCGGTCGCGGGCGTGTCGGTGGGGGCCGGGCTGGTCTTCGGGCTGATCGTGGACCTGCTGCGGAAGCGGTAGGAGCCGGTCAGGCCGTCCGCTCGAGGCTGCGCATCATGCGCCGCTGAGCGATCAGGACCACCGGGACCATCAGGATGCGGAGCGAGCGCCGCTCGATCCGGGCCAGGCGCCGTGAGAAACGCCCCATCTTCTTGGTCTTCTTGCTGCTCCGAGCTGCCATGTCGGCCCCCTTGATTCCCGGTACGCCCCGAACACTACGGGTCGCAGCAGTCCCCGCCTAGGGTGGTCGCCTGTGAAGATGGGGGAGGCCACCCTCCGGCTCGGGGGCGGGAAGCCGCCCGGTAAGGTAGCCCCATGGCCCCCAAGAAACCCTCAAAGAGCTCCCCGAAGAAGCGCCCGACGCCCACGAAGCGAGCGCCGGCCAAGGCCCAGCGGGCCGGGAGTAAGAAGACGCCGGCCAAGGCGAAGAAGGCCGCGTTCACCCGGGCGTGCTCCCGATGCGGCCGCACCGAGGCCTGCGCCGAGGGCGGCCTCCCGGCCGGCTGGTCGGTAGGCATGGAGGGCCGCCGCGTCGAGTACCTCTGCCCGGCGTGCGCCCGCGGCAACATCCGAGCGATCGAAGGCCGCCTGACCGAGGAATATTGGGAGTTCTAGCCGGCGCCGATCACCGCGCCGCCACCGAGGAACGGCACGGTTACCGTCATCTCGACTTCGGCAACGAACGGCGTCCGGATCGACGAGTGGTCGAGCGAGGTGGGCGACACCTCCACGGCGATCGTGTGCCCCGGCAGGACGGCCCACGCGACCGACGTCAGGTCGACCGTGAACGTCTGTGCCGTGTCCGACAGATTCTTGATCCGTAGCGGCGCGACCTGATCGTCGATCGCGATCGCCTCACCCGAGCTCAGGTCGATCAGCTTGATGAACAGCGCCGCGTCGGGCCCGATCCCGGTCACGGACACGGTCGCCGTCGGGATGCCGAGCAGGTGCACGGTCGGCGGGACCGGCACGGGGATGCGGAAACCGTCCGGCGCCGGGCCGGCCTGCAGTGGCGTGCCGCTGGTCGGAATGATCGTGTTGACGAGCGTCCCGGAGCCGCTCACCGGGACGGCGGTCGTCGGAAGCGCCGAAGCGCTCGCGAACGTGCCGTCCTGGAGCTGGTAGTCGATCGCGGCACCGGTGTCGCTCGCGGCGTTCCCGCGGATGTACCGGTCGAACCACGCGAGCACCGCGGCGTCGATGTATTCGCCTTGGTCCGCAGCCTGACAGGCCGTGCCGCCGCCGATCGCGTGGCCGCCGCAGAAGAAGATCATCTTCGTGGGCACGCCGTTCGCGGCGATCTGCCGCTGGTTGTAGATGGCTTGATTGAGGTTGAACAGTGTGTCGATCGTTCCCTGGGTGAGCAGAGTCGGCGCCTGGATGCCCGGGATCGGCGTGCCGTCGGCGAGTGTGGTGCCGTTGATGTAGTGCTTGGGGCTCCGAGCGTCGAACCAGGCGACGCTCTCCGGCGAGACCTCGTTCAGCACGGCGCCTTCGATCAACGCCTTGTGGATCTCGAACGCGAGCCCGCCCGTCTCGCCTGCGGGGATGCCGGCAGCGGTCCCCGTCGCGGTGCCGAGCCCGTACAGCGCGAGGTCCCAGCCGAGCTTGTTGATCCCGCGTGGGAAGATCGCGTACGGGAGGTCGTTCCACGCGATGTCGGGCGCGATCGCGTCGACGCGGTGATCCGCTGCCGCGGTCATGAGTTGGATCCCGCCGGCGTACGAACCGCCGAGCATCCCCATCCGCGGGTCGCCCGGGCCGTCGGTTTGGATCTCCGGCCGGCTCGCGACGTAGGAGATCAGCGCCTGAACGTCTCGCACCTCGAACTCCTGCGCGTCGACGTTGGCCTCGCCGCCCGAGGATCCGAACCCGCGCTGATCCCAGGTGAGCACGGCGTAGCCGTCGTCGACGAGGAGTTTCACGTCGCCGGCGTACGTCGTCTGCCCGGACCCACCCCACCCGTGCGTCATGAGGATGACCGGGACTTTGTTCGTCGGCGACGCGTCCGCTGGAAGGAAGAGGTGGTAGAGGATGTTCGTGCCGTCGAAGGATTCGACGACGCCATCTGTGATCGAGGGCTCGGCGGCCTGGGCCGGGACGAAGACGGCCAGCGCGGCCGCGCAGGCCAAGGCGGCGAGCAGGCGGCGATGTGCGGGTCGGAGCATTTCGATTCCCCCCTGGTGGTCGAGCAGATGCATTCGAAAAGTACATTTCGACCACGCGGTCGGGAACTCCTGCCGGGGGTGTGGCGTTACGATGCCTCGAGATGAGCGCGTACCGGTTCGAGCGTGACCGCATGGTCGAGGTGGCGTTCGCCAACAGCGCCGCCGAGGCCGAGGTGATCAGGATGACGCTCATCGCCCATGGCTTCGAGGCAACCTTGTCGCCCGCGGCCGCCGGATACCCGTCGATCGACTTCGTCGAAGGCCGCCACGTCCTGGTCCGGATGGCGGACGAGCACCGCGTCCGCGAGGTCCTCCGGAAGCTCGCGACGGCTGATGGCGGCAAGCCGAAAGAGAGCCCGCCCGTCTAGAGCGGCTCGAACCGCGCGGTGAAGTGACGCAGGAACGGGGTCTGGTGGGTGATCCGGTACCCGCGGAGATCCTTCGCCCCGGGCACAACCGAGCCCACGACCTCGGCGACGTAGTCGATGTGCGACTGCGTGTAGACGCGTCGCGGGATCGCCAGGCGAACCAGCTCCATCGGAGCGGCCTCCTCGGAGCCGTCGGACTGGACGCGCCCGAACATGACCGAGCCGATCTCGACCGTGCGGATGCCACCTGCGCGGTACAGCTCGACCGCGAGCGCCTGCGCCGGATACTGCGAGGGTGGGATATGCGAGAGGAACGCCTTCGCGTCGACGTAGACGGCGTGCCCGCCCGGCGGGTTGATGGTCGGGATCCCGGCGGCGTTGATCTTCTCCCACAGGTACTCCACCGAGCGGACCCGATACCGGAGGTAGTCCTCGTCGAGCACCTCGCGGATGCCCACCGCGATCGCCTCGAGGTCGTAGCCGGCGAGCCCGCCGTAGGACGGGAACCCTTCCGTCAGGATCAGGTTCGCGCGGCAGCGCATTGCGAGGTCGTCGTCGTTCATCGCGAGGAAGCCGCCGATGTTCGCGAGGCCATCCTTCTTCGCGCTGAACGTCGCACCATCGGCGAGCGAGAACATCTCGCGCGCGATGTCGAACGGGGACCGGTCGGCCTGGCCGGGCTCTCGTTGCTTGATGAACCACGCGTTCTCTGCGAAGCGACACGCATCGAGGAAGAACGGGACGCCGTGGCGGTCGCACACCGATCGCACGGCGCGCAGATTCTCCAGCGAGACCGGCTGCCCGCCGCCGGAGTTGTTCGTGACCGTGACCAGCACCAGCGGCACGCCCTCGCGGCCGGTCTCGGCGATCGTCCGGTCGAGCCGCTCGACGTCCATGTTTCCCTTGAAGGGATGAACGGTCTTCGGCTGCGTTCCTTCCGGGATCACGAGGTCTCGTGCGATCCCGCCGTCGTGCTCGACGTTCGCTCGGGTCGTGTCGAAGTGGGTGTTGTTGGGTACGACGTAGCCGGGCTTCACCGTCTCGGCGAACAGGATGCGCTCGGCCGCGCGACCCTGATGCGTCGGGATGATGTGACGGAACCCGGTGAGCTCTCGGACCGCCTCCTCGAACCGGAAGAAGGAGCGCGACCCCGCGTACGACTCATCGCCTCGCATCATCCCCGACCACTGCGCCGCCGACATCGCGCCGGTCCCCGAGTCGGTGAGCAGATCGATGAGCACGTCCTCGGCCTTGAGCCCGAAGAGGTTGTACCCGGCCTCGCGCAGCGCACCCTCGCGCTCCTCGTGGGTCGTGAACCGGATCGGCTCGACGGACTTGATGCGGAACGGCTCGATGATCGTCGAGAAGTCGGACTCCAAGGTGCGAACCTCCCGTTTCGATGTGTCGCGTCGCGAGGAAGTCTTGAGCGGGACTATAAACCCTAGTCAATCCTCGCTTGCTCTCGTACGCTCGCATCTAGACATGCGTGGGAAAGCAAAGATCCTTGCTCGATTGGTCGCAATCATCGCCCTCGGCGTCCTCTTTGCGACTGGGCCCCAGAACGACTCGCTCAAGACGTTCGCACATCCTTGCTACCAAGCAGGGCTCAGCGACTACGGGATCCCGCCTCCTCAGCATTTCAAGGGTTCGTATGTTGAGACACCGGAAGAGGCTGCTCAGAAGAGTCCCATCTATTTCCCGGTTATGAAGCGCAGCGGGGTCAACCCGGTGACGTTCAGTAACTACGAGAAGGGTAAACCTGGATCATCGATCGTCGTCAGGCGTTTCCCAGGTCTGGGATGGCGAATCACGGAGACGTGGAAGGTGGTTCCCTGCCCGCTGAACGCCGACCCGGAGATGCGGTGAGTCGATGGCGAAATTGAGATGGCTGCTCGCCATCGCGCTCGTTTCAGCTGGTGCCGTGTTGGCTGTTGGGAGTCTAGATCGCAGCAGGTGCTTCAGCGGTTACATCGACTTCTCCACAGGCCGCTACGACTCGGCCGACCAGGCGATCGACAGTTTCCTTCCGGGTAAGAGGGAGTCGCTGACTCGAAGAGAGGTCGGACCTCATCATGTCGTCTACGAAAGGTTTGACGGCGCCAAGATTCTTACCACGGTATCCGTTCACACGGGAATCAACGGAAAATGGGACGTCGGCGAGGTGTTTGGAGCCTGCTAGCTGTTCTTCCAGACCGTCTAACGTCGTACACTTGATGGTGCGATGAAGGTGATGCTGCACCTTCGTGAGGGCGTCACGCCGACGCGCTTCCTCACTGACCTCCGTATGAGCATCCGCTCGGGTGAGATCCGCGCGTGGGAGGTCGCCCGCTCAAAGCCGTCGACGATGATCCGTCGCGTTGGGCGATTCAAGACCAGCCCGGTCATGCTCAAGCCGGCCGCCAAGCGGCGCGCGACGAACGATCACCGTCCGCCGGACGTCGTCGCATCGCTGTCGGGCAGGGACGCGGTGCTCGTGCTCCGGTACTTCGTGTACCTGCTCGCGAGCAAGCTCGGCGATCAGGTCGAAGGCTTCTATGTCCCACTCGACGACGCCTAGCTCTTGAGCGCCCCTTCGATCGCGTCGTAGAGACGGCCCGGCGCTTCGATCATCGGGAAGTGCCCGACGCCGTCGAGTCGCACCAGCGGCGTGCCCGGCCGCTCCGACACGAATCGCTCCGCCATCGGGTAGACGGCGATCGGGTCGCGCTCACCCCAGACGACGGTGATCGGCGAGGGATGGTCTCGCAGCGCCGCGATCCAGCGGACCTCGTGCACGCGACGCTCCTCGATGTAGCGGATCGTTCGCGGCAGGATCGTCTGGCCGTCGCTCCGCGACAGCAGCTCCCACTGCGCCCGAAGCTCCGCCTCGCTCGGCGGCGTGTCGCCGAAGATCGACGCGATCGAAGGCCCGAACGTGTCGTAGATGGGGGAGATCTCGATCGGAAGCGCCGCGTCGTCCATCGCCAGGAGCATCTGTTGTCCGGGGGACAGCTGCGCCATCTCGATGTAGATGCTGCCGTTGGTGAGGATGCGCTTGGAGACGTCGAACCCGAGCGTTCCCTCGATCGACCGTGCGTAGAGCTCGGCCGCGATCGAGTCGCCCATGTCGTGCGACACGACCGCGGCGCGTTCGATGCCGAGCATCCGTACGACCTCTTCCGCGATGGACGCTTGGTCGAACAGCGAGTAGCGGATGTCGGCGGGCTTGTCGGACAACCCGAAGCCGAGCCAGTCGAAGGTAACGACGCGGCGTCCGCGCGCCAGCGGGTCGATGATCCCTCGCCAGTCGAAGGACGACGTCGGGAATCCGTGGAGGAGGAGGAGCGGCTCGGCGAGCTCCCGGTCGGCCGGGATGTCGACGCAGAAGATCCGCCGGCCATCAACGTCGAGGAAGCGCCCCCGGTCTTCCCACTCCTCCACGAGCTCCACGGCGCGGGAGTCTAGCGAGGCGTCGTCCCCCCGTGCCCTGTATGGTGCGTCGTCGTGGGCGACACGCGCTTCGCGAGCTTGCCCGATGCGACGGTCGCCTACGAGATCATCGGCTCCGGCTCGCGCATCGTCTGGTGTCATGGGCTCGGCTCGTGCCGGGCCGGCGACCGGGACGTGATCGACGGCCTCGCCGAACACTTCTCGGTGCTCGCTTACGACGCTCGCGGCCACGGCGACAGCCCACCCTTCACCGACGAGCAGGGATACAACTACCCGGCGTTGTCGACCGACCTCCGAGCGCTCCTCGATCACGTGCAGTGGAACCGCGCCGTACTCGCCGGCGCGTCGATGGGAGCGGCGACGGCCGCACGAGTCGCGATGGAGCAGCCGCACCGGGTCGTGGCACTGATCATCGCGCGTCCGGCGACTTCGGGCGGCCCCGCATCGCCACAGATGCAGCTCCTCTTCCGGATGGGCGGCGAGGCCATCCGCTCTGGCGGCTGGGACGCCGCGGTCGAATTCTTGCTCAACATCCCCGAGGCGGCCGAGCAACTGTCGAAGGATCCCGGCCGTCTCGAGTCACTGCGCGTGGAATGGTCGCGACACGATCCGGCGTCAATCGCCGCGGCGCTGATCGGCATCCCGGGCTCGGGGCCGCTCACCAAGGAAGTCGACCTTCGCTCGATCACAGCGCCGACCCTCGTGATCCCCGGCGACGACATGCTCCACCCGACCGCGGCCGGAGAAGCAGTGGCGGCGCTCATCCCGGGCGCGCGGCTCGCGCCGAAGTTCGACGGCCTTCCCAGAGGTGACGAGACCCGCGGGCTCGTCAAGCTGATCCGCGATTTCGTTGCGGAGGTCTAGTCCGGACCCGGCCCCAGCCCAAGCTGACGGTGCGTCGCGCCCATGCACCGATCCATGACCACGGTCAGGCCGCCTTCCTCGCCGATCCGCTCCGCCTCCTCGGACTCGATCCCCGACTGGAGCCAAAGAACCTTCGCGCCTATCGCGACGGTCTGACGGGCGATGTCCGGAGTCTCCTCGGCCGGCCGGAACACGTCGACCACGTCCACCGGCCCTTCGATCTCGCCGAGCGAAGCATAGACGCGCTCGCCGAGGATCTCGCCGCCCTTGGGGCTTACGGGGATGATCCGATATCCCTGCGACTGGAGATACCGAGGGATCCTGTTCGAGGCCTTACTCTCGTCGCCCGAGGCGCCGACCACAGCGATCGTCTTGATCTCCGCGTAGATCTGTTTGAGGCCGTCCTGTGTCGGTGCGGTCATGTTTCCTCCTCGTTAGATGAAGCCCTTCAAAACGCCGGCCAACTGCCGTTGATGCTCCTGACCGTCGAACTTCAGAAGTGGGCTGGACGGAAACGTGTGCTCGTCGACCCGTCCGTCGCGTCTCACGTACACGGCCGGATGGATGTCGCCGTCGGCGTCGGTCTCGACCGCGACCGCCACCGCGTTCGGTCCCGTCTCGTCCACGAAATGGGCCAGCGGCACGATGCCCTCGTCGACGATCCCGCGATCGGGATCGAAGACGAGCTCCCTCGCGAGATACGACTGCTGGTTCCAGAGCTCGGGCGCGTACGTCGCTTCCGCGAGCAGATAGTCCACGACGTCGCGAGCCGCCACGAGTGGACGTTCGACCGCAAAACCCAGTGTCGTCTCTGCGATGCGCCGCGCCACGACCCGGGCGTTGTACCGGAAGCCGTGCACCGCGGCCGAGTTCGACGGGATACCGTACTTCTTCAGGCCGATGGAGCCCTGCGTTATCGACCCGGCGAAGTAAACCCCGGGCACCGATGTGCTCTCCCACCAAGGCGACTGCGCCGGGAGTCTTCCTTGATAGAAGGTCGCGACGCCGAGCTGCGGCAAGTCGCGGAGCGGCGACGTGAAGCCGGTCGCGGCGATGACGTCGTCGGCGTCGATCACCATGTCCCCCGGCTTCGTGGTGCCGTGCAGCATCGCCCGGTACCCCTTCGCGGTCCGTTCGACGCGTTCGGTAGCCGCGTCGAGCACGACGTTCCCGCCACCCAGCACGTGGTCCTCGTACGGTTGCAGGTAGCGAGCTCGTGCGGCCGCGGTCGAGTGCACCAACACCGAGATGCGCGCCGGTCGCGGCGACGCAAGCACGATCTGACTGGCCCAGGGCAGCAGCCCGTCGGCGATCTCGAAACCGGAATTGCGTTTGCCGATAATCAAGACGCGCCTGCCCGCATACTCCTGCACCGGCTTCATGTCGACGTAATGCGGGACGTCCTCGAGCCCGGGGATCGGTGGCTTCCACGGCTCCGTCATCCCGACCGCAACGATGAGCGCCTTGCACCGGTACTCGCCGTCGGCCGTCTCGACGATGAACCCGTTCTCGCCGTCGCGTCGGGTTGCCTCCCAACGGCAGCCGTAGCGCACCTTCACGCCGCCGCGATCGGCGAAGGCCGCGAGGCCGCGTTCCATCTCGTCGCGCGAGGGGAAGTAGGACGTGCCGTCCATGAACGAGGGAACCAGGGCCCGTTGGTTCGGCTCCTCGCCGATGAGCGAGTTCCAGTCGTACCACTCGTACGGCCGGGTTCCGCGCTCGGCCGGCGCGTGCGGCTTCGTCC
Source organism: Actinomycetota bacterium (assembly GCA_046712825.1). Classification (GTDB taxonomy): domain Bacteria; phylum Actinomycetota; class AC-67; order AC-67; family AC-67; genus DATFGK01. Next base: position 4,135 of record JBKKCR010000116.1, on the reverse strand, counting down.
ACGTGATCAGCCGCTGGAAGAGCGGGAACCGGCGGAACATGCCGCCGGGCTGGTCGTCTTCGGAAAGGATCGCGTGCTCCACCCCAAGTCGCGCCAGCGAGTACCCGGCCTGCAGCCCGCCGGCGCCGCTGCCGAGCACCACCACCGGGTAGTCACCCGGCGGGAACGGCTGGTCGTTCAGCTCCGCCACTGGTTCGACGCTCGGAGACGCCGGGCCACGGCCTGGAGCATGCGGAACATCACGGTCGGATGGGTTTGGAGGAAATCGCCGAGCAGAGGACCCGGCAGCACGACGCATCGCAACGGGGCGCCTGCGACCACGTCGGCGACGGGCGGCTCCCCGAGAAGCAGCGACATCTCCCCGAAGAAGTCGCCGCGCGAAAGCCGCGCGCGGTCGCTGCCGTCGATCTTCACGGTCGCCTCACCGTCGAGGATCACGTAGAACCCCGCACCGGTGAACCCTTGTCGCAGGATCCGCTGGCCCGCGGAGAACCACTCCTCCTCGAACGTGTGCGACACCTCCTGGAGCTCGGGTCGCGACAGGTCCGCGAACAGCGACAGGCCGCTCAGGACGTTCGTGATGTCATCGGTTTCGGGCACCAGGTGCTCCTTTCGCTTGCGAGCCCGGCCAATCTACCGTCCCGCGCTGCATGTGTCTCGCCGCGAGTCGCGCGCCGAGCCCGGCGCGTGCGAAACTGCCGAGCCGTGAACGACGCAACGACGACGCAGCGCATCGAGCGGCTCCGATCGGTGCCCATCTTCTCGGAGCTCGACGACGAGGGGCTGAGCGCCATCCTGGCCTGTGCGACCGAGTTCGACGCACCCGCCGGGCATGTTCTCGCCGAGGCAGGGATGGCCGGTGCCGGCCTGTTCGTCATCGAGGAGGGCACGGTCATCGTGGAAGTGCCAGACCATCCGCGCGAGCTCGGGCCCGGAGAGTTTTTCGGCGAGCTTTCGCTTTTGGTTCCCGACACGCCCCGAGCTGCGCGCGTGCGGACGAATACGAACGCACGATGCCTGGCCCTGTCGCGACACGACTTCGAGCGGCTGTTGGCGTCCCAGCCGAAGATGGCGCTCGGGATGCTCCGCGTCTTGGCGCGGCGCATCCTCGACCCGGCGCACTAGCGTTCGCGTGGGGGTCCTCGCCGATCTCGCCGCCGCGATCGCGGCGGGAGAGCAAACCTCAGAACGAGCCGTCGCGTCCGCGCTCGCCGCCGCTGGACGGCTTCAGCCGATCCTCAACGGCTTCACGGTCCTGCGGTCCGGCGAGGCGGCAACCGAGGCGAAGGAGGCCGACAAGGCCGCCCGGTCGGGCGCGAAGGATCGGCCGCTGCTCGGCGTACCCGTCGCGGTGAAAGACCTGTACGACGTGACCGGAACGGTCACGAGCGGCTGCTCACGTGCCTACCTCTCGGATCCGCCTGCGACCGCCGACGCGCACGCGGTCGCGGCTCTCCGCCGCGCCGGCGCGATCGTGATCGGCAAGACGAACATGCACGAGCTGGCGTTCGGGGCGACGAATACGGTCTCGTGCTTCGGACGCGCGAACAACCCGTGGGATCCCGAGCGGATGCCCGGGGGCTCGAGCGGCGGCTCCGCCGCGGTCGTCGCGGCTCGCATCGTCGGGGCGGCGCTTGGAAGTGACACCGGCGGCTCGATCCGGATCCCGTCGTCCTTCTGCGGAACGACCGGCCTCAAAGTCACCGGGGGTTGGCTTCCGCTCGACGGCGTCTTGCCCATGAGCCCGTCGCTCGACACCCCCGGAGGGATCGCCTCCGACGCGATCGATCTCGCGCTCGTGCACGGCGTGCTCAGCGGCGACGTCGTACCGATGCGGCCTGCGCAGCCGCTCGAAGGGCTCCGTGTCATCGGCGTTCCCACGGATCACTTCTTCCGACCAATCGATCCGGAGGTCGAGACGGCCGTGCGTGCTGCGCTCGATGTCTTCGCCGCCGACGGGATCGAGATCCGCGACGTGCCGGCCCCGTGGGCTGCCGGGGCCGACGATGCCTGGCTCGTCCTCGCGCTCGCGGAATTCGGGCGCGCGCACGCGGCGCTCCTTGACCGCTTGGACGACCTCGATCCGGCTATCCAGATCACCTTGCTCGCGGGCGCCGCCGTCTCCGCGGACGATGAGCGAGTCGCGCGAGATCGCGCGACGGCTGCGCGGAACGCCTTCGCTTCGACGATGGCGGACGTGCAGATGCTGGTAACCCCTACGACGCCGTTCGCGGCACCCCGACACGACGAGACGGAGATCACGGTTGGAGGCGTCGAGGTTCAGGTGCAGCTCGGCGCGCAGTCGCACGCCACCCGTCCGATTAGCTCGATCGGTGCGCCGGCCGCCTCGGTCCCGTGCGGCGTCACGCCCTCCGGCCTGCCGATCGGCATGCAGCTCGTGGGACGTATGGGGGCCGAGCGCCTCCTCTTGCATGCCGCCGCCCGCTACCAGAACGAGACCGGCTGGCATCGGCGCGTTCCGCCGAACGCGGCCTGAGAAAAGCGGAACGGGCCGGCGGGGGGGTATGCCGGCCCGTTCCAGGGGCGTCGCTTCAGCCCACGAACTTCCGATGTGCGACCGCGGCGAGCGCGGAGATCGCGAGGGCCATCGTCACTGGCAGCGCCGCGCCGTCGCTTGCCCCTGCGCCTTCATCGCGTGAGTCCTTCGCTGCGAACTCCGCGTTGAGTGGAAGGTCGGTGGCATTCCCGCGCCCGAAGGCGCAGAAGGTCTGGTTCGACCACTCGGTCGCCGTCTCGTAGTCGGCTGCGGTGACCGTAAGCAGCGCCTGGACGACTACCGGCTGCTCGTCGGCCGGCACCGGGTCCGGCTGCGGCTCGATCGGCTCCGGAAGCGGTACCGGTTTGGCGGTCCCGGGAGCCGGGTCGGGCTCGATCGTCCCCGGCTCCGTGCCGCCACCCGTCCCCGGCTCGGGCTCGACCGGTGCAGGCTGCGGCTCGACGGAAGATGGCGGCGGTTCGGCGGGCTGCGGTTCAACGATTACGGCGCCGCCGCCGGATCCTTGCGAGCCGGGTTCGGTTTGGCCCGACGAGGGAGGTGCGCCCCCGCCGGACGCCGGCTCGCTGCCCGGCGCGCTTCCTGCTCCGCCGGTGTTGGCGCCGGACGACACGCTGCCGTCGGACGAGATCGCGGTGTCGGGCGGGAGCGCCTTGTCGTCCACGGCGACGCCCGGGTCTTCCTGGAATGGAAGCGGCTGCGGCTGCGACTCACACGACTCTTGACGCTTCGCGTCGTCCGAGATCGAAAGGATCAGCGGCGAGGTGTTCCGCGCGGAGCCACCCGGCTCGATGTCGGGCCACGTGAGGTTCGTCCCGGTCGCGCTCAGGCCGTCGCCGGAGATTTTGACCGACGCTTGCACGTTGGTCGCGACGTCCTTCCCGTGGTTGACGAGCTCGATGATGACGCGCAGCGTCTCGCCGGGCTCCGGCACGTCGTCGCCGTCGCCGCCCTCGAACGTGACGCTCGTCAGTGCGAGACGCGGTCCCGGGCACGTCGCGGGAAGCGCGACCTTGAGCGGAACGGCTCCGCCTTCGTAGACGGCTTCGCCGCCGATGCCGACGAACTCGAAGCACTCTCCCTCCAAGACGAAGGCGAAGTCCCCGTCGGCCGACTCACCCGGCGCGAGGTCCCCGATAGACGCTTCCGCATCGGTTAGCTTGACGTTCTCAGGCGGTGCGGCGAGCGTCACTTTCACGGCCTTGAGGGCTTCCGAGCCCGCGTTGCGGAACGTGAGCGTGAGCGTGACTTCTTTACCCGGGGTTGCGGCCTCGACGGATTTGCCGTCCACGGCAAGGCCGATCTTCGTGATCTCGATCGCGCCCGGGCCGATATCGGAGACGGGCGGCGCCGGTTCGGTGGGCTTGTCCTGGGTTTGCGCGAGCGCGGGCGCCGCCGAAACGACGAAGGCCAGGGCTGCGAGGGAGGCGATCAGCGATCTGCGCACGGCGGGCCCTTTCTCGAAGTATCTCGGATCGGTGGTCAAGTGGTCGTTAGACGGGTCCAGGGCAGAACCGGTTCCCACAAGCATGCCCGGTGACCAGGACCGACGTAATTCCGTTGACGGTGCTCGCGCCGCTTGCGATACTGATGCCGGAAAACGGGCAGAGGCGCCCGTCC
>JBKKCR010000115.1:0-3403 GCA_046712825.1 Actinomycetota bacterium | reverse complement strand
GGGGGGGCGCGCCCCCCCCCCCCCCCTCCCCGGTTTTCACCAGCCTGTAGCCGTCGGTCCCGGCTGCTATCGTCCCCTTTCGAAAGGGGGCGGCTCGAACGAGCAGAACGGAGCGGCCGGATCCCACAGCCTCCCCGCGGGCCCCGCGGCTGGCGTTTCAGCGCTTCGCCGGCGTCCATGCCGCATCCAGCGCAGGAGACGCCCTCCTCGCGATCGCGCTGTCGGGGACGCTCTTCTTCTCGGTGTCGGCCGGTCAGGCACGCTCGAAGGTCGCGCTCTACCTGCTCATCACCATGGCGCCGTTCTCGGTCTTGGCGCCGCTCGTGGGACCGTTCATCGACCGCCGTCGCGGCGGCCGCCGGCTGACCATCCTCGCCTCGTGCGCCGGCCGCGCCGGGATCTGTCTGCTCCTTGCTCCGCACGTCGACTCGCTCGCGATCTATCCGGCCGCGTTCATCATGCTCGTGCTCTCTAAGGCGTACGGCATCGCCCGGAGCGCGCTCGTTCCGTCGCTCGCCGCCGGACAGGGTTCGCTCGTTGCCGTGAACGCGAGGGTCGCCAAGATAGCGATCCTCGCCGGCGCGACGGCTGCGCTCCCGGGCGTGCTGTTGCTCCGGATCTTCGACGCCGGTGCGGTCATGCGTTTCGCAGCACTCGTCTTCGCTGCCGGAGCCCTCATCTCGCTTGCGCTGCCCAGGCCGGAGGGAGGCGCGGCCGAGGACGAAGCAGCAGACGCCGCGTTCACGTCCGAGCCGATCCGCCGGGCCGCGATCGCGCAGGCCGCGAGCCGCGGCCTCCTGGGCTTCCTCCTGTTCCTGCTCGCGTTCGCGCTGAAGCGCCAGGGCGTCAATTCCGCGGGGTTCGGTTTCGTGCTGGGCTGCGCCGGGATCGGCAGCTTCGTCGGGGCGGTCGTCGTCCCGCGCATGCGCCGGGGTGGTACCGAGGAGTGGGTCATCGCTACCGGCCTGATGCTCGGCTGTGGCGCGTCGCTCATCGCGCAGTCTTCGTTCGGGCTCGATCTCGCCGCTGTGCTCGCCGGGGCTGTCGGTGTCGTGTCGAGCGCGACCCGGCTCGGCTTCGAGGCGCTCGTGCAACGGGAGGCACCCGAAGCGGTCCGAGGGAGAGCCTTCGCCCGCTTCGAGACCCTCTTCCAGCTCGTGTGGGTCGTGGGGGCTGCGCTCCCTACCGTCGCCCCAATCGGTATACGCGGCGGGTTGATCTCGGCGAGCGTCCTCTACGGCGTCACGGCGGTGTGGTTCATGGTCACGCTCGGACGGGAGGGCCGGGCCCGCCTCGGGTAACCTTTCCTTCCAAACATACTGAAAACGAGGTGACATCGTGGCGAAGACGATCTGGAAGGGCGCGATCTCCTTCGGGCTCGTGACGATCCCGATCCGCATGTACACGGCGACCGAGGAGAAGAGCTTCAAGTTCAACCAGCTCCACGAGAAAGATGGCGGGCGGATCAAGTACAAGCGGGCCTGTTCGGTGTGCGGCGAAGAGGTCACCTGGGACGAGATCACCAAGGGCTTCGAGTATGAGAAAGACCACTACGTCGTCCTCAGCGAGGATGAGATCGCGCGCGGCGTCCAATCGACGCGGACGATCGACATCTTGAAGTTCGTCCCCGCCGACGAGATCGACGCCATCTACTGGAAGAATCCCTACTACCTGGTCCCCGAGCAGACCGGCGCCAAGGCGTACGCCTTGCTCCGCAAGGCGCTCGGCGATGAGGGTTATGTCGCTATCGCGAAAGTCGCCTTCCGCGACAAGGAACATCTCGCGACGCTGCGTCTGCGCGACAACGTGTTCGTCCTCGAGACGATGTACTGGCCGGACGAGATCCGCGGCGCCGACTTCGAGGAGGTCCAGATCGACGACGAGGTGCGCCCGCAAGAGCTGAAGATGGCGCGCTCGTTGATCGAGAACATGACGGACCACTTCGACCCAGACGAGTTCCACGACGATTACCGGGAGAAGCTCGAGGAGCTCGTGCAGGCGAAGATCGACGGCAAAGAGATCGCCGTCGTGGAAGAGGCCGGCACCGCGACCGTCGTCGACCTCATGGAGGCCCTCAAGGCTTCGGTCGAGCAGAGCGCCGGCAAACCGGAGAAGGCGCCGAAGAAGAAGCCCGCTCCCAAAGCCGGCACCGCGAAGAAGAAGAAGGCAGCCGCCGGGTGAACCTCGCCTCGCTGACCGATTACAACCTCGAGACCTACGGCGAGTACGAGGCGACCGTCTACGACGGCCGCGCTTACACGAACCGCGAGCTGTTCGAAGCCGGGCGACGTTTGGCGAACGCCCTGACGGGCTTGGGTGTGAAGCCCGGCGAGCGCGTGGCCGTGATGCTCCCCAATTGTCCCGAGGTGGGCATCAGCTACGGCGGCATCCTGCGGCTCGGCGGGGTCGTCGTTCCCGTTCTCTTCCTGCTCGCGACCGAGGAGCTGCAGCACATCCTCGCCGACTCCGAGGCACAGGCGATCATCACGAGCCACGAGTTCGTGTCAAAAGCGCTCGAGGCCGCGAATGCCTGCGACCCCGCCCCGCGCGTGATCGTCGCCGGCGGCGCCGCGGAGGGCGCGCAGTCGTTCGACGAGCTGCTCGCCGGCGCGTCGTCCGACGCGCCGCTCGTCGAGCGTGAGCCGTCCGATCCCGCGCTGTTCATGTACACCTCGGGCACCACCGGCAGGCCCAAGGGTGTGGTGCTGACGCACGGCAACATGCTGCACCAGGCGGAGGCCGTCCATGAGATCTCCGAGCTTGATCGCACCGCGATGGCGCTCGCGGTGATGCCCCTCGCACACGCCGGCGGGCTGGTCGGCTGGGTCACCGGAACCAAGAACGGCGCCAGGAGCGTCCTGATGCGCTGGTTCGACCCGGAAGCGTTCTGCCGAAACGTGCAGGAGTACGGTGTCGTCGTGACTAGCTTGGTCCCGACGATGGCGGCGCTGCTGCTGAACCATCCGGCGATCGAGGACTACGACCTTTCCACGCTCGAGCAGGTCGCTTTCGGCGCGTCGCCCGCACCGCTCGAACTGATCCGCGCGTTCGAACGCAAGACGGGGGCAAAGGTCCGCATGGTGTACGGCCTGACCGAGGCCGCACCCATCGTCACCGCCGACCGCATCTCCTCCGAAAGGAGGGAAGGCTCGTGCGGCTTCGCGATCCCCGGCGTCGAGGTGTCGATCATGGATCCCGACGACGTAGAGCTTCCCGCCGGTGAGCTGGGGGAGATCTGCGTGCGCGGCCCGAACGTGATGGCCGGGTATCACAACCTCCCCGAGGAGACCGCGCAAACCATACGCGACGGCTGGCTCCACACCGGCGACATCGGCCGGCTCGACGAAGACGGGTACCTGTTCATCGTCGACCGCGTGAAAGACCTCATCATCCGGGGCGGGCT
>JBKKCR010000114.1:0-7448 GCA_046712825.1 Actinomycetota bacterium | reverse complement strand
TAGCCGAGCGCGCCTTCCGCCAGGCGGAGCCGCTTCGCGATCGCGCTCGCGATCGTCCGGGCGATGGTCGCGTTCTTGACCAAGGTGGAGAACCGACGCGGGTCGGTCGTCAGCACCCTCATCGGTGTGTCGGCAACCACGGTGGCTGAGCGCTGGCTCATATCGAGCATGGCCATCTCGCCGATGAAATCCCCAGGTCCCAGCTTGGCGACGCGACTTCCGCGGACGGAAACCGTGGCGATCCCCTCGATGACGATGAACACCTCGGCGCCGAGGGCACCTTCCTTGGTCAGCACGTAGCCGGCCGGTACGTCGACGATGTCGACCAGAGCCGCGATCTCTGCGAGCTCGGAGGGAGTGGATCCCTCGAGGGTCGGCAAAGTCCCCAGCAGCGCGATCTTCGGATCCTTGTGCTGCACGTTGCTCCCCTTCGCCTCGTCGGAGTCGTGCGTCGTCGTTAGAGGCGGCGTTGCCCCGCAGCGAACATCTGTTGAGTTGCGGGCTACCGTTTGCGGATCGGCTTCGGGGGAGGCGCCGACAGGCTGCGGAGCTCGCTCAAAACGACGCCGGTCAGGTGAGGCGGAAGGACGAGCTCGCCGGAATGCACGCGCCGAACGGCATCGGCAATGTCGGCCGAGCCGGAGGTCTTCACCACGTAGCCGGAGGCCCCGGCCTTGATGGCCTCCAGCACGTCGCCGCGCTCGTCCGAGGAGGACAGCATGAGTACCTTCGTTTCTGGGAGCTCTGCGAGGATGACTCGCGTCGCCTCGGGTCCGGACTTCTTCGGGAGGCTCAGATCCATCACAACCACGTCTGGACGTGCCACCCGGGCCATCTCGACCGCTTCCGCCCCGTCGGACGCTTCAGCGACCACGGTGGCAGGACACGCGTGCTCGACGACCTTCCGAAGCGTCTCGCGCCACATCGGGTGATCGTCGACCAGCATGATCGAGAAGGTCCGCGACGATGATGCGTTCTCGCGTGCCCTTACGCGCCCGGCAAGTGCGACCGAGAAGAGCCGCCACGTTCCAGGAACCCCACGCAGCGCGTGGAACCCACGATCCTCGAGCCGGAGGCCCGACCCCGTCACGAGATCGCGCACGGTGCTTGAGACGAGGGCCTCGCCGGGCTCGGCGAGAGATAGGATGCGCGCCCCGATGTGGACGGCGATCCCGCCCACGTCGTCGCCGCGCGGCTCGCACTCGCCGGTATGCACGCCTGCCCGGATCTGGAGACCGAGAGGCTCGAGCGCCTTGGAAACGGCGAGCGCGCATCGGATCCCTTTGGCGGGACTCGCGAACGTTGCGAAGAAGCTGTCGCCGACCGACTTAACGACCCGGCCGTCGCAGCGCTCGATCTCCGCGATCGTCAGGACGTCGTGCTGATCCAGGACCTCCTTCCATCGACGGTCTCCGAGCGTCGCTGCCTTTTCTGTGGAGCCGACCACATCGGTGAAGAGGACCGTGGCGAGGAAGCGTTCAGCGGGCTGAGCGCCGGGCTTCAGATCGTGCGACCTCGGATCGTCCCCGCGACCCCATTCCTCGCCGCCCGAGTAGGAGCAGTACGTCCCCGTCCGGATCGTCAGCGACAAGTGCTCGGCCAGGGCCGGGTCGTGCTTCGACAACGCCTTGAGCGCCGCGCTGATCGAGTTCCGAACGTTCACCCGCGCGCGTTCTGCCTGCGAGCCCGTGCGGCGCGCCCGGCCACCGAGGCCGAAGGCAGAGGCAAGCTCCTTCTCGATGGTGTCGATCTCCTCGGCCGCTCTCGCGGCGCGTTCCGGATCGTTGAATCGTTCGGCCTCCTCACGCTCGGCGCCAAGATCCTTCAAACGGTTCCGGTAGGCGGCGCGGGCGGTGGCGTCCAGGACTTCGCCGGCATCGGCACTCCCCGTCGCGAGGCCATCCTCTTTGGCAGCGCGCCGGGAGCCGCTCGGCCGGCGCACCCCGGCAGGCAGGCCGTCGGACGCCGCGGCGAGATCCAGAGCGTGGATCTCCTTGCCGGGATTCGTCAGGAGCTGATCGAGGTACCGGAGTCCTTTGGAGTCCCTGAGCCGGAACGTCCGGCCTCGGAAGGCGACCGTCCAATAGTCACCCTCTCTGCGGAAGACGCTGCTCACAGTCCTCATCGAGCCCCCCCGGGTAGCCGGGAGTCTATCGACCGGCCGTCTCGGAAATGCAACAGGTGTTGGGCTCTCTGAAACGCTTCATAGCCTGGGGGGCGGGTTCAGGCTGCTCGGTTGGTAGGACCCGAGGTCTCCGGGAGCGAACATCTTAAGTGGGTCGCGCCGGGGCGCGAGCGGAGGGCAGATGCGAAAGAAGCGTTTCGGGGGATTGCCCCTGTTCTGGAAAGTGCTCCTTCCCTTCCTCGGACTGATCGTGCTCCTCGGGGCGACCGGGGCCTTCCTGATCGTGCGGGATCTGTCGCAGCGTACCCAGACGGCGATCGACCGAGATCTCTCCCGGCAGTCGCTCGACGCTCGGTCGCTCGCTCACGACCGAGAGCTCTACCTCCTCGAGTCTGCGAACTTCGCGGCCAACATCCAAGGGATGGCTGCGGCGGTGGACGCGGATGACGCGCGCGCGGTGGCTCGGCTTCTCGGCTCGGTTCTGGCCCTCAAGACCGATCTCGACCTTGTCCTTGCGGCGGATGTAGACGGCAAAGGTCTCGTCGAGTACCGCATGTCCGGCAGCGAGACACCGGAAAGAAGTTCCGGTGGATCCTGGGCGTCCAACGGCTTCGTGCGGGACGCGATCGCCGATGCGAAGGGCGGCAAGCATTCTGGGTTCTTGATCGAGGGCGGCAGGACGATGCTGGCGATCGCCGCGCCCGTCTGCCCGCCCGCGCGCGCGTGTCGCGCGACCGGCGTCACGATCGCAGCGATCAGCATCGACCGCATCGCGAATGAGGCAGCCGGGCGCGTCAGCCCTTCCGAAACTGCAACCCGCGGGCGCGCGGCCGTGGAGATCTACGACAACGAAGGCCGGCTGATCGCCGCCACCGGCTTCCCCGGTTTGGATGTGAAGGGTCCCGCGTCGGCGCCGCCGTCCGTGACTTCCTCTGGATTGGTGCGTCGGACCGAGCGCGTCGGAGGGGTCGAGCTCGCGACCCTCTACGCCCCTTACGAGGTTCAGGGACGGTCTGTCGGGATACTCGCCGTCAGCTTCCCGTCTGAGCTGGCGTTCGATTCGGTTCGGAGTACCGGTATTCGGCTTGCCCTCGTGCTCCTGGCCGTCATGGCCGGGGTGATCGGGATCGGCGCGCTGTTGTCGCGGTTCATCCTTTCGCAGGTCCGTCCCCTGCTCGAGACGAACAGGGCGCTCGGACGCGGTGAGCTCACCGCGCGCGCTCCGGTCATTGCCGACGACGAGCTCGGCGAGCTTGCGCGCGGAGTGAACCAGATGGCCGAACAGCTGCAGGCTTCCTACGAGACCTTGGAGCTTCGCGTTGCCCAGCGGACCGAAGAGGTCCGTCGCTTGCTCGCCGAACGGACCGAATTCTTCGCAGCGATGAGCCACGACTTCCGGACACCGCTCGCGGTCATCCTCAGCCAGGCCGACATGATTACCGATCCCGGCTATCGCATGAGCTCGAAGGAAACCGCGGAGGCGGGCATGACGATCAAGGAGTCCGGCGCCCAGGTGCTCGCCCTCGTGAACGATGTGCTCGAACTCGCCCGCGCGGAAGCTGGGCGCCTCGAGGTGGCGCTCGAAGAGGTTCGGCTGACCGACGTGGTGGGTGATCTCCGGGGGACGATGGAAGGGCTCGCTCGCGGAGGAGACCTATCGCTCGCGATCGATGTCCCGCGAGATCTCCCGTTGGTGCACGCGGACCGAAGGCGGCTGCGCGAGGTGATCCTGAATCTCGTCGACAACGCGGTGAAGTACACACCGCCGGGTGGTCGTGTTGCGCTTTCCGCGGCGGCCCACAACGGCGACGTCGAGGTCTTGGTGGCGGACAGCGGTGTTGGGATTCCATCCGAAGCCGGCAACAAGATCTTCGAGCCCTTCTACCGGGTGAAAGGCACCCTCCCGGCTCGCGGCCAGGCATCGACCGGCTTGGGACTTGCTCTTACGAAGCGGCTGGTTGAGGCGCACGGCGGTGCGATCACGTTCGAGAGCGTCGCCGGACAGGGCACGACGTTCCGGTTCACGCTTTCCACAGCGGGAGCTCACGCGAAGCCTCGCCGCAAGCGACCGACTGCCTCATCGCGCCAGGGGAGTCCGTCGAGTTGAGCATCGGGATGGCACGCGGAGCGCTCATCCGGTTGGGCCGACGAGGAGCGGTGCCCGGAGCACTGGTCGTGTCTCTCGCCGCTGCCGTTCTTTTCGCCGCGATCGGACTTGGGGTTCGGATACCAGGCCTCGGCTTTCTCTCGCCTTTCGCGCGAGCTTCGGCGCTGGACTACTCCTCGAACCCTGGAACGTTCGCTCCGCTCGATCCCGCCTACGTCACCGACGTTCTTGGGCTGCGTTTCCCGGATGATGCCGCCGCACCGCGCGGCGGGGGAGATTCCGTGATCCCGTCGATCCCGTCGATCCCGGGAAAGACGTTCCCGAGCTTCCACCCACCCGTGCCGTTCACGAACGACTCGTTCGCCTCACCCATAACGGCGGCGGAGGTTCCGTTCACGGCCACGACGAACGCCAGCTCCGCGACCCGTGAACCGAATGAGACGCGTGCCTGCTCGGTATCCGGCGGCACCTCGTGGTTCCGATATGACTCCCGAGACGGAGGGCGCACCCTCATCGCGAACACCATCGGGTCGGATCAGGGCACGACCCTCGGAGTGTTTACCGGCGAACCGCCGACGGCCGTGCAGACCGTGGGATGTGATTCCAACGCGGCCGGTAACGCGGAGTATCTCTTCGTCCCGGCCGCGAACACGACCTACTTCTTCCAGGTGGCCTGGCTATCACGACATGGGATCAAGCTCGTCTTCAACCTGGATCCGATCGGGGAGACCGAGCGCGTCCCAAGAAACGTGCGCCCGAACGGGCAGTCTCACGACACGGCGATCTCGGGGGATGGGAGGTACGTGGCGTTCACGTCGGACTCGACCAACCTCGTCCCGGGGGCCAACCGCCGATGCCCTAGCGTGCCCGGCCTCGCAGCGGAGGTCACCAACCAAGTCACGTACCCGGACAGCATCGCATGTCCGCAGGCGTACGTGTTCGATCGGGACCGGGGCAGGCTCGAGCATGTATCCGTCTCGTCCGGCGGAGCTCCTTCCGACGCACGCGTGGAGCACATCTCGATCTCCGCCGACGGCAGGTACGTTGCGTTCGCCTCTGCTGCCACGAACCTGGCCGGAAGGAGGTCCCATTCGGACCCGCCACCATACGCCGTCTTCGTTCGCGATCGGGTTCGACGAACCACGGATCTGGTCTCGGTTTCGTCGAACGGGCTTGTTCCGAACGGCGACAGTTTCTTCCCGCAGATCTCGGGGAATGGTCGCTACGTCGTTTTCCAGTCGGTTGGGTCTGATCTCGTCCCGGCAGACACCAACGGCGACTGGGACGCATTCGTTCGCGATCTCATGGCCGGAGCGACGGAGCGCGTCTCCCTCACGTCCTCGGGGGATCAGTCGCAAGGCGGAGGCTTCAGCGATTCCATCTCCTTCGACGGGCGCTACGTCGTGTTCAAGTCCAGCGCTTCGGATCTTGTTCCCGGCGACAGGAACGGCCTTAGCGACGTCTTCGTCCGGGATCGCCTTACGGGTTCGACGGAACGTGTGTCCGTGACGTGGCAAGGGGGCGACGGCAACGGCAGCAGTGGCCAAACCTCCGGAGACCACATCTCGAACGACGGCCGCTACGTGGCGTTCGTGTCGCACGCGACGAACCTCGTGCCGGGAGATTCGAACCGCTTGCTCGACGTCTTCGTTCGGGATCGTTTCCTCGCTCGAACGATCCGGGTGTCGGTGACCTCTGCAGGAGAAGAGGGCCACGAAACCCAGCGCGCGCTCCTGAGGGATCGGGTCACGCTCGTCCCGACGTGCAGCATCTCGGGCGACGGTCGGTTCGTGGTCTTCGATACGCTGGCTGCCGACCTGACTCCCTACGACAGGAACGCCCTTGCGGATCTGTACCTGCATGATCTGCTGACCGGCGCGACGCTGCTCATGTCGACGACTCCGGAGGGTCGCAACGGGAACCTCCACAGTGTGGTGGGTGCCATCTCGAACGAGGGGGGATGGGTGGCTTTCCTCTCCTACGCTACCGATCTCGTTCGGAATGACGTCCGCGCAAACGGGGCTCAGGTCTTCGTCCATGAGATCGACTTCGGACCCTAAGAGGTCTGAGTCGTTTCACGCTCCTCGCGCCGGCAGTGGACTGGGCGTGAGGCGGGCCCTCAATGGCGGCCGCCGAGGAAGTCAGCGTTGATCCTTTCGGTTCAACAATCGTTGCGTATCCCGTAACGCCAGAAGGGAGGTGAGTGCTGATCGCCGGGCCACTCGGGGTGGCTGCGGTAGAGAGGGGGATGTTGTGAGGTCGAAGGGGAAGAAGGTTCGTGTGGGTCGGTTCGTATTGGCCCTCTGCGTTGTAGCACTGCTTGGGTCCATGCTTCCCGCACACGCGGGGCAGGCGACGCGGTGCGAAAGAGAATCCCCGGTCGGGCACGGCCCCTTCATGATTAGCGTCAACGTTGTAGGTTCGAAGGCCGTGCCGGTGGCCCCTGCCTACCCATTCTGCACGACTCCGGTCGTCGAGTGCGGCTGGGATCCGTGTGTTATTCAAGGAACGGGCAAAGCCTCGTCGGCAACGGGCGGCGCAGGCCTTATTATCAAGTTCGAACGCAGAGAATTGTATTGCAAGAATGTACCGCTTTGTTTTGTTCCGCCGGAAGTGAGTCCTTACGGGCCTTGGCTGATGATTGACTGGAAGGTCTGTCAGGTAGGCAACAGCACCACGGCGGCTCAATCCTGTTCGGTTAACGTACTTGGGTCGGCCGACTTTTCAGACCAGGTTCGGATGTCTTGCTCCTGGAAGGGCCGCATATTGCAGGTCGATCGTAAGGTCAAGCTCTCCTGCGTGGGAGGCTGGTTCGCCGGCGGCGGCGACTAACCCGGGCCGGCTGCACCCGGGCCGCTTGACGTTGACGGTGCGGGCCTCGCGGGGGCCGTCGAGGGACTCCCCCGCGAGCCTCCCGGCGATCGCTGGATCCACGGCGGCTCACCGACCGGGAGTTGGCGGCCGCCGCGGCGCTGAGGCCCGAGTAACCCTTCGCGCAGGCGCTTGCCTGGTGCACGATCGAGCCGCTCGAACGAGACGCTCGCGAAGTCGAGCGGCGCCCTGCTCGGTCGTTCACGAACCACCGACGTCGTGGCCGCTTCCGTCGTACTGGGTGCCGCGAAGCGCGGCGATGAGATCCTGACCATCGCCCGAGACGACCTCGGGGCGCTAGCATCGGTGATGAAACGCGTCGGTGTCATCGACATGCGAGGACTG
>JBKKCR010000113.1:0-4857 GCA_046712825.1 Actinomycetota bacterium | reverse complement strand
CGAGCGGCGACATCGACCTGCTCGACTTCTTCGCCGAGCTGACGATCTACACGTCGTCGTCGTGCCTGATCGGCAAGAAGTTCCGCGACCAGCTCGACCGTCGTTTCGCCGACCTCTATCACGACCTTGAGCGCGGGACCGACGCGCTGGCCTACGTCGACCCCTACGCCCCCATCGAAAGCTTCCGCCGCCGCGACGCAGCGCGCGCCGGGCTCGTGGAGTTGGTCGAAGAGATCATGACCGCACGCAAGGCCGGTCCGCCGCCGACCGACGACGATCGCGACTTGCTCGACGTGCTGATCTCGGTGCCGGGCGACGGCGAAGCGCCGCGTTTCACCGCCGACGAGATCACGGGGATCTTCATCTCGATGATGTTCGCCGGTCACCACACCACGTCGGGAACCGCCGCGTGGACGCTGATCGAGCTCCTGAAGCACCCCGACGAGATGAAGGCGGTCGTAGGAGAATTGGACGAGCTGTACGCGGACAACCCGGAGGTCAGCTATCAGGCGCTGCGCGAGATGCCGCGGCTGGAGTCGGCGATCAAGGAAGCGCTGCGCCTCCATCCGCCGCTGATCTTGCTCCTGCGGGTGGCGAAGCAGCCCATGGAGGTCGGCGGATTCCACATCGAAGCGGGGAAGCTCGTGGCGTCCTCGCCGGCGATCTCCAACAGGATCGTGGAGGACTTCCCCGACCCCGAGTCGTTCGTCCCGTCCCGCTACCTCGAGCCCAGGCGCGAGGACCTGAGCAACCCGTGGACCTGGATCCCCTTCGGCGCCGGCAAGCACCGCTGCGTCGGCGCCGCGTTCGCGGTCATGCAGCTCAAGGCGATCTTCTCGGTCCTGCTTCGAGGATGGAACTTCGAGCTGGCGCAACCGCACGACACCTACCGCAACGACCACACGAAGATGGTGGTGCAGCTGCAGCAGCCGTGCCTCGCCCGCTACTCCGTGCGGGAGGGCCGAGCGTGAGGATCGCGGTCGATCTCGACCTGTGCCAGGGACACGGCGTTTGCGAGTCCGAGGCGCCCGAGGTGTTCTCCGTCGCGAAGAAGGGTCGGGTTACGGTGAAGGACGAGTCGCCGCCCGATGAGCTGCGCGCCAAGGTCGAGACGGCCGTGAAGTTCTGCCCGACGCACGCCCTGAAGATCGTGGAGGGATGATGGCCGGCTACCCGCGAGAAGAGCTCGAGGAGATGGTGCAGCGCTGGATCGACACCAACCGCCACTGCGAGCAGATCGGTGACTGGCGGCCGCTGGCCGAGCTGTTCACCGAAGACGCGAGCTACGGTTGGAACCTCGGCCCGAAAGGCGAGTTCATGGCCGTCGGTCGCGATCAGATCCGCGACGTCGCGCTCGGCATCGAGATGGGCGGGCTCGACGGCTGGACCTACCCGTACCAGGAGATCCTGATCGACGAACGCAAGGCGCAGGTGATCGGCCTGTGGCAACAGGTCGCCGACGCCAAGCGCGCCGACGGCAGCCCGTACATGGTCGCAGGGCTCGGCGGAAGCTGGTTCCGCTACGCCGGCAACCAGCAGTGGTCGTGGCAGCGCGACTTCTTCGACTTCGGCAACGCCGCGCACCTGTTCGTCGAGATGATCAAGGACGGCACACTCTCGCCGGGCATGACCAAGCGGATGGAGCGCGTGGCCGCCGGCGACCTGAAATGTCACTACAAGATCGGCGAGGCGCCGGTCGGGCTCTGGGAGGTGCCGTGACCCGATTCGACGGCAAGATCGCGATCGTGACCGGCGCCGCCGGAGGGATCGGCGAGGCGTACGCCCGGGCGCTCGCGGCGGCGGGCGCGAACGTCGTGGTCGCGGACATCGACGCCGAGCGCGGCGAGAAGGTCGCGAGCGAGCTCGGCGGTCTCTTCGTGCGCACCGACGTCTCGGACGTGGCCTCGACGCGAGCGCTGGCGGCTGCCACAACCGAGCGGTTCGGCGGCATCGACTTCCTGATAAACAACGCCGCGATCTACGGCGGGATGAAGCTGAGCACGCTGCTCTACGTCGAGTGGGACTACTACCAGCGTTTCATGGGCGTGAACATGAACGGCGCGCTCCTGTGCACCCGCGCGTGCTGGGAGACGATGGCCAAACGTGGCGGCGGAGCGATCGTCAACCAATCCTCGACCGCGGCGTGGCTGTACGGCGGCTACTACGGCCTCGCGAAGGTCGGGATCAACGGCCTCACGCAACAGCTCGCGACCGAGCTCGGGCACGCCAACATCCGGGTCAACGCGATCGCGCCGGGGCCGATCGACACCGAGGCCACACGCTCGATGCCGGCCGGGATCATCGACGACATGGTGAGCAGGCTTCCGCTCAAGCGGCAAGGGACGCCGGCAGATCTCGTGGGCATGTGCCTGTTCCTGCTCTCCGACGAGGCCTCCTGGATCACCGGTCATATCTTCAACGTGGACGGCGGCCAGATCATCCGGTCATGAGCGCCGTCGGATTCATCGGCCTGGGCCAGATCGGCGGCCCGATGGCAGCGCATCTCGTCGACAATCCCGGCGGCCTTGTGGTGTGCGACGTCAGACCCGAAGCGACCGCACCGTTCGCCGAGAAGGGCGCCAAGGTCGCGGCCGACCCGGCCGAGGTCGCGAAGAACGCCGACATGATCTCGGTGATGGTCCGCGACGACGATCAGGTCCGCGAGGTTGTCGGTGGGATCCTCACGACCGCGCGCGCCGGGACGATCGTCGCCGTGCACTCGACGATCCGGGCCGGAACGGCCGAGCACCTGGCGGAGCAAGCCGCTCCTAGACGTGTGACCGTCGTCGACGCCCCGGTCGCCGGCGGGTTCATCGGCGCAGCCGGAGCGAGCCTCGCCGTCATGATCGGCGGTCCGGAAGAGGCGGTCGAACGATGCCGCGAGCCGTTCGGTCGATGGGCAAGCCTGATCGTCCATGTGGGCCCGGTGGGCGCCGGCACCCGCGCCAAGCTGGCGCGCAACCTGCTCCAATTCGCCGCCTACTCTGCCGCCGCCGAGGCGCAGCGGCTCGCCGAAGCCGCGGGAATCGATCTGATCGATCTGGGGAACGTCGTGCGGCATTCGGACCGCGTGACCGGCGGGCCCGGCGCGATCATGCTCCGCGCGACGACCGCTCCGCTCGTGGGCGACGATCCCCTCTTCGCCATCCTCTCCCACACCCGCGACCTCGGGGAGAAAGATCTCCGCCTTGCACTCGATCTCGGTCGCGAGCTCGGCGTCGACCTCCCCTTCGCGGAACTGGCGCTCGAGCGCTTCGCGTCGGGCCTGGGGCTCGAGCCGGGGAACGCATCGTGACGTTCGCGAGCATGCCGCGCGCGCAGCTGGCGGAGCTCGCGCGCGAGTACCTGCTGGCCGGACACCTTATCGACCGCGCCGGCATGCCGTACGTGATCGCCGAGTTCGGCCGCGACGCGATGCGTGACGTCGCTATCGACGAGTGGATGGCGGCAAGCCCCGTGTACACACGACGGATGAGGCGCGCGCTCGCTTTCGAGGGTGACGACGTGGGCACGATCTTCAAGGGGATGCAGTTCGACATCGGAGCACCGCACCAGTTCATGGACTTCCGATTCACAGTGCACGACCGGGATCACGGCGAGTTCTCGCTCGCCTCGTGCGGCGCGCTCATGGACGTCGAGCCCCTCGGGCCGGAGTTCGTCGTGACCATGTGTCACCACATCGAAGATCCGACGTTCGACGCGACGGCGTCGGCCACCAACCCTCGCGCGCGGATGCGGCCCGTCCACCGGCCGCCGCGGATCCCCGCCGACCGGCTCCCCCACTGCAACTGGACCGTCGAGATCGATCCCGCGGCCGAACCGCTGTCCGAGCCCGAGGGGGCGCGCTGGCTGGCGACGTCGAAGGCCGCCGCGATCGAGCTCGTCACCCCCGCACACGCGAACGATCTCGGCGGCTACACCGACTACGACCGCGAGATGGACCCGGATCTGCGCCTCGAGGCGTTCTCGCAACCGACACTCGTCCGGATCCTCGACGAGCTCGCGCTGCAAGGACATCTCTTGGCACGCTCCTACATGCGCGCGGTCGAGCAGCGCTTCGGAACGGACGCCGCGCTCCGGCTCGGCGCGCACCAGGCGACCGGGATCGCCGGGCTCGCCGCGAAGCGTCTGGCGCGCATGCTCGGTACGACCGGCGGCTCGCACGACGTGGCTCGCGTGCTCGACCTCCATCCGATGTTCCACCCGCGCGCCTACGTCGATGTTCGCGTGAAGCCCGGCGACGTGCCGACGATCACGCTCCGACCGTGCCCCGCGCTCGACGAAGGCGACGAGCTCACCTGGCCGGCGCTGCTCGCGCGCGGCGAGAACGGCCCGCTCGAGACTGCGGTCCGAGCCGTCGATCCGCGAGCAGGCGTCAGCAGGATCGATGCTGAGCCGGGTGCGGTCGCGACGTGGACGGTGCGCGTCGACCCCACCGCGGAACCGTCCGACGAGGCGAAAGAGGTGCTCGTGGCCTCGTTCAGCACCGGCGCCGAGTTCAGATTCGGCTCGCCGCCGAGCTGAGAAGAGCCTCATTCGGAGCCTTCTCCGCGAACCGAACCCGTCAAGCAGGTCTCCGGGCCCAGGCCGCCGAAGTGCGGGAGGTCTAGGGTGAGGACCGAAGCAGCGAGACTGGGGAAACCAGGGTGAAGCACTCGATGCGATTCCGGACGGCGGCGCTCGTCGCGCCGTTGCTCTTGGTCGTCGCCGCGTGCGGCGCGCGATTGACCGACGCCGAACGCCTCGCGGGGATCCGCTCGTTCGGACGTGGCAGCGTCGCCGTCGGACCCGCCGGGCCGGGAGCTACGACCGGACCGGGAGCTACGACCGGACCGGGAGCGACCGTCGGGCCGGGCG
>JBKKCR010000112.1:0-12923 GCA_046712825.1 Actinomycetota bacterium | reverse complement strand
GGAGCGCCTCGTGCATCAGCTGGCCCGACTGCCACTTCGAATCGTCGCCGAAGGTGTCGGGGTCGGGCGTGAACTCGGAGCGATCGAAGCCGGCGCAGAACACGGTCCCGGCGCCGGTTAGGACGGCAACGCTGATCGCGTCGTCGGCTTCGATCTCCTTCAACGCAGCCGCGAGCTCCCGGCGCAGCGCGTCGCTCAACGCATTCCGCTTGTCCGGGCGGTTGAGCGTGATCGTGGCCAGTGGCGGGTCCTGGTCGAGCAGGAGCAACTCGTAGGCCATCCGGCTCACCTCCCCGTGAACGTCGGGTCGCGGCGCTCGCCGAACGCGATCATGCCTTCCTTTATGTCGTCGGTCTGGTTGATGAGCTCCTGGACGAGCGCTTCCTCCTCGAGCGAGGTGGTCAGATCCGATTCGAGCGAGCGGTTCAGCAGCTTCTTCGCGAGCCCCAACGCTTTCGTCGGCCCGGCCGCCAGCCGGTCGGCCCACTCGGTGGCGGCCTGCTCGAGCGCCTCGGGCGCGACGACCTTGTTGACCAGACCGATGCGCTCGGCGTCTGCCGCGCCCCACGGCTCGGCGAAGAACACCATCTCCTTCGCCTTCGCGAGCCCGATCAGCCGCGGCAGGATGTACGCGCCGCCGCCGTCGGGAACGATGCCGCGTCGCGCGAACACCTCGATGAAGCGCGCCTTCTCCGAGGCGATCACCAGGTCGCACGCGAAAGCGATGTGGCAACCGATCCCGGCCGCGACGCCGTTGACCGCCGCGATCGTCGGCGTCTCGAGGTCCCAGAGCGCGCGGAAGAGCCGCTGCGAGCCGCCGCGGATCGCGTCGCGGGCCATGCCGGCGTGCCGCTTCTGACCTTGGCGTGATCCCGCTCCCGAGATGTCGGCGCCGGAGCAGAAGCCCTCGCCGGCCCCGGTGATCACGAGGCAACGCAGGTCGAGATCGGCACCGACGACGCCGATGGCGTCGATCAGCTCCTCGCGCATCTCAGGCTTCAGCGCGTTGCGGACCTCGGGGCGGTTGAGCGTGACCCACGCGACGGAGCCGCGGCGGTCGAACGTGATGAACTCGTAGCTCACGGTGCCTCCTTGATGTAGCGGGCGAGCCTCGGATCGAGACGGTATCCAACGGAGCCCCAGAACGCGGTGGCGACGTCGTCGTCCCCTTCGACCATCGCGCTGTTGCGAAGCGCGCCGCAGGCCTTCATCCGACGCTCGCCCTCGCGTACGAGCGCCGCCGCGATGCCGCGTCTTCGCAGCGACGGGCGGACCGCGAGCCGGTAGAAGTTGCCGCGCCAGCCGTCCCATGCGGCGACGAGTGTGCCGTCGATGCCGTCGCCCTCGTCCGCGAGCAGGAGCCAGGCGGTGTCGTGCTCGAGGAGGATGCTCACGCTCTCGGGGTTGTCGGAGACGCTCGCGTGATCGCTTGACTCTCGCCAGAAGGCGAGCACCGTCTCGACCTCGTCTCGGAACGCGTCGCGGATCTTCGGCGGGTCGCGAGAGGCCATCGAGCGGAGGATAGTCCTAGAATCTCGCCGCCATGGATCTTTCCCAGTCCCCTTCCGAGCAGGCCTTCCGCGCCGAGGTGCGCGCTTGGATCGAGAAGAACCTGCCCGAAGGGTGGGGCACGCCGGCCTTCAAGGACCCCCGGACCTTCGAGGAGCGCGTCGTTTTCTCCAAGGAGTGGGAGTCGAAGCTCGCCGAGGACGGCTGGGTCGGTATCCACTGGCCGAAGGAGTACGGCGGCCGCGGCGCGACCTACATGGAGCAGATCATCTTCCACGAGGAGATGGCTCGCGCCCGCGCGCCGCAGCTGTTCATCAATTTCGTCGGGACCAACCTGGCCGGGCCCACGATCATGGCGCACGGCTCCGAGGAGCAGAAGAAACGCTACCTGCCGCCGATCCTGTCCATGGAAGAGGTCTGGTGTCAGGGCTTCTCCGAGCCGAACGCGGGGTCGGACCTCGCCAACGTGCAGACCCGTGCGGAGGACAAGGGCGACCACTTCCTGGTCAACGGTCAGAAGATCTGGACCTCGTTCGCGCACGTCGCCGACTGGTGTCTGCTGCTCTGCCGCACCGACACCTCGGTGGCGAAACACAAGGGGCTGTCCTACTTGCTCGTCGACATGAAGCTGCCGGGGATCGACCCGCGGCCGCTCAAGCAGATCACCGGGGACGCGGAGTTCAACGAGGTCTTCTTCACCGACTGCGTCGTGCCGAAGGAGTACCTGCTCGGCGAGATGAACATGGGCTGGACGTACGCGAACACGACGCTTTCGCACGAGCGAGGTCCGGCGTTCCTCGGCCATCAGATCCGCTTCCGCAACGTGCTGCTGGATCTGTTCAAGGCCGCTCAGAACACCAAACGCGACGGGATCCCGGTATCTGAGCATCCCGTGTTCCGGCAGAAGCTCGCCGGCGCGTACGCCGAGCTCGAGATCATGCGCTACATCGGGCTCCGCAACATCACCGCGATCTTGAAGCACGGCCGGCCGGGGACCGAGGGTTCGGTCGCGAAGCTGTACTGGAGCCACATGGTCCGCAGGATGCAGGAGCTCGCGCTGTCGGTCGGTGGCCCGGCGGGAGCTTTGGACGGCGAGGACGCGATGGGCCGGGGTCAGTGGCAGCGCGGCTATCTGATGTCGTTCGCGCAGACGATCGCGGCGGGCTCGAGCGAGATCCAGAAGAACATCATCTCGGAGCGCGTGCTCGGCTTGCCGCGCGGTGAGACGTGGGCGCCTCGGGACAAGGCGAAGAGCTGATGGACTTCGACTTCTCGCCCGAGCAGTACACCTTGCGCGACGAGGCGCGACGGTTCCTCGAGCAGCAGTGTCCGACCGCACATGTGCGCGAGTTCGTGGACGATCCCGCGGGTTGGTCGCGGGACCTTTGGAAGCAGATGGCCGACCTCGGGTGGATGGGCTTGGCGTTCCCGGAATCGGTGGGGGGGCTTGGGCAGTCGTTCCTGGATCTCGTGTTGCTGCTCGGCGAGCTGGGACGAGCGGTTGCGCCGGTGCCTTTCCTTTCGAGCGTCGCGCAGGCCGGACAGGTGATCTTGCGGCACGGGTCGGCCGAGCAACAGGCGCGGTTGCTGCCGGGGATCGCGTCGGGGGAACGGATCGCGACCCTGGCGGTGGCCGAGGCCGCGGGATCGTACGGGGATGCGGGCATCGAGACGAGTGCCGATGCGGACGGCCGCCTCGCGGGTGAGAAGCGGTACGTGCTCGACGCGGCCGCTGCAGACCTGTTCGTGGTCGCAGCGCGCGGGCCTTCCGGTGTTGGTTGGTACGTCGTCGAGGACGGCGCGAGCGTTACCACGCAACGCTCTTACGACATCACGCGGCCGATCGGCTCGCTGACGCTGGACGCAACGCCTTCCGAGCGACTCGCGGAGCCGGGGTTGGATCCCGGCCTCCGCATCGCGACGGCCGCGTTGACCGCGGAGATGGTGGGAACGGCCTCGAAGATCCTCGACCTATCGGTTTCCTATGCGAAAGAGCGCGAGCAGTTCGGCCGTCCGATCGGTTCCTTCCAGGCGATCAAGCACAAGTGTGCCGAGATGCTGACCGACCTCGAGTCGTCACGGTCGGCCGCGTTCTACGCGTGCTGGGCGGTGGCGACCGACGCGGACGATGCCGATCTGGCGGTCGCGGTCGCGAAGTCGTACGGGTCGGATGCATTGGCGCGGCTCGGCGGGGAAGGCGTTCAGGTGCACGGCGGCATCGCGTTCACCTGGGAGCACGACATGCATCTGTACCTGAAGCGCATCAAGACCGCGGAGGTCTTGTTCGGCGATGCCGCGGAACATCGTGAGCGCATCGCGGTGCTCGCCGGACTGTAGATCGCGCAGTTCGAGAATCATTCCGCAAGGCTCTCGAACCGGCTCTGGATAGGCTTGTGTTGTCGTATGCCCGTGCTTTTATGTCTGCATGATCGATCGTCTCGAAGGTCTGGTTGCGGCGCTGCGGGATCTCCTGTCCGAGTTGGATCCTCGGAATCTTTCTGGAGTGGATGCGGTGCGGCTCGTGGAGATGTTCTCGGAGGGCGAACGTGTGTGCGCCGCCGGTCGCACGCTGGCGGCGGGCCGCGTTCAACGATCGCCCGAATGGAGCGCAGCGGGGTATCGCACGCCGGCGCAGTGGATGGCTGCCCACACCAAGGTCACGCTCGGCCAGGCGATCACCACATTGGAAACCGCTCGCCGCCTCGAATCGCTGCCGATGACACGCGAGAAGTTCGTTGCCGGGCGGCTTTCGGAGGTCCAGGCTGCGGAGATAGCAGCCGCCGCCACGGCGCACCCGCAATCCGAGGATTCGCTCCTCGAGGCCGCGGAATCAGAGACCGTCGCGTCCCTTCGCGATCGCTGCCGAGAGGTCCGCGCGTCGGCTCACTCCGACGAGGACGCCTGCGAGCGCATACGCCGAGGTCGGTATCTCCGTCATTGGACCGATCCTGACGGAGCCGTTCGACTGAACGGGCGCTTCGCGCCCGACGACGGGGCGAAGCTTGTCGCGTCGGTTCAAGCTCGCGCGGAGCGCCTGCAGGTCGAAGCGCGCCGCACCGGACAGCGCGAGCCTTCCGATGCGTACGCGGCCGACGCGCTGTTGGGCTTCGCGGCGGGAGATCAAGCCCCGCGTTCCGTCGTCCACGTCGAAGTCGACCGCGCCGCTTTCGAACGGGGGCGCGTCGAACCCGGGGAGCGTTGCGTCATCCGGGGGGTCGGGCCCGTTCCCGTGGCTGTGGCTCGTCGGATGGCGCGAGATGGGCTCGTCAAGATCCTCGAGCGGGACGGCGTCGAAGTGACGCGTGTCGCGCACGTCGGCCGCACGATCCCGGCGCATCTCCGATCGGCACTTGAAGCCCGTGATCCAGCCTGCGTCGTGCCCGGCTGCGACATGCGCACAGGGCTCGAGATCGATCACATCGTTCCGGTCGCGGATGGCGGGCCGACGCGGCTGAACAACTTGGCCCGACTCTGCCGGTTCCATCACGGAGAGAAGACCCATCGCGGGTGGCGGCTGGGGGGCCGGCCGGGTGCCTGGTCGTGGACGCGAGGGTCGGCCAGGGCGCCGAATCGGTCCGCCTAGCGGGGCCCGCCGTTGACCGTGGCGCCGAAAATCTTCGAGCTCACAACGCCTTGACGGCTCCGAACACGATTATCAATAGTCCAGTGGATGCCAGAGTCGCGTTGGTCGCTGCGAGCACGTAAACGAGCCCGCGAGGCGGCGCGAATAGGTCCACCAACCCCTTGGTCCATGCAAGGAAGTTCGAGGTCAATTGGAGCGCGCCGCCCGCGACGAGAAGCAGCGCGGCGAGCGTCTCGACCCCCGACGACAGGTTCGACAGGGTCACGGCCCACACGAGCCCGAGGAGCATGAAGCCTTCCCACAAGGCCACGACGTGCACGCCGAGGAGCCGCGTCTGCTCGACGGTGTGGTCTTTCAGCCGAACCCGCGAGAGAACGAATCCCATGATGAACGCGAAGACCAGGCTGAACAGCCCGCCGATGACCAGGATCTTGGCCGCCGTATCGTTCATGTGCGCCCCCTCGCTCTCGACCGAAGCGAGCATATGTCAGGCGTAGGGCGTTCCCCAGTGTTCCAGGTGGGCAACGTCCTCGAGCGACCGGCGTCGCGGCGGCCCGAACGTTCCCTCTGCCGGGTGTCCTATCGCGATGAGGATCACCGTCTCCACATGCTCGGGCATCCCGAGCAGCGGCCGGACCTCGTGGTCGAGGAGCCGCGTCAGGTTGGTGGGCAGTGCAGCTAGTCCGAGCCCGCGCGCGGCCAGCAGGACGTTCTGGACCGCGGCCCATACGGCTCCGTAGGCGGACGACGGCTCGAGGATCGTAGCCAGATCCGGCGTCACCATGGGACCGAGCCGCGACCGGTCGAGGCAGCAGAGGATGAAAAGCGGCGCCTCGTCCAACGCCCCGGCGAGCCGGTCGGTGGCTTCGAGCATCACGCGCTCGGGCTCGTCCTTGGCTTTCGCGGGATCACCGTAGAATTGCTTCGCGAATCCCCACGCTTTCGCGTAGATCTCGGCGAGCGCTCGGCGCTTTTCGGCGTCGCGAACCACGATGAATCCCCACGGCTGCGAATTGGTCGGGCTCGGCGCTTTCCTCGCTGCGTCGAGCAGGCGACGGATCGCGGCGTCGGGGACCGGCGCGTCGGTGAACCGGCGGAGGCTCCGTTGCGTGTCGATGGCCTCGAACAGTCCGATCCCGTCCGGCTCGCTCACGGGAGCCGCCCGAATACGTTGACGTACTGGATGTCGAGTGCGTCGCTCATCGCCCACTTCATGAACGCCTCGTCGCCGAGCTCGAAGCCCCAGCGCTTGATGACGGCGTTCGGCATGTCGTCGACGGCGGCCACGGGGTCCGGTGTATCGAGCTCGTAGAAATGGAGATACAGCGGGTCGGTTCCGGCGGCGTTCACGTACGGCGTGATCGTGGTGAAGCCTTGTGGGGCGGCCGCGGCGATGCCGTGGATGTGGGTGAAGTCGGCCCAGTCGCGGAGCTCTTGCGCGCGGGATCGTTCGGTGGGAGAGATCAGGATCAGGAAGATCCCCAACGTGGGCTTTCCCGAGCACCGGCCTTGCGACGGCCGTGGGTACCGGTGAAAGGCGAAACGGTTGACGACGCGGACCGCGGCATCGCCGTCGGGGAGAGCTGCCGACGTGATGTCGCCGGGTCCGAACTCATAGACGGTGAGCTGGCTGAAGCTCTCGACCTTCTGCTGGAAGCGTGACTCGTCCGGCCGGAGGTTCTTGAACGCCGTCGCGCGCGAGAATAGCCCGGTCGCGAGGGTCTTTGGGATCGCTACCTCGCGCTGCCAGCGGTCAACGTCGACAGGTTCACCGTCGAGCATCTCGAGAAGGAGTCCGGACGGCTGGCGGTCTTCCATGTTCAGCCCTTCGACCTGCTGAGCATGAACGTGGCCATCGCCTTGGCGCAAAGCCGGCCCTTGTTTGTCACGTCGACGTTGGTTACGGCCAAGCGTTTCCCCAGATGCACGATCTTGGCCGTCGCCGTCATGTCCCCGTCGTAGACCTTCCGGAGGAAGTTGACCTTCAGCTCGACGGTTCCGTCGATCGCCTGACGGCCGTCTTCCTTCATCGCGACCGCGATCGCGATCCCGCTGGCGATGTCGGCGAGCACGCCCACCATCCCGCCGTGCGCCCACCGATTCCCGTAGTGCTTCTCGGGGTCGATCTCGATGAAGGCGACGCCCTCCTGGTTGTCGCCGATCCGCATCTTGATGCCGAGCGTGCGGTGGAAGGGTGGGTTGAACCGTTCCTTGGGTACTTCGGTCATCCGAGCATCGCAACGCCGGCATCGACCGGGATCACCTGTCCGGTCACCGCGTCGGAGTCATCGGAAGCGAGGAAGACGGCGGTGCCGGTGATGTCCTCGGGCTCGAGCGTGCGGCGCAGCGCGCTCATCATCTTGATCGCGCCCATCATCGCGTCGGGAACATGCTTGCGGGTGGCGTCGGTCATGGTGACGCCGGGCGCGATCGCGTTGACGTTGATCCCGAACTGCCCGAGGGCGGCGGCCATGAAATGGGTGTAGGCGTTGACCCCGGCTTTCGACAAGGAATAGTGGTAGCTCGGCAGCTCGGTCGAGTCCTTGTTCATGGCGTACCCGGCCATCGCGTACATCCAGGCCGCGCCGGATGACTGGTTGATGATCTTCCCTTTGCCTTGGGCGCGCATCGTCGGGAAGACCGCCCGGGCGCAGAGCCACGGTCCGATCATGTTCACATCGAGCACTTTCTTGAGATAGTCCAGCGTGTTGTTCTGCTGCTCGAGGTCGAAGAAGATCCCGGCGTTGTTCACCAGGATGTCGATCCGGTCCCACGCGTCGACGACCGCCTTCGCCATCTCCTGCGTCGAGGACTCATCCGCAACGTCCACGTGAACGGCCATCGCTCGGCCGCCCGCTGCCTCGATCTCCTTCGCGACGGCTTCCGCGTTGGCGTCGTTCAGGTCGGCAACGACGACCATGGCGCCCTCGTCGGCGAACCGAAGCGCGTACGCCCGGCCGATGCCTTGGCCGGCGCCGGTGATGATCGCGATCTTGTCCTTGAGGCGCATCACGACTCCTCGAAGAACTTCTTCAACCCTTCGAGCTCGCCGCGGAACGACGAACGGCCGGAGTCCTCGACGAAGCTCACGCCTTCCGCCGCCTCGTCGGGCAGCGACATCGAGAACGCGAACTCGACGTGGGTGCCGCCGTCCGGCAGCTCGGTGAAGGTCGAGACCTCGCGACCGCCCATCCCCGAAGAACCCGTGTCGAACACGATCCGGTGTGGGGCTTCGACCTCGAGCACCTTGATGTAGGCCTCCATCGCGCCCATGCCGGGGATCGTCAGATCGAACGCGTAGTCGGCTCCCGGGCCGGGCTCGGTTCCGCCGTCCGTGCGACGGATGCCCGATGCCTGGTTCATGTAATCGGGCAAGTTCATGAAGTCGAGCCGGTGCGCGAAAACCTTGTCGATCGGCGCAGCGACGTCGATCGACTCCGCGTACGAAACCTCGATGGTCACTTCTTCTCTTCCTTGTCGGGCTTCTTGATCGTGATGTCCATGCCCGGCGCCGTCATGTAGTTCGCGAGCACCGAGTCGAAGTTCTTCGCGACCTTCTCGGCGGTCCAGCCGCCCTCGGCGTACATGCCGGACAGGATCTTGTACTGCTGGAAGATCGTGTAGGTGTACCCGCGCCGTCCGAAAACCTGGCCGTTGACGTGCGCCGCCTTGTCGGAAGCCAAGAACGCGATCAGCGGCGCGTTGTTCGCGGGATCCATCTCCGGCGGGATCTTGTTCTCCGTGCCGGGGAGCAGGCCGGTGGTCATGCGCGTGACGGCGCTCGGCGCCATCGCATTGACCGTGATCCCGTACTTGCCGAGCTCGATCGCCCAGGTGAGGGTCATCCCGGCGATGCCGGCCTTCGCCGCCGAGTAGTTCGTCTGGCCGAAGTTCCCCCGCAGGCCCGCCGAGGACACGATGTTCACGATCCGCCCGAACCCCTTCTCCTTCATGATCGGAGCGGCGTGGCGGGTGCACAGGAAGGTTCCCTTCAGGTGCACGGCGATCACCGCGTCGAAGTCGTCCTCCTCCATCTTGAGCAGCGACTTGTCGCGGAGGATGCCGGCGTTGTTCACGAGGATGTCGATCGAGCCGAAGTTCTTCACGGCGTCGGCGATGATCCCCTCGGCCTGATCCCACTTCGACACGTCGCCGTAGTTGGCGACGGCGCCGCCGCCTCCAGCTTCGATCTCCTTGACCACCTGGGTAGCCGGATCCGTGTCGCTTCCGCGACCGTTCACGTCGACGCCGGCGTCGTTGATGACGACCTTGGCGCCTTCCTTCGCCAACTCCAGCGCGATCCCGCGGCCGATCCCGCGGCCCGACCCGGTGACGACGGCGACTTTTCCATCCAGAAGACCCATGTGCTCCTCCTCGTTGGTTGAACGGGGCGACGCTAGCAACCGTCGAGCGCGACGTGCAATCATCGGGGCGATCAAGGAGGTTCCGATGGCCCTCGACGCGGAGCGTGTCCACAAAGAGCTGACCGAAGTCATGAACTCGGTGTGGTTCGAAGGGGGGCGGCCCTTCCTCGAGGACTTCGCCAACGGCAAGGTCCCCAAGGACAAGCTCGCCCGTTTCGCGCCGTCGTACTGCTTCCAGGTCGATAACTTCAAGCGCTGCGTCGCCGCGGTCTACGCGCAGGCCGAGCCACGCGACGTGCGCGAGCTCATGCTCGAGAACCTGTGGGAGGAGCACGGCGAGGGGCTGGCCGAGCGTGATCACGCCGAGCTGGTCGCGCGTTTCGGACGGGCGCTGGGCGCCGACATCGATAGTCCCTACGACCTCGAGCCCATCCCAGAAAGTCGCCGATGGATCGATCGGATCCTGGCGATCTGTGAACGGGAGCATTTCGTCGTCGGACTCGCCGCGCTGGCCTACGGCATCGAGGCGCGGACGCGAACGATGGCGTTCCTCGGCGCGCTGTACCGCGACAAGTACGGACTGGCCGAGCAAGACCTCGAGTTCTTCTTCATGCATCTCGAGGCCGACGAGGAGCACGCCGGGCGCGCGATCGAGCTGGTCGGGAGGTACTGCACGACCGAGGAGCTGCTCGAGCGTTCGAAGTGGGCAGTGGGCGAGGTGCTCGACGCGACCCGGGTCGTCGCGGAAGGGATGGAGCGCATCTGTAGTGAGTGACCGCTGGCGCTTCATCGACGTCGGAAGGACCGAGGCGCTCGCCGCGTACGGGCGATTGCCTGCGATCGCGGCGTCGGTCGTCCAAGGCGGTCCCGAGGTGCTCATGACGATGATCTGGGCGAAGGGCCACCTGACGGTCGGGTGGTTCGACGATATCGACTCGTCGGTCAATCTCGACGCGGCGCGCGAGCTCGGCATCGATGTGTTCCGGCGACCGATCTTTGGCGGCGGGACGGCGTTCTACGACACCGAAGCCGTGGCGGTGTGGTCGTGGATCATGCGCGACGACCGGTTCCCGACGCTCGACGACGCGTTGAACCATTTCCGTCCCGTGATGGAGAAAGCGCTTACCGGCCTCGGGCTCGGCGAGGCGCATTTCGAGGGCTCGTCCGACATCCGTTGGCGCGACCGGAAGCTCGGGACCTGCATCACGCAGTCGGTGCTCGGCACGAAGGTGGTCGGCGGGTTCCTGAACTTGAAACGCCCCGACCTCGAGATGTACCGGCGTGTCGCGCGCGTCCCGGAGGAGAAGTTCGCCGACAAGGTGATCAAGGACATCGTCGAGTACATCGTCACGCCGGACGACATCCGAGGCCGGTCCCTCTCGTACGAGGAGCTTCGCGACGCGGTCGCGCTGGCGTCGCGCGAGGTGGCGGGGCTCGAGCTCGACCCGTCGCCGTTCACGGCCGCCGAGTCGGGGATCGTCCAGCAGTTCGTGGACTCGGTGACGTCGGAGGACTTCATCCGCCGGATCTCCTCCGAGCGCTTCCGCGCCGAGGCGCCGGCCGGCACGAAGGTCGGGTTCGCGAACGTGAAAGGCAAGAAGCTCGTGCGCGCAGGCGTGGCACTCGACGATCGGGGGAGCATCGTGCGGGCGCTCGTCGCCGGCGACATGCACGTCTCACCTCCGGAAGCGATCGACGGCGTCGCTGCGGCGCTCGCCGGAGCCGACGTCGCCGACCGCGAAGAGCTTCTCCAGCGCGTCACGACCGCGTTCGCGGGGATCGAGCAGCCCGACGCCGCGGCGGGGATAACGCCGAACGACATCGTCGAGGCCCTCCTGAAGGCCGCGAAGGAGGCGACTGCGTGACCGACCTCACCGCGGAGACGACCGAGCTCCTTCAGCAGCTGATCCGCAACGGCTGCGTGAACGACGGCACCCCCGAGTCTGGTCAAGAAGTGAAGAACGCGGACGTGCTCGAGTCCTTCCTCGAGGGTTCGGGGTTCGAGATGCAGCGATTCGAAGCGGTCCCGGGCCGGCCGAGCCTCGTCGCGAGGATGGAAGGGAGCGACCCGAAGGCGCCGGCGCTGCTGCTGATGGGACACACCGACGTCGTCCCTGTGAACCCCGATGGCTGGGAGCGCGACCCGTTCGGCGGCGAGCTCGTGGACGGCGAGGTCTGGGGCCGCGGAGCCGTGGATATGTTGAACCTGACCGCCTCGATGGCGGTCGCGCTGAACGCGCTCGCGCGGAGCGGCTTCAAGCCCCGCGGCGACCTGATCTATCTGGGGGTGCCCGACGAGGAGGCAGCCGGGAAGTTCGGCGCGGAGTGGCTGATCGACAACGAGCCCGACGCCGTCCGCTGCGACTACGTGCTCACCGAGATGGGCGGGTTCCGGTTCGCCGGCCAGGGGACGCCGAAAGTGCCGGTGATGGTCGCGGAGAAGGGCACGTATTGGTGCAAGATCCGCGTCCACGGGACGCCGGGTCACGGCTCGATGCCGTTCCGCACCGACAACGCGCTGGTGAAGGCGGCCGAGATCGTGCGGCGACTCGCCGAGTTCCAGCCCGAGCCGGTGATCCACGAGACGTGGCGGCGGTTCGTCGATCAGATGGGTTTCCCCCCAGAGCTGCGCGAGCAGCTGCTCGACCCGACTCGCGTGCGCGAGGTCGCGGCGCAACTCCCGGACCTGGGGATGGCGCGGATGATCCACGCGTGCACGCACACGACGTTCGCGCCGACCGTGCTCGGCGCCGGTGTGAAGGCGAACGTGATCCCGGACACGGCCGAGCTCCAGGTCGACATCCGGACGTTGCCGGGCCAGACCGCGGAGGATGTTCACGCGATGCTTCGGGAGGCGCTCGGCGAATACTACGAGACGGTAGAGATCGACCCGACGAGCGCGATGGTGGCGAGCGCGTCACCGGTTGACACGCCGATGTGGGACACGCTGAAACGCCACACCGAGCGGCTCTCTGGCGCCGAGGCGGTCCCATTCATCATCGTCGGCGCGACCGACTCGCGATTCTTCCGCCGGGTCGGCGCGACCTGCTACGGGTATGGGCTGTTCAGCGAGAAGATCTCGTTCGGCGAGTTCGCCTCGATGTTCCACGGTGACAACGAACGGGTCGACACCGAGTCGCTCGGGCTTTCGACCGAGCTCTGGAAGTCGGTCGTCGAGGACTTCCTCGGCTGACGGATGCGGTTCGGCATCCTGATCCCACAGGAAGGCGCGCCATTCAAGGCGGTCCTGGAGCACGCGCGCCTCGCCGACGTGCTCGGCTTCGATTCGGTGTGGGTCGAGGACCATCTCCGCGTGATCGCGGTGCCGCCGGGCAGCCCCGCCTACGAAGGATGGACGACGCTCACCGGACTGCTCGCCGGAACGGA
This sequence comes from Actinomycetota bacterium, assembly GCA_046712825.1. Taxonomy (GTDB): domain Bacteria; phylum Actinomycetota; class AC-67; order AC-67; family AC-67; genus DATFGK01. The sequence goes on along the minus strand of JBKKCR010000112.1, from coordinate 80 downwards.
ACGGATCAAAGCCGGGCCGCTGGTACTCGCCGAAGGTTTCCGGAATCCGGCGTGGCTCGCCAACGCGGCCGCCACGCTCG
>JBKKCR010000111.1:0-3327 GCA_046712825.1 Actinomycetota bacterium | reverse complement strand
CGCACAACGCGTGGGCGGTGTTCACGGAAGTCGTGATCCTCGGCCCAGTCGTTGCGGTAATTATTGCAGCTCGATGGCGAGCGCGACGCCGTTCCCGCCTCCCAGGCACAACGTAGCGATCCCGCGCTTCAGTCCGCGCTGCTTCAGCGCATAGATCAGCGTCGTCAGGATGCGCGCCCCCGATGCGCCGATCGGATGTCCGAGCGCCACCGCGCCGCCGTTGACGTTGATCTTGTCCTCGGAGACGCCGAGTTCCTTGCCTGAAGCGATCGCGACCGACGCGAACGCTTCGTTCATCTCGTAGAGGTCCAGCCCGGCCGCGTCGAGGCCTGCCTTCGCGGCGGCCGCCTTGATCGCGTTCGCCGGCTGCATGTGGAGCGAGTTGTCCGGGCCGGCGACCTGACCGTGCGCGACGACGGTCGCGATCGGTTCGAGACCCAGAGCCTTTGCCCTGTCGGCGCTCATCACGACCATCGCTGCGCCGCCGTCGGAGATCTGCGACGCGTTGCCGGCGGTGATGGTGCCTTCCTTCTGGAACGCCGGCGCCAGCTTCGCGAGCGACTCGGCCGTGGTGCCCGGCCGGATGCCCTCGTCTTCCTCGATCAAGATCGGGTCACCCTTGCGCTGGGGGATCTCGACGGAGACGATCTCGTCGCGGAGTCGGCCGGCCTTCGTTGCGTCGGCGGCACGCTCATGCGAGCGGGCGGCCCACTCGTCCTGCTCGGTCCGGCCGATGCCGAGCCTGGAGTTCACGGTGTCGGAACCGTCGCCCATGTGCTTGTGGTCGAACGCATCCCACAGGCCGTCCCAGATCATCAGGTCGACGAGCTTGGCGTCGCCCATGCGCGCGCCGGTCCGGCCCTTGGGCATCGCGTAGGGCGCGTTCGTCATCGACTCCATGCCGCCCGCGATCGCGATCTCGATCTCGCCGGCCCGGATCAGCATGTCCGCGAGGTGGACGGCGTTCAAGCCGGACAGACAGACCTTGTTGATCGTGATCGCCGGCACGTCCATCGGGATGCCGCCTTTGGTGGCGGCCTGACGGGCCGTGATCTGTCCCTGGCCGGCTTGCAGCACCTGGCCCATGATCACGTAGTCGGCCTGGTCGCCGGAGAGGCCGGCGCGCTTGAGCGCCTCCGCGATCGCGAACCCGCCGAGGTCCATGCCGGTGAAGTCGGCGAACCCCCCCAGGAACTTGCCGATCGGCGTACGTGCGCCGGAGACGATGACCGTTTCGCTCATTGAGAGAACCCCCTGCTCTTGAGGCCTTCTGGCGCGGTCTGCCAGGTTCTCCATCCTAGCGCGCCACGCGGAGTGGGTAGAATCCGCTCGATGTTCGATCGCGTCGACCACGTCGGAATCGCGGTGAAGGACCTCGACGCCGCGATCGCCTTCTACGAGGCCGCCTTCGGCGTGACGCTCGCACACCGCGAGACCGTCGAGGATCAGGGCGTCGAAGAAGCTATGTTCCGCGTCGGCGAGTCGTGGATCCAGCTTCTCCGGCCGCTCGGCCCCGATACCCCGGTCGGCAAGTACATCGAGAAACGGGGCGAAGGTGTGCACCACATCGGGTACGGCGTGTCGGACCTGAAAGCCGTCCTCGAGCACCTCAAGGGCGAAGGGATGAAGCTGATCGACGCCGAGCCGCGTCGTGGCTCGCGCGGATCGATGGTCGCGTTCGTTCATCCCAAAAGCGTCGGCGGCGTTCTGGTCGAGCTGGTGCAGGAGTGACCCCCGTCCGGTGAAATCGTCCCCCGTCCCATCCGAACTCTCGATCGTCATCCCCGTCTACAACGAGCAAGAAAGCATCCCCGAGCTGGCGCGGCGCCTCCGGGACGTGAGGGACTCGCTTCCACCCAGCGAGGTGATCCTTGTGGACGACGGCTCGACCGACGGCTCCAGCGCCGCGCTCGACGCGCTCCACCGGGAGGATCCCTGGTTCCAGGTGGTGCGCTTCACGCGCAACTTCGGCCAGACCGCGGCGATGGCGGCGGGGTTCGACCACGCGCGCGGTCGAGTCATCGTCACGATGGACGCCGATCTTCAGAACGACCCGGCCGACATCTCGAAGCTCCTCGCGAAACTGGACGAAGGGTTCGACGTCGTGAGCGGCTGGAGGGTCGATCGCAAGGACAAGTACTGGAGTCGCAGGATCCCGAGCGGCATCGCGAACAGGTTGATCTCGCGGATCTCCAAGGTCCAGCTCCACGACTACGGCTGCACGCTGAAGGCCTATCGCCGCGACGTCGTGGACGAGCTCGAGCTGTACGGCGACGCGCATCGCTTCTTGCCGGCGCTGGCCGCGGTCGTCGGGGACCGCGTCGCCGAGATCCCGGTCACGCACCACCCGCGCGAGCACGGCCGCTCGAAGTACGGGATCTCGCGCGTGTCGAAAGTCTTCCTCGACCTCCTCGCGCTCCCGTTCATGTTGCGCTTCTTCAACCGGCCGATCCGATTCTTCGGCGGGCTGGGGCTGATATTCGGTGCCGTCGGCACGGTCGTGCTCGGCTACCTCGCCTACCAGCGGCTCGTGCTCGAGCGCTCGATCGGGACGCGGCCGCTGCTGTTCCTCGGGGCGCTCCTGGTGATGATGGGCGTGCAGTTCATCTCGCTGGGGCTCATCGGCGAGCTCGTTATCCGAACCTACTACTCAGCCCGCGGACGCCACGCGTACCACGTCCGGCGCGCGCTCACGGGATGCACGCCGGGCCACCACACGTGCGGCGCCGAAGAGGCGATCACGCTCGCGTAGGCGTCCTCCCCGGCCCTTTTTTCGGGCCCTCGGAGCGCGAGATTTAATAGAGAGGAAACACGCGCGAAAACACCCGGTAACGTTTCGCTCCTACCCTGGGAGCATGACGTACTCCGCCGAGGCCGGGGTTGGGGCGATGGGCATCGGCACGCTGTGGGTTGATCTCGATGGGTATCGGGCCGAGTTCGCGGGACGAGCTCTCGCCCTGTCCCGTTCCCAGCTCGAGCTGCTCGGCATCCTTCTCGCGAACGCCCAGCGGGTCGTTTCGCGTGCGGAGCTCTCTCAGGCCCTGGGCCTTTCTCGAGGCCGTTCCGTGGACGTGCTGTTGTCGGGCCTCCGCAGGGAGGTAGGCCGCGAGTTCGTCCGCAACGTCCGCGGGCGTGGGTGGATCATCGAGGAGGCGGCGCTCGGCGAAGGTGTCGTCTGACGCTAGCCGGGGACGCGCCCGGTGAGCAGAAGCATGATCGACCAGCGCTTCAGGCCCGGGATGCGGGCCAGCCCTCGGTCGACCGCGTCCCAAAGCCCTCCCCAGGATCGCGGCGCCGGCGGCGTGTAGAGGAGTCGCTCGAGTCGCA
>JBKKCR010000110.1:0-6775 GCA_046712825.1 Actinomycetota bacterium | reverse complement strand
AGATCAAGCGGTGGATCGTCGGGCAAGATCCGATGCTCGAACGGGTGATAGCCGCGCTGCTCGCACGTGGCCACGTCCTTCTCGAAGGCGTGCCGGGCCTCGCGAAGACACTGACGGTCAAGACCATCGCCGAGGTGATCGGCGGCACGTTCCGCCGCATCCAGTTCACCCCGGACCTCGTGCCGGCGGACCTCGTCGGGACTCGCATCTACCGCCCCGATCGAGGGACCTTCGACGTCGAGCTCGGTCCGGTGTTCGGCAACTTCTTGCTCGCCGACGAGATCAACCGCGCGCCGGCGAAGGTCCAGTCGGCGCTGCTCGAGGTGATGCAAGAGCAGACCGTCACGATCGGCGGCACGACCTACGAGGTTCCGCTGCCGTTCCTGACGCTGGCGACGCAGAACCCGATCGAGGCCGAGGGAACGTATCCGCTTCCGGAAGCGCAGATGGACCGGTTCATGCTCAAGGTCCTCGTCAGCTATCCGGATTACGGCGAGGAGCTCGAGGTCGTCGATCGCGTCGCGCGCCCGCCGACGCCGCCGCGGCGCGTGCTGGGTTCGACCGCTCTCGCGGGGATCCAGTCGCTCGTCGACTCGGTGTTCGTCGATCACCGGCTCCGCGAGTACGCGGTGACGTTCGTGACCGCAACGCGGCGGCCGCAAGACTTCGGGGTCGGCGAGGTCGGACCGTACATCGAGTACGGCGCGAGCCCGCGTGGCTCGATCAACCTCGTTCTGGCATCGCGCGCGATGGCGGTGATCCACGGCCGCGACTACGTGCTGCCGGCGGACATGGACGGGCTGATCGGCGACGTCCTCCGGCATCGCATCATCCCCTCATATCGCGCGCTCGCGGAGGACGTCTCGACCGACGACATCATCGGCCGGGTCCGCGAGGTGCTGCCGCTGCCGAACCTCGATCTGATCGAGCGGGCCGAGGGAGCCTGAGCGGATGCCGACCGTCGCCCTGCCCGTCACCGATCTGCCGGCGGCCGACCGAGCCTTGCGCAAAGCGACGCTGTGGATCGCGCGGCGGCTGGACGGAATCGGTCCGGGCCAGCACCGCAGCCTGCGACTGGGCGAGGGCGTCGAGCTCGCCGACATCCGCGAGTACGTGCCCGGCGACGACGTCCGGGCGATCGACTGGAACGTGACCGCGCGCACCGGCCATCCGCACGTGCGCGTCTATGAGGCCGATCGGGAAACGAGCGCCCTCGTCGTAGCCGACCGGTCTGCCTCCATGGCTTTCGGCACCGCGGGCCGAACGAAAGAGGGGTTGTTGCGCGAGCTGATCGCTGCGCTGTCCGTGCTCGTCCTGCGCCGCGGTGACCGGCTGGGTGGCCTGCTGTTCGCCGACAAGCGCCTGCAGACGGTGCGGATGTCGTCCGGGCGACGCGCCGCACTGCGCCTGCTCCACGCAGTCGGCGAGACCATGCCCGAGGAGCGATCGCGCAGCCGGATGGATCTGGCCCTCGAGGAAGCGAACCGGATCGCTCGCCGGCGATCGCTGATCGTCGTGGTGTCCGACTTCATCGACGCGGGGGAGTGGGCGATGCCGCTGCGGCGCCTGACAACGCGGCACGAGGTCATCGTCGCGGAGATCCGCGACCCGCGTGAGGATGCGCTGCCCGACGTCGGCATCCTCGTCCTCGAGGATCCCGAGACCGGTCGCCAGTTCGAGCTCGATACGACCCGGACCAAGGTTCGCGAGGCGTTCGCCGAAGCAGCCGCCGCCCAACGCGTGCGTATCGGGCAAGAGATCGCGGCGACCGGCGCTTCGCATCTCGTCGTCTCGACCGACCGCGACTGGCTGGCCGACCTGCTGCACTTCTTGGAGCGCCGACGCCGGAGGCGGCGTTGAAGTTCCTGGCCGGCGGCAACCTCTGGTTCCTCCTCGCGATCCCGGCGCTGATCGCCGGGTACATCCTGATGTTGCGCAGGCGCCGGGCGTACACCGTTCGATTCACAAACCTCGAGCTGCTGACCACGGTCGCGCCGAAGCGGCCGGGCTGGCGAAGACACGCGCCGCCGTTGTTCCTGCTGCTGGCGATGATCTTCCTGATAGGCGCACTCGCGCGACCGACGCTCGAGCGTGAGGTCCCGCGAGAGCAGGCGGGCGTGATGCTTGTGCTCGACGTCAGTCTGTCGATGGCCGCCGACGACATCGCGCCCGACCGCATCACGGCCGCGAAGGCCGCCGCGATCGAATTCGGCCGCGTCGCCCCCGAGGACCTCCGAATCGGCGTCGCTGCGTTCAGCGAGATCTCGTTCCTCGCGTCGCCGCTCACTCGGAACCGCGCGCAGACCGAGGCCGCCATCCAGAGCTTGCGTCCGCTGGCCGGCACGGCGATCGGCGACGGCTTGTGGGTCGCCCTCGACGAGATCTCACGCCAAGTTTCGAAGGACGGGAAGCAGGCTCCGGCCTCGGTGCTATTGCTGTCCGACGGCCACTCCAACCGCGGCCGCGAGCCGGTCGAGGCAGCCGAGCGAGCCCGGTCGATGGGCGTGCGGGTGTTCACGGTCGGGCTCGGGACGCAGGGCGCCACGCTCGACCTCGGGGGAGAACAGGTGCCGGTCGACCTCGACGAGACCCAGCTCCAGGACATCGCGGAGACCACCGGCGCCACGTATTTCCGGTCCATCGACGCCGAGGGATTGCGCGACGTGTATACGAACCTGAGCTCGGCGCTCGGGACCGAGCCGGAGCGTCAGGAGATCACCTCGATGGCCGCGGGTATCGCTGCGCTGCTGCTTCTGGCCGGCGCCGCGCTCGGCCTCTTCTGGTTCCAGCGCGTCTTTTAAGAGCGCCCCGCTACGATTCGGCCTCTGATGGCCGAGGACATCACGTGGCTCGACGCGACTGCGCAAGCCGACCTCGTGCGACGCGGCGACATCACTCCGCTCGAGCTGGTCGAAGTTGCGATCGCGCGTATCGAAAGCCTCAACCCCACACTGAACGCCGTCATCCATCCCTCCTTCGAGAAGGCCCGGAGCGCGATCCCCGCCGACGGGCCGTTCCGCGGTGTGCCGATGGTCGTCAAGGATCTGGTCTGCACGACGGCCGGCGATCCGTTCCATTGCGGGATGCGGTTCCTGCGCGAGCTCGGCTGGACCGAGCGCGCCGACTCGTACACCGCTGCGAAGCTGCGCGCCGCGGGGTTCGTGTTCGTCGGCAGGACGAACACGCCGGAGCTCGGGCTCATGCCGACGACCGAGCCCGAGGCGTACGGCCCGACCCGCAACCCCTGGAACACAGCCCACTCGACCGGCGGCTCTTCCGGTGGGTCCGCCGCCCCCGTCGCAAGCGGGATGGTCGCGGTTGGTCACGCCACCGACGGCCGCGGCTCCATCCCTATCCCCCAGAGCGCGTGCGGGCTCGTCGGCCTGAAGCCCTCGCGCGGCCGCGTGTCGGCCGGACCGAAGCTCGGGGAGGGGATGGGCGGCTTCTCGGTCGAGCACGTTCTCACACGTTCCGTGCGCGACTCCGCTGCGGTGCTCGACGTGCTCGCGGGACGGATGCCGGGCGATCCGCCGGGCGCGCCACCGCCTGCGCGACCGTACCGCGACGAGGTGGGCATCGATCCCGGCCGGCTGCGCATCGGGCTCATGGTCAAGGCGCCGGGCGGCGCGACGCCGGTGCACACCGACTGCGTCGCGGCGGTGGAGAGCTCGGCCCGTCTGCTCCAGGAGCTCGGTCACACGGTCGAAGAAGCGCATCCCGAGGCTCTCGACGAGGTCGAGCACATCATCCACTTCGGAGCGGTGACGGGCGCCGACGCCGCATCGCTCCTCGACCTGTGGAGCGCGCGCACAGGCCGCGACATCGGCCCGGACGACGTCGAGCTCAACACGTGGACGCTCGCGGAGATGGGCCGCTCCATCACCGCGCCACAACTGATCGGATCGTTCGAGTGGATCGCCGGCTACCGTCGCCGCATCGCGGGTTGGTTCGAGGACGGGTTCGATCTCCTGCTCACGCCGACGCTCGCGGAGCCGCCGCCTCGGCTCGGTGAGTTCGTCGCGACCGCGGAGAACCCGCTCGGCGCCGGACTGCGCGGCGCGGCGATCGTTCCGTTCACCCCGCCCTGGAACTCGACCGGCCAGCCGGCGATCTCGCTACCGATGCACTGGAACGACGCGGGTCTGCCGATCGGCGTGCAGCTCGTGGCCGCGTACGGGCGCGAAGACCTGCTCATCCGGGTCGCCTCTCAGATAGAAGCCGCACAACCCTGGATCGGACGCCGTCCACCGATCCCCGCCTAGCTCGGCTACTCGGCTCGCAGGACCTCGGCCGCGGGCGTGCGCGCGGCGGCGCGTGCCGGCCAGATCGCGATGAGGTTGGCGAGCGCGAACGCGATCGGCACCGCAAGCACGATCGGCAGCCAGGCCACGGAGGCGACGGGGATGACTCCGATCGACTCGGCGTAGCTCGTCCAGAGCCACCGACCCGCCGCGATCCCCAGCGGGATCCCGACGAGTACGGCCACGCCCGCCAGGATGCTCGCTTGCCAGGCGACCGCTCCACGGAGCTGACGGCGGACGAACCCGACCGATTTCAGGATCGCAAGGTCGCGCCGCCGCCGGGCGATCCCGGTGACGAGGAGATGGGCGATCGTGCCCGCCGCGAGGAGGGCCAAGAACCCGGCGAGGACGAGCGGCAGATTGCGGTTGCGTCCGAAATTGACGATGTCGGCCGGTTGCTGCGCGCGCTCGACTTCGAACTCCTCGCCGAGCGTCTTCTGGATGCGTTGTATCGCGGCCTGCCGATCGGCCCCGGGGTGGAAGGAGATCATGAACTCCTGTGGCTTTTCCGTGTCGATCGGGAAGAAGTTGTTGAGCGCACCGAAGGTCGTGAAGGTGCCTTCGCCGATGTTGCCCGTGTGCCCGGTCGCCGGGATGACGCCGACCCCTACGATCTTGAACGGGAAGGATTTGGTGCCGAGCGCGCTGACGCTGACGGTGTCCCCGATGCCTTTGCGTATCAGCTTGAGCGTTTTCGGTCCGACGAGGAGCTCGTCATCGGCGCGCGGGAGCCGTCCGCTGAGCACCGGCGGAAGGAACGACCGCTCATCGAGCGGGAAGGCGAGGGCGTCGGCGGGAACGCCGTCCAACAAGAACGGGAAGGAGGAGCCGCCTTCGGTGATCCGCCGTGTCGCTCGATCCATCCCGGCCGTGACCATGGCTTTCTTCATCGCTTCGGGATCGGGATCGGGATCGGCGAAGGCGTTTACGTGCGCGTCCCACGTCGTGCCGTAAAGGCGCGGCGTCGCGAGCAGGTTGTTCAGCCCGGCGCCGAACGTGAAGGCCATCGACAAGGCCGCGAGTCCGAGCACCGCGCCGAAGATCGTCGAGCGAACCGGAACCGCGGTCCGTCCACGGCCGGGCTCGAGCGCGAATCGCGCACCGGTCACGGCCGACGGCGACCGCCCGATCCAGCGAGCGATGAGCCCGACGAGACGGGACGCCTTCGGCGGCTCGTCCACCGCCCTTTCGAACCCGGCGCTCGCTCTCTTGGCGGCCAGCCACGCAGGCAGAACCCCCAAGAGGAAGACCGCGACGGCGATCGCCGCCGCGCCTCCACCGACCGCCAAGAAATCGAACGCGAAGCCCGGTGAGGTCTCGGCCACGCGCGCGAGACCGGTCGGCATGAGCGGAGACAACAGGAAGGCCACCAGCATCGTCCCGAGTCCACCGACCAACCCAACGATCGCGGCCCGCGCGATGCCGATGACGGTGAGCTGCGTCCGTGTCATCCCCAGGGACCGAAGAACAGGATATTCGCCGCCCTCGAGCGCCGTCTGGCGTGCCATCGTCTGGCCGAAGATCGCGGCGCCGGCGATCGCGAGCAGCCCCGCCAGGAGGGCGAGCGCGGTCGCCTGCAGCGCGAACGAGCGCTGGACGTTCTTACTCACGGCCTGCTGCGTGAAACCGATCACGGGCTTGCCGGCGCTGAATCGGTCGAGGCCGGCTCGGAACGAGCCCAGCTGATCCGCGCTGTGAAGCCGCACCAACCAAAGGGTCGTCGTCAGGATCTCCCCCGAATACCTCTGATGGAAGGCCCGCGAAAGTCTCAAGAAGGGGGGGACATCGCCGATCGGCGGTAATTCGCCCGGGAGCGCGAACGTGCCGACCAACTTGAGTCGCTTCGCGGGCAAGGTTTTGGGCTCGAAGGGGGGCTCGGTCGGCGCGCCGAGGAAGGGGACCTCCATCGTTTCTCCTACTTCGATGCCGAGCTCGTCCACCAGCCCGATGGGGGCGGCGAACTCTTCGACGCTTTCCGGAGCCGGCATGCGTCCCTCGACGACCTTCGGGATCTGGAAGCTGACCCCGAACGCGGGATCGTCGCTGGCGATGAAGGAGGCCAGTGCCGCGGTGTTTTCGAAGAACTGTGCGGCGTGTACCTCCTCGACCTCGGGGAGGGTGAGGAGCTGTTCCTTCGTGATCTTCGCGACCCCCGGGTCGAAATCCGAGAAGTCGATGAGGAACTGGTCGAACGCGCGCTGCTTCTCGACGAAGCGGGGATAGGCGGAATGCGTACGCCGCGAGCCGGCCGCGGCCGCCAGTAGACCTCCGCCAAACAACGCAAGGACGATCGCGAGCGACAGCCAAGACTTCCAGCGGCGGCGGAGCTCGAACCCCAGCCGGATCGCGATGGCGTTCATCGATCGAAACCTACCGGTCGGCACGCGGACGGGACGAGGGTGCCACCGCCCCGCGTGAAGCTGGTGGGAGCCCTCCTCACCGGGGTTCGGTCAGCCAGACGTCGAGCCCGCCGG
>JBKKCR010000109.1:0-5329 GCA_046712825.1 Actinomycetota bacterium | reverse complement strand
ATGAACCATTTAGCGGAAAGTGCTCGCTTATGTCCAGGCGGATCGAGCGCTTGCCTCCCCAATCGGCCGGTTCCATTGCCCTTGAACACTTAGAGCGGAGGACCCGGCACTAACGGTGCAAATGCATCATGACTCCGCACATGGTGCAACGCAGACTGAGCACAGAAGATACGACCGAGTTTGGGGGCAAAAGATGCGAGTCGACACCCCGATCCAGACCGCGACCTGCACCGACTGCGACGCGAACTTCGAGTACGGCCAGACGCATTGCACCTGCGGCCGGCCCACCGCGTTCGCGAGCTTCGAAGACCGCGCCGCCTACGAGGTAGCCGCCTGGCGCGTACACCTCGAGCGCTCCGCCTCGGTTTAGGCCTTCCTCGAGCCGGGTTGACCGACTCGAGGGCGCTCCTTCACACTCCGCGTGCCTCACCCTCGACGGGGCCGCGGAGTGTTCTTTTATGAAGACCTCGCCGAACCTGACCCTCGAAGGGATCGGGTTCGGGGCGCACTCTGTCTGGGGGCGCAGCTCGCGCGCCTCGAGCTTCGTGTGATGTTCGACGAGCTGTTCCGCCGGCTGCCTAGCCTCGCGCTCGACGGCGAACCGCTCGTCTGCGTTTCGAACATCTTCAGCGGCTCGAGCATCTGCCGGTGCGGGTCTAGAAGCCGTCGGCGAAATCCCAGGTTCGCAGGTCGCCCGGCTCGAGGCGGAGGATGACTTCGGTGCCGCTCGGCTCCACGGCGTACGCCTCGCCCGCCTCTTGCCCGAGGTACCGGATCGCGATCCGTCGCTGGGCGTCGAAGGCGCCTTTGGTATCGAGCCGCGCTTTCGTTCGCAGCTCGAGGCCGCGGTATGGGGGATCGCTCTCGTAGACCGCGAGCGAGGCGCGGGGATCGCGCTCCACGTGCCGAGCCTTGACGTCGCCCGTTTCGATCACGACGTTGAAGCCGCCGCCGCGCCACTCGTGCCACACCGGCGAGAGGAGGACCGTGCCATCACGGCGATAGGTGGCGAGCGTCGCGACGATGGGCAGCTCGACCAGGTCGCCGAGGCCGTCGATGCCGAGATCGTTACGCATCGGGCCGGATTTTAGCCGGTAGTCTGCGCGCGATGCTCCCACGCGCGATCCTTTGCGACTTCGACGGCACCATGGTCGATGAGGACGTTTCCGAACAGCTGCTCGCGACGCACGGCGCGGCCGAGTGGGAGGAGATCGACCAGGAGTTCATGCGCGGCGAGATCGGTTCGCGGGAGTGCGCGCAGCGTCAGATCGCGCTCCTCGGGGGGTCGCCCGACGAGCTCATCGACGACGCGCTCGCGCGCTTCCACGTGGACGAGACCTTCGCGCCGTTCGTGTCGTGGTGTCGCGAGCGCGAGATCGAGATCTCGGTCGTCTCCGACGGCTTCGGCTTCTATATCGAGCGCATGCTCGGCGCGGCCCGCGTCGAGGGCGTTCCGGTGCTCACCAACCGGACCGTGTTCGGGGGCGGGCGTCCGCGTCTCGAGTTCCCGTTCGCGCACGGCGAGTGCATCGGGTGCGGGACCTGCAAGATGCGAGCCGTGCTCGAGGCACGTGACCTCACCGGCGGTCCGGTCGCGTTCGTCGGCGAGGGGCACACCGACCGCTACGGCGCCCTATACGCCGACCTGGTGTTTGCGAAGAAGCATCTTCCCGCGCTGTGCGACGAGATGGGCGTTCCGTACGTAGCGTGGGACACCTTCGCCGACATCCGATCGGCGCTCGAGGGGGGCATCGAGCCGGAAGAGCGCGCAACGCCACCGCAGCGATGTCCCGGGTGGACGTTGCCGGCTACACCGCTCTGATCGTGATCACCGGCGGTTCCGTGTTCGCAGCGTTCCAGTCGTCGCGGTCGATCGCGTACCAGACCTGATCCCGCCCGAAGAAGAACACATCGCCGCGTGGGGTCATCCCGAGCCGGTGTATCACCGCCTGCGAGCGCTCGTTGTCGGCGACCGTCATGCTGAACACGCGAGGCAGCGTGAGCCGGTCGAACGCGAAGGCAAGGCTCGCTTTCGCTGCCTCCGTGGCGTACCCACGCCCCCACACCGCCGGCTCGAAGGCCCAGCCGGCTTCGACCTTGGTCTCGTCGTGGGGCCAGTCTCGATGATGGTGGAGGCCGGCGCGCCCGACGAGCCGGCCACTCGCCTTTTCCACGACGGCCCACGGGCCGAAGCCGTGCGCCTGCCAGTGCATCCAATATCGTCCGACCGAGAACGCCGTCATCTCTGTGGTCGGCTCGGGGTTGTTCAGCCAGCTCGCCACCCGAGGATCGCCCTGTGTGCGATGAAGTTCCTGCCAGTCGTCCGGCTCCCACATGCGGAGCCGGAGCCGCTCGGTCTCGACCTCGAAGCCGCTCACGCGTTCGTCGCGACCTCTTTCGCCCAGCGGTAGTCGGGTTTTCCGACCGGCGTTCGGACGACCGCATCGACCAGCACGAGCTTGCGTGGGAGCTTGTAGCCGGCGACCTTCGCGCGGCAGTGCTCCTGGATATCCTCGAGGGTCACCCCTGCGCCCGGCCGCGGCTGCACGACCGCGGCGATGCGTTCGACGAACCGCTCGTCGGGGATCCCGACGACAACGACGTCGAAAACGCCGTGGTGTGACTTCACGACCGCCTCGACCTCCTCGGGGTAGACCTTTTCGCCGCCGGTGTTGATGCACACCGAGCCGCGTCCGAAGAATGAGATCGTGCCGCCGGCGTCGACGGAAGCCATGTCACCGGAAAGCGCCCAGCGCTTGCCGTCGGGATCCTTCACGAATACCAGCGCCGTCTTGGCGGGATCGTTGTAGTAGCCGAGCGGGATGTTGCCGGAACGCGCGAGCGTTCCGATAGCGCCCGAGCCGGGTTCGACCGGCCGGAGGTTCTCGCCGAGCACCGCTATCGAGGCACCGATCGCCATGTGCGGGCCATTCGAGGCGTCGACGACCTGACCTCCGGCCCCGGTTTCGCTCGTCCCGAACCCATCCCAGATCCCCGCGTTCGGCAGATGCGCGCGGAGCTGCTCGCGCACGGGCTCGGACAGGATCGCGCCGCCGGAGCCGATCACGAACACACTCGAGACGTCGTAGCCCGCGCCGGGTTTCGCGAGAGCCTCGGCGAGCGGCCGTGCCATCGCGTCGCCTACGACCATCACCTGATTGCAGCGCTCGCGCTCGACGAGGCGCCAGATAGCGTCGGCGTCGAACGTGCGTCCGGTGTAGAGAACCATCGTTCCGCCGCCGAAGAACGTGATGAACGTCATCCACTGGCCGCCCCCGTGCATCATCGGCGCGTTGACGACGGGGATCATGCGGTTCTCTTCGGGGAGCACCCGTCCCGCGAGCTCCTCCGGCGAGGTGATCGGGTCGAGCCCGAACCCGCCGCCGCCGAGCGCCGCGAAGAAGATGTCCTCGTGCCGCCACACGACGCCCTTCGGCAGGCCCGTCGTCCCGCCGGTGTACAGGACGTAGTGGTCGTCCGACGAGCGCGGGGCGAAGTCGCGCGCGGGTGACGAATCGGCGATCGCTTGCTCGTACTCGTCGCCGATCTCGAGCACCGCTTCGACCCGCGGCAGCCGCCCGCGGATCTTTTCGAGCACCTGCGCGAACTCCGGCTCGCGGATCACCGCGACGACGTCGGCGTTGTCGAGCACGTAGTGGAGCTCGTCGGCGACGTAGCGGAAGTTCACGTTGATCGGGACGGCCCGCAGCTTGAAGCAAGCGATCATCGACTCGATCCACTCGACGCGGTTGTAGGAGATGATCGCCACGTGCTCGCCGGGGTCCACGCCCCGCGCTGCGAGCGCGTGCGCGAGCCGGTTCGTCCGCTCGTCGAGCTCGCGATAGGTTCGGCGTTGATCCCCGGCGACGAGCGCGAGCCGGTCGGGAACGGCGTCGGCGACGATCTCGAACAGATCTGCGAGGGAATAGGTGCGGTCGCTCACGCGATCGAACCTTTCTCGCGGAGCGCAGCGATCTCCGCGGCGTCGAAACCCCAGTCACGCAGAGCCTCGTCGGTGTGCTGGCCCGCCGTCGGCGCCGGCCGGGAGATCGCGCCCGGCGTCCGCGAGAATCGCGGTGCCGGGCCGGGCTGCGGCAGGTTCTCCGGAGCCGGGAACGTCCCGCGCGCGACGTTGTGCGGATGTTTCTTGGCTTCGGTCCACGTCAGCACCGGCGACAAGAGCGCGTCGGTTCCTTCCAGCGTCGCCGCCCATTCGTCGCGGGTGCGCGTCCGGAAGATCTCGGCGAAGCGCTTGCGCATCCCCGGCCAAGCGCTCATGTCCATCTGTTCGGGCATCTCCTCGCCGGCGAGCCCGAGCGCGGCGATCAGCGCCGCATAGAACTGCGGCTCGATCGCGCCCACCGCCACGTACTGACCGTCGGCACACTCGTAGACGTTGTAGAAGTGCGCGCCGCCGTCGAGCATGTTCGACTCGCGCTCCTCGATCCAGCCGAAGCCTGCGTAGGCGTGGATCACGACGGCGAGCAACGAGGCCCCGTCCACCATCGCCGCGTCGACGACCTGGCCCTTGCCCGACGTCGCCCGCTCAACGAGGGCGCTGACGATCCCGAAGGCGAGCAGCATCCCGCCGCCGCCGAAGTCGCCGATGAGGTTGATCGGCACGGCCGGCGGTCCGTCCTTCTTGCCGATCCCACCGAGTACCCCGGCGATCGCGATGTAGTTGATGTCGTGCCCGGCGGCGTTCGCGAGCGGGCCGTCCTGCCCCCAGCCCGTCATGCGGCCGAACACGAGCCGCGGGTTCCGCTCCAAGCAGACGTCGGGTCCGATGCCGAGCCGCTCCGCAACGCCGGGCCGGAACCCCTCGAGTAGGACGTCTGCGCGCTCAACGAGTCGCAGCAGCGTCTCCACGCCGGCCGGGTTCTTCAGATCGATCCCGGCAGAACGCCGACCGCGGTCGAGGACCGTTCCGGCGCCCACCGGCAGCGCGCCCGACGTGCGGTCGATGCGCAGGACGTCGGCTCCCATGTCGGCGAGCATCATCGAGGCGAAGGGGCCGGGTCCCGCACCAGCGATCTCGATCGCCCGGATCCCCATCAGCGGACCACGACGCTCCCCGGTCACACGGCCTCCCGCCTTGACGACTAGAACACGTTTCAGGAATCGTAAGCGCGGCGGGTGAGGGAGGGAAACCGAGGATGCCGGTACCGGCACAACGCGATCGCGGGGAAGCGCGGGAAGCGCTTGCGCGCTGGATCCAGGAACGGCAGCCGGGCTCCGAGGACGTTTGGGTATCCGAGATCGACGGGCCCACGTACTCGGGCTACTCGCACGAGACGCTGATGTTCGACGCTCGCTGGAAAGACGTCGA
>JBKKCR010000108.1:0-6392 GCA_046712825.1 Actinomycetota bacterium | reverse complement strand
TTGCCTGCTTTTTTCTGCTCCGCTTGCTGGGGGGGGCCCCGCGGGGCCCCCCCGCCTCTCTTCGGTGGGCCGCCCGACTCGGCTATCGCCGGGTCGCGCGAGCTCATCCGGAATCCGTGCGCGTTCTTACATGATCCGAGCGACCGCGGAGCGTGGCGTAGGACCCTCGTCCCGTGCTCGGAACGCTTGGAGAATATTCGGCATTCTGACTGCATTCTTGAGGCCATTTCCGGATATCGGCGCTCCCGGGGGCCGGAGCTACACGCCGACGATGCGGCAGACCCGCTCGCGGTGCCAGGCGGGGTCCCCGTACAGGACCTCGTTGCTCTTCGCCCGGCGAAGGTACAGATGGATGTCGTGCTCCCAGGTGAAGCCGATGCCGCCGTGGATCTGGAGGCCCTCTTCGGCGAGGGTTCCGGCCGCTTCGCCGACGTAGGACTTCGCCGCGCTTACGGCGAGCGGCGCCTCGTCGAGGCCGCTCTCCACCGCCAGCGCCGCGTAATAGGTCGCCGCACGGGAGGCCTCGAGCCACAACAGCATGTTCGCCGCCTTGTGCTTGATCGCTTGGAAGCTTCCGATCGGCCGGCCGAACTGCTCGCGATCCTTCGCGTAGCCGACGGACATCTCGAGCACGCGATCGGCGCCGCCGACGCTGTCGGCGCACAGGAGCACCAGCGCGATCTGCATCTGGCGCTCGACGGCCGCGCCGGCGGTCGACGGGTCGCCGAGGATGGCGGACCGCGGAAGGCGGACCCCGTCGAAGGCCACCTCGCACATCGGCCGCGTCGGATCGAGCGTCTCGAGCGGGGTGACGCCGATGCCCGGCCGGTCTGCCGGCGCGATGACCTGGATGACGCCGTCGTCGTCCCTCGCCGTGACCAGCAGCCAGGATGCCGATCGGGCGCCGTCGACATACATCTTCGTGCCGTCGAGGAGCAGGTCGCCGCCGTCGCGCTTCACCGTCGCCCGAACACCGTCGACGTCCCAGATCCCGGAGGCTTCGGCGAAGCACCACGCCGCGGTCGAGTCACCGGAGGCGATGCCCGGGAGGATCTCCTTCTGCTGCTCGTCGGAGCCGAACTCCGCGATCGCGGCCGCGACGACGTTCGTGCCGAGGAACGGGCCGGAGAACACGAAACGCCCCATCTCCTCGGCGATGGCCACGAGATCGATCACGCTCTGACCGGAAACGCTTCCGCCGCCGTACTCGGCGGGGATCGCCGGCGCGCTCCACCCGAGCTCGGCGCCCTTCCGCCAGAGCTCTCGATCGAATCCGATCGGGTCGCCGAAGAGCTCACGCGCGCGCGCAACCGGCGCCTCGTTCTCGAGGAAGCGCCGCGTTGTGTCGCGGAGCAACTGCTGTTGATCGTTGAAACCGAGATCCACGTGGTCTCCTACCGGCGCGCGTTCCGCGCTTCGCGGGCAAGCTCGGCGTGCCGCTCGAGCATCCGAACCGCGGTGCGCTGATCCTCGATCGGAGGATCGGGAAGAACGACGGGGCCGTGCTCCCTGCTCGGGAGGAGGACCGTCGCTCGTCCCGGCGCGGTGATCTCGCCGCGCTGATTCGTCGCGCGCATCTCCACGTCGACGGAGCACGAGGATCCGTCGATGCGCTTCCCGACGACCTCGCCGGTGATGAACTGGGTGTCGCCGACGTAGTTGAACCTCCGGACCTCGTCGTGCTGCGTGAGCAGCCAGCCCTCGTCACCGATCCAATCGGTCAGCAGGTGCTGCAGATAGGTCTCGCGCAGCGCGCCGTAGTCGTACGGCATCGGGTTCCCGATCGCCTTGGCCCAGTCGGCGTCCCAGTGCACGCGCTGCGCCGTGTCGGGGACGCCTTGCGCGTTGGGGACGTAGAAGGCGGGGATGCGCTGCCGGGTCTTGTAGGCGAGCCGCGAGGCGGACGGCGCGTACGGCGTGAAGCCGTACCCCCCGGCGTGGAAGCAGATGAGGTCGGTGACGGTAAGGGGACCTTTCACCATCTTCGGGAGTGGCTCGCCGACCTGGACGTCCTCCCAATACCGGGGCTCGGCGCCGCGCGCACGCTCCTGAGCGTAGATCTCGTCGATCGCGGCCAGATCCTCGTCGGTGTAACGCGTGGGCTCGATCGCGGTGTACTTGCCCTTGTCCTTGGCGGTCTTCCGCTCGGCGAGGATCATGAGGATGCGCACGATCGCCACGATCTCGGCACGCTGATTGAAATGGACCCGCCGTAACGTCCGCTGCACCGAGCGCCCCGAGAACTCGGACTTCTTCACCTCGAGGGAGAACTCCCCCCCGAAGGTGTAGATGCGGTCCCCGGGGTAGATCGGATGGAACCACTCCCAATCGCCGGCGGAAACGAAGGCATGGATGCCCCTGAACAAGCTCTTCGTGCGCTTCTTGAGCTCGGGATCGATCGGGTCGCCGAGGAGCGGCGCGTTGAGGGACGTGAGGATCATCGGCGGCGCGATCTGCGCGCCCCAACGGGTCTCACGGGCGTACTCGGGTTCGCAGAAGAGCGGGTTGTCGTCGCCGTAGCCGTGCGCGAAGTTGCGGATCGCGTCCTCGGTGGCTTCGGTGAGGTGCTCGGCTCTGGCGTCGGCCGTCTCCACCCCGAGCAGTAGCTTGGCGCGCTCGATATCGTCGTCGGTGATCGAGTACGCGGTGGCTCGCTCGAATTCTTGTTTGACGTCGACCATCGCTGGAACGGCTAGCGTAGTGGCGTTGACGCCAAATAGTCAACTAGTTAATCTTATTCGCGGGAGCACCAGGCTGGTCCGCGAGGGAGGGCCGAAACACCGATGAGCAGCGCGCTCAGGACGTACCGGCTCTTCATCGACGGCGCCTGGGTCGACGGCAGCGGTGACGAAGAGTCCAGCGTCATCAGCCCGTCCAGCGAAGAGGTCATCGGCAGCGTTCCGCAGGCGTCGATCTCCGACGTCGAGGATGCGGTCGGCGCCGCGCGCCGCGCCTTCGACGATGGGCCGTGGCCGCGCATGGCGCCCGCCGAGCGGTCGCGCATCCTCGTGGCGTTCGCCGAAGCGATCGCCGCGCGCCGCGCCGATCTGATCGAACTGATCATCGACGAGGCGGGCTCGGCCCGGCCGATCGCCGAGTCGCTCCAGTTCGACGCACCGCTGTCGCACGCGTTCTGGTTCGCCGAGCGAGCAGCGACGTTCCCCTACATGGAGCCGCTCCCGCCGATCGTCGCCGCGGGCGGCATCGGGCAGGGGATGATCGTGAAGGAGCCGGCCGGCGTCGTCGCCGCGATCACGGCCTTCAATTTCCCGGTGTACCTGAATCTATGGAAGCTGTTCCCCGCGCTCGCGATGGGGAACACCGTGGTGCTCAAGCCGTCGCCGTACACGCCGCTCGAGGCGTTCGCGCTCGCCGAGATCGCCGAGCAGGTGGGCTTGCCGCCTGGCACGGTCAATGTGGTGACCGGCGACATCAAGGCGGCGGAGACGCTCACCACCCACCCGGCCGTCGACATGGTCAGCTTCACCGGATCCGAGCAGGTCGGTCAGGCGATCCAGGCCCAGGCCGCGCAAGGGTTGAAGAAGGTCTTGCTCGAGCTCGGCGGCAAGTCGCCGAGCATCGTGTTCGCCGGCGCGGATGTCGCGAAGGCCGCGCGTTCGGCCGCCGGGAGCTTCATCCGTCACGCGGGACAGGGATGCGGGCTGACGACACGCGTGCTCGCGGAGCGAGCCGTCCACGACGAGCTGGTCGACGCGATGAAGGCGATCCTGGACCGCGTCACGGTCGGCGACCCGCACGATCCCGCGATCGTGATGGGGCCGTTGATCCGGGACGCCCAGCGCGCGCGTGTGGAGCGATACGTGAAGTCCGGGCTCGATCAGGGAGCGCAGCTGGCCTTCGGCGGCTCGCGACCGGCGGGACTCGACCGCGGTTTCTACTTCGAGCCGACCCTGTTCGTCGACGTCGACAACGCGATGAGCGTGGCCCAGGACGAGATCTTCGGCCCGGTGTCGGTCGTGATCCCGTTCGACGGCGAGGACGAGGCGATCGGCATCGCCAACGACACGCGGTATGGGCTCGCGGCGTCCGTGTGGCATCCCGACCCCGTCCGCGCGCTCGAGCTGGCGCGCAGGATCCACGCCGGCCGGGTTGCGATCAACGGCGGCGGACCGACGATGAACCCGCACGGGGCGTGGGGGGGCTTCAAGCACTCGGGCCTCGGGCGCGAGCTCGGCGACTACGGGCTGCACGAGTACGTCGAGCTGAAGACGATCGAATGGGGAGCGGGCCGGCCGTGACCCGGTCCACCGGGCCCGACCCCGGCCGGGCGCACTGGGACCCCGAGATCCAGACGCTTCCGCGCGACGCGCTTCTCGGACTGCAACTCGAACGGCTCAACCGCCAGGTGGCGCGTGCGTTCGACGTGCCCGTCCCGTTCTTCCGGCGGAAGCTGGAAGCTGCGGGGGTCGGACGCGACGGGCTGGCATCCCTCGACGATCTGCAGCGCGTCCCGCTCACCGTGAAGCAGGAGCTTCGCGACTCGGAAGCCGAGCATCCCCCGTTCGGTGACTACCGCGGCGCGCTGGCGACCGATTGCGTGCGCCTGGCGACGACGACCGGAACCTCGGGACGGCCGACGATCCTGCTCTGGACCCGTAAGGACCTCGAGATCGATTACGAGGCCAACGCGCGCAACCAGTGGCGCGCCGGCGTGCGGCCCGGCGACCGGATCTACGTTACGGCTCATCCCGGCTACCTCAACGGCGGCGAGGCGCTCGTCCGGGGGGCGATGGAGTACTTCGGTCTGCTGACGATCTCGGTCGGGCCGCCCGACGACGAGCGAGAGATGCGCAAGGCGATCGAGCTGTTCCAGATGGCGAAACCGACGCAGTACCGCTTCTTCCCGGGCGCGTGGAAGAAGTACTATGAGTTCGCGAAACAGATGGGGCTCGACCCCGAGGCCGACCTCGGGATGGCCGCGTCCGAGCCGGACCCGCGCGCGCAGTACCGGTCGGCGTCGGCCGGCGCCGACGCGTTCCCGTATCTCGGCACGGCATGCGCGGAGGATCGCGGGTCGCACATGTGCGACGACCTGATCATCGTCGAGTCGGTGGACCCGGCCACGGGACAGCGGGTTCCGTCCGGCGCGCGCGGCCACCTCGTCGTGACCACGCTCGAGCGGGACAACTTCGTGGTCCGCTACGACCTCGAGGACGTCGTCCACATCGAGGACGACCCGTGCGCCTGCGGCGAGACCAGCGCGCGGGTGTTCTGGCACGGGCGAGCCAAGGACGTCGTGCGCGTCGGCGACAAACAGCTGCTGCCGATCGACGTGGAGCTCGCGATGCTCGAGTTCTCCGCGCTGATGGGTCCGGCGACCTTCTTCCAGCTCGTGCGGAAGCGGTCGCAACCGCAGCCTTCGCTGATTGTGCGCATCGAGCCGGAGCGCGACGATGCCGTCGACAGGGCCAAGGTGCAGGAGCGGATCGCGTCGGAGCTCGGCGTGCCGGTCGAGATCGAGTGGGTAGCGCGGGGCGGCACCCCGCGGGCGTCGTACAAATCCGAGTACGTCGTCGACGAGGGTTAGCGATGGATCTTTCGCTCACCGCAGAGCAAGAGGCGTTCCGCACGGAGGTGCGCGCGTGGCTCGCGGAGCACACGCCGCGCGATCCCGAGCCGATCGACCGCCACGAAGCGTTCATGTATCGGCGTCGCTGGCAGGGTGAGCTGGCCCGCGCCGGTTACCTCGGTGTGACCTGGCCGGTCGCGTACGGAGGCCGGGGCCTCAGCGCATTCGAACAGGCGCTCGTCGACGAGGAGCTTGCGAACGCGCTCGCGCCGCTGATCGCCGGTCAGATCGGCGTTTCGAACATCGGCCCGGCGCTGATCGTGGCGGGAACCGAGGAGCAGAAGGCGCGCTACCTCCCATCGCTCCGTACCGGCGACGAGATCTGGTGCCAGGGCATGAGCGAGCCCGGCGCCGGGAGCGACCTCGCGGCGCTCCGAACCAAGGCCGTGCGGGACGGCGACGAGTTTGTCGTCAACGGTCAGAAGATCTGGTGCTCCGACGCGCACGAGGCCGACCGCTGTCAGCTCTACGTCCGCACGGACGACTCCGGATCCAAGCACGCAGGTATGACCTGTCTGATCGTGGACATGCACACGCCGGGGATCGACGTGCGGCCGATCGTCACGATCGCCGGCGACGTTCACTTCAACGAGGTTTTCTTCGACGACGTGCGCGTCCCGGCCGAGAACGTGCTCGGCGAAGTCGATCAGGGCTGGCGGGTCGCCGTCTCGACGTTGATGTACGAACGAACGGGCGTGCTCGCGCTGCAGGCGTTGATCCGCCGGGCGCTGCAGGTGCTCCTCGAGACCGGCCGAGTACCGCGTGCGACCGACGGCCGACGGCCGCTCGACGACGTCCTGCT
>JBKKCR010000107.1:0-11043 GCA_046712825.1 Actinomycetota bacterium | reverse complement strand
GTCTCGGGCGGAAGCGCGTCGCCTTCCTTGAGCTCGCCGCGAACGATCCGCCGACGAAGTTCGGACGCCACGAGCTCGGCGGTCTTGGGAACGCGCACCCGCTCGTTCGTCACGAGACGCTCGGTAGCGTGCAATTCACCAACCGATTTGCTCATCTCACTCATTATACACAGTGCAATTACTGGCTTTCCGGCCCGGAAATCTCGACGGTTGCGGCCAGCAGCCGCGCCGCCCAGCTGCCTTCCTCGGTCGCGACGACTGCGGTCCAGGGGGCAGGAGGAAGCCGTCGCACGGCGGCCGGCCAGGAGCGATCGACGCGCGCGACGACCCGGATCCCGGCGGCCGCCGCCTCGCCGCCCGCCGCGAGAGCCGCCGGTCCGTCCGCCTCATCCGGGTCGATCACCAGCGTCCGATCCGGATCGGCCGCTCGCACGGCGCGCTCGACATCCTCGCGGGTGCGACAGACGATCGCGGCGGTCGGGTCGAATCGACCGTCCGCCCACCCCGTCGCGCCGCCCTCCGCTAGGACCGGGATGCGCCGGCCCGTATCGCAGTGCGCGAGAAGCGTCTCGACGCGTGGGTCCGGCGCCGGGGTGACCCGCGGGAGTGCGCCCCGGTAAACCTCGCCCGACGTGCCGTCGATCGAGATCTCGTCTCCCTCGGTCAACGTGGTTACGCCGAAGCGGGCCCCGGCGTCGGTGACCACCAGACCGGTCAAGCCGCACACCGCCGGCCGGTCCATGCCTCGCGCGACGACGGCCGCGTGGCTCGTCCGCCCGCCGTGCGCCGTTACGATCCCGCGCGCGGCGATCATGCCGGCGACGTCGTCGGGGCTCGTGAACGGCCGGACCAGGATGACGTCCGTGCCGTCGGCAGCCATCTCCTCGGCCCGCGAAGGCGTGAGCGCGACGTGGCCGACCGCGGATCCCGGCGACGCGGGCACGCCGCGTCCGATGAGCTCGCGAGGCGCGTCGGGGTCGAGCACGGGCGCACGCAGATGGAGCAAAGCGCTGGGGTGGATGCGCGTGATCGCCTCTGCGGGGTCGACGAAGCCTTCGGCGATCATCTCGGTCGCGATCCGCACGGCGGCGGCGCCCGTCCGCTGTCCGACGCGCGATTGGAGGACCCACAGCCGCCCTTGCTCGACGGTGAACTCTATCTCGCACATGTCACGGTGAGCGCGCTCGACCACGTCGAGGGCTCGCGTCAGATCGGCGAACGCTTCCGGCGCGATCGCCCGGCAGTCGTCGAGTGAGCCGACGTCGTGCTCGCCGGCGACGACGTCGTCGCCCTGCGCGCCGGCGAGGAAGTCGCCGTACGGCACCCGAGCGCCGGTGGCCGGGTCCCTGGTGAAGGCGACACCGGTTCCCGATCCCTCGCCGAGGTTGCCGAACACCATCGCCTGCACCACGACGGCCGTGCCGAGATCGTCGTCGATGCCCGCGTACATGCGGTATCTCTTCGCACGCGGACTCTCCCACGAGGAGAAGACGGCGGCGATCGCTTCGTCGAGCTGCGCGCGCGTGTCTTGTGGAAAGGGCCGCCCCGAGCGCTCTTCGATCAGCGCGAGCAGCGATCGCGCCGACCGGCTGAGGCCGTCCGCGTCCTCCGGTGAGCCGGTGGTAGCCATGCTCAACGCCGCGGCGTCTATCCCACGCACGGTGGTCCCGTACGCGATGAGGAGCCGGACGTAGCAATCCCAGGCGAAGCGTTCGTCTCCGGTCGCGCGAGCGAGACCGCCGACCGTCGCGTCGCACAGTCCGAGGTCGAGGATCGTGTCCATCATCCCCGGCATCGAAACCGGCGCCCCGGATCGCACGGAGACGAGCAGGGGAGCGTCGGCATCGCCGAGCCGGCGGCCGAGCGTCCGTTCCACGTCCGCGAGGTGCGAGTCCGCGGCTGCGCCGATCGTTTCGGGCAGACGGCCGTCGCGCAGATATCGGCGGCAAACGTCGGTCGAGATGATGAATCCGGGTGGGACCGACAACCCGAGCCGCCGCATCTCGACCAGGCTCGCCCCCTTCCCGCCGAGCCGGGCGACGTCGCCGGGATCGGCGTCGTCGAACGAGACGACGTCCGCGTGCGTCGTGGTCGCCATCAGAAGCTTCCCTCTTGCACGCGGTCGCGCCCCAGGCTCTGGATGAGATCCTCGTGACATTCGAACCACACGGCGTGGAACGAGTCCACCGTCACGCCGGTGAAGAAGCGCTCGTCGCCGGCGCGGAGCTGTTCCAGCGCGGACGCCAAGCGGCGCTCGTATGAGCGGAACCGGGGAACCACGCCGGCGGCCGCGATCAAGATCGCGGCCGCCTCCCCGAGCACATCGTCGAGCTCCTCGATCGCATCCCACCGGCCGGCCGCGTCGTCGGCGGCGAGCTGCTGCCACGACGTCGACAGGGCCTTCACCCGGTCGTTGAGCCGAAGGAAGTCTTCGTAGGGCGGCGTGAGTCCCGAGACGATCTCCGGCGTCCGCATGCGGGACATCTCCTGCGCGTGGCGCGCGTGCCCTTCCGGCGTCAGCGCCCAACCGGTGAGCCGCGGCGTCTCGCGCAGACGTACGAAACCGCCTGCCGCCAAGCGGTCGAGTTCCGCCTGCACGTCGTCCACGGAGCGCTCGACGAGCGAGGCCAGCGCCTCGACCGCGACCATGCCTTTCAGTCGCAACGCGTGCAAGACGTCGAAGGTCATGTTCCGAAGCCGGGTTCGTCATCCAGCATGGCGGTGAGTTCTGTCACCGTCTTCAGATAGCCCTCGACCAGCTCGAAGAACACGTCTGGAGCAGATCGGATCGCGTTCATCCGTCCGACGATCTGCCCGACCGGGCTTCCGGCCAGGTCGTCGCCCTTGGAACGCAGGATGCGCTGCTCCGCTTCCTCGAACAGGACCGCTTGCAGCGGAGCCGGCAGCGTTCCGGGAGAGCCGGGGGAGTCCCATGCCTCGGTCCACGGAGTGCGGAGCATCCGGATCGGCTTGCCCGACCACGAGCGCGAGCGAACTGTTTCGTTGCTTCGCGCGGCGAGGAGCTTCCGCATCAACGCCGGCGGCGTGTCGCTCTCGGCCACGGTCAGCCACACCGAGCCGGTCCAGACGCCCTGAGCTCCCAGCGCCATCGCGGCGGCCACTTGGCGGCCGGTTCCGATCCCCCCGGCCGCCAGCACCGGCGCGGGGTGGACCGCATCGACGACCTCGGGGACGAGCACCATCGTGGAGATCTCGCCGGTGTGCCCGCCGGCCTCGGTGCCCTGCGCGATGATCACGTCGACGCCGTCGGCGATCTGCTTGACCGCGTGCGCCCCGGTGCCGACCAGCGCCCCGACCTTCATCCCGCGCTCGTGCGCGAGGTCGACCACGTCCTTCGGCGGAGGGCCGAGCGCGTTGACCACGAGGCTCACCGGATGGGCGAACGCGATCTCGAGCTGCGAGCGTGCTCCTTCGTGGGTCAGCCCGAGGAAGCGGCCGGCCGGTTCATCGCCGGTGGGGAGGGGAGGGACGTCGTGCCGCTCGAGGAACTCCGCCACGAACCGGCGATGCCCCTCGGGGATCATCTTGTTGAGCTCTTCCGCCATCCGATCGAGCCCGACCCCCGCATCCACGTACGAGGCAGGCATGAGAACGTCCACGCCGTAGGTCTTGCCGCCGACGTGCGAGTCGATCCAGCTCAACTCGAGCTCGAGCTGCTCGGGCGAGAACGCCGCCGCGCCGAGCACCCCCATCCCGCCGGCGTTGGTGACGGCGGCGACGACGTCTCGGCAATGGCTGAAGGCGAAGATCGGGAACTCGATCCCGAACAGGTCGCAGACGGCGGTTCGCATCTTCCGCTCTCAGCTCGTTCCCGGCCCGAGTCGGGCGGCCGGGGGAGACGTCATGCGTGGATGCCGTGGAACAGCGACCCGACCACGACCCACTTGCCGCCCTTCACTTCGAGCGCGCGCACCCGATCGACGGGCATGTGCAGATAACCGGGATGGGCGTTCGGCTTGAAATTGAAGTCGGGAGAAAGCCCGCCGGTCGAGAAGCTCACCCCCGATTCCAGGTACTTGACCAGCTGAGCTTGGGTCACGTTGGTGCCGAGGGCTCGCATGGCCGTGACGAAGAGATGTGCCCCCGTGCACCCGACGATCGTGAAGTACTGGGTGTTCGCGTCGGGGAAGAACCGGTTCATCGCGGGGCCGCACAGCGCCTCGTACTCCGGCGAGTTGATCCCCGTGAAGGGCGACACGGTGTGCATGCCCTCCGCGAGCCCACCGAGCGCCTCCACGACCACCTTGTCGTCGGCGAGGTTCGCCGTCACGCTGACCAGCGGCTTCCAGTTCTGCTGGTTCATCGCCTGGACGCACTTCACCACGCCGAGGTTGTCCGTCAGCATGAACACGGTGTCGGCGCCGCCGTTGCTCGTCCGCGCGTTCAGCACCTGCGGAGAGCAATTGGCTCCGCCTGCTTGGAGCTCGCCCCGATACGTGACCGTTCCTCCGAGAGCGCCGAGCGCGCGGGCGGCGCCGTCCGCGCACAGCCGGGCGGTGTCGATGTTGATGTAGAGCAGGGCCACCCGCTTGGAGCCTCGGCGTTTCATCGCATCCTGCATCTGACCTTGGACCTGCCGTTCACACGGCGCGTAGGTGTTGTAGATCAGCTTCTCGTTGTACTCGCGCCCGTCGGTCCCCGTTCCGGGGACGGCGGGCGTCCCGGACTTCCGGATGTCGGGGAGCGCTGCGATCATCGTGAACGGCGAGAGAACGCCTGAGATCGCGAACACCTTGTCCTCTTCGATCAGCTTTTGGATCTTCCGCTTTCCCTGCGCCGGGTCGAACTGGTCGTCCTCGACGATGTACTTGATCTTGGCGCCGTGGATCCCGCCGCGCTCGTTGATGTACGAGAAGTACGACGCGAGACCTTCGTAGTACGAGCGGCCGACCGGGGCGATCGGGCCGGTCAGCGGGAACACGCCGCCGAGCTTGATGACGCCGCCTTGGACGGCGGTCTGGGTGCCGACCTTCGACGGTGGAACCTTAGGACCGGCCGCCGGCCCCGAAACTCCGGGACCGCTCGTCGGGGCGATCGCCGGGCCGCCTCCCGCGGGGATCGTCCCCACCGCGGTTGGCTGGGATCCCGGTCCGGTGGAGACGAACGCCTGATCCGCGGTCGGCGGATGGTAGGTGCCGCCGCACGATGCGAGAGAGAGGGCGCCCAGGAAGAGGAACGCAGTTAGCCTCGACCGCTTCATCGGCGTCTCCTTCGTTCGCCCGGGCCGGGTCTCCTGCCGAGACCGTGGCCGTCGGCGGCAACGATGAGGATAAACGAGCCGTAAAGAAATAGTCAACCAGGTGAACTACTTCTAGCGCGAGGGGTCCGTTCGCCCCTTGCTCGGCTTTGGGCTCACTGATTAAACTGATTCTCCCCAACGGGAATGCGCGCGAGCGGGAGGCGGCTATGGCGCAGAAACGACCGTTCCTCGACCCAACCCCCGAGTCGGTTCGGGCGTTCATCGACGGGATCCCCGCGTACAAGGCCGACACCGAGGACCCGACGTTCTGGCCCGACGACCGCTTGCGCGATCGCCAGGACGAGCTGCTGCGCCGGCAGATGGGCTGGCTGGCCGAAGCGAGCCCGCACTACCGCGAGCTCTTCGAGCGTGAGTCGATCGACGCCGCAGCCATCAAGACCGTCGACGACCTCGTGAACCTGCCCGTGACCACGAAGAAAGACCTCATGGGGAACCCGCAGTCGTTCCGCCTGAAATTCCCGCAGGGCACCCTCTACGACCTCACCTACACCACCGTCTACACGACCGGAACGACGATGGGTTGGCCGACCCCCTACGAGTACACAACCCACGACTACTTCGGGATCCTGCAGGCGGGCATCCGGAACGCGAAGCTCAGCTACTACATCCCCGGCGACCTGTTCCTCACCGGCTTCCCGCTGAGCCCGCTCCCGCACGTCGCGGGGTTCGGGAACATGATCGCGAACGCGGCCGGGATCGCCTTCCTGCACGGGTTCACGGGGATCCCGCACGACGAGTTCCCGGTTCAGCGCTCCACCGCGGCCCTCGTCGGCATGATCGAGTCGCAGCGACCGGAGATCCTCGCCGGGATCGGCAGCTTCCTTCGCCGGATGTTCGCCGACGCGGCCGGGAACGGCCGCGATCTGTCGTCGCTCGAGGTCGTGATCGCGAGCGGCGAGGTGCTCACCAAAGGCATGCGCGATCACATGCACGCCAACCTCGCGAAGTGCGGCGCGGAGAACGTCTTCATCACCGGCACCTACGGCTTCACCGAGGGAGGGCTCCCGTGGGGGCCGTGCTACGAAGGCGGCCCGCTGCACCCGGCGGCGCCCGATCAGGTGTTCCTCGAGATCCTCGATCCGGACACGCACGCACGGGTGCCCGACGGTCAACCCGGTCTCGTCGCGCTGACGCATCTGAACCGGCGCGGGATGCCGCTGTTGCGGTACTTGCTCGGAGACATCTCCGCGATCACCTGGGAACGCTGCGATCGGTGCGGGCGCGGCGGCGGATCGCTGCTCGTCTCGAGCGGCAGCGCCCACATCTCACGAACGTCGGAGCTGCTGAAGATCAAGGGAACTCTGGTGAATCCTCAGCTCGTTCACGATGTCGTGATGAACACGCCGGGCGTCGTCGAGTATCAGATGATCGTCACCCTCGAAGACCTCACGGACCCGTACTCACAAGAAGTCGTGCGGCTGCGCTTGGGATTGGAGCCGAGCGTCGACCGCTCCTCGTGGGAGTCGTCGGGCCTTGGGGAGCTCAAGAAGCGTTTGCTGATGGCCGTCGAGATGCGTCCGAAGGTCGAGATCCTCGACGACCTCTCGGAGATCTACGATCCGGCTCGCGAATTCAAAGCTCGCCGCATCATCGACGAACGCCCGAAGGGCGACTGAGCGCCGGCGTGGCCCTCCGGCGGCATCGGGAAGCCGTCCCCGTCATCGTCGGGGTCGGGGACCTGGCCGACCGCATCGACGACGACGACCTCGCGAACGCCAAGGAGCCCCTCACGTTGCTCGAGGACGCCGCGCGACTCGCGGCCGACGACGCCGGGCCGGGACGCGCGCTGCTCGAAGCGATCGACACCGTCCTCATCGTCAATGTGGCCGCGTGGGTGTACCGGGATCTGCCGGCGATGCTCGCCGACCGGCTCGGGGCCCAGCCCGTCTACCGGATGCACACCGATTGGGGCGGGAACTGGCCGACGAAGCTTCTCGACCTCGCCGCCGCCCGCATCGCAGCCGGCGAGAGCACGGTCGCCCTGATCGGCGCCGGCGACGTGTTCCGCTCGGTCGAGCGCTCGATGCGCACCGGCGTGGCGCTTCCCTGGACGCCGCCCGAGGATCAGCCGGTCCAGGCGCAGGACGTGATCCCACCTGTTGCCTTCCGGCACGGCCTCCAATGGCCGACGCAGATCTATCCGCTCTACGAGAACGCGTTCCGCGCGGCGGCGGGTTTGAGCTTCGACGAGAGTCAGCGCTGGTCCGCGCAGATGTGGTCGGACATGTCGAAGATCGCAGCGAGCAATCCGGCCGCGTGGCATCCGACCCCTCGCGAGCCCGCCGAGATCGCGACGCCGGCGCCCGACAACCGGATGATCGCGCACCCGTACACGAAGCTGATGAACGCCTATCTGCTCGTGAACCAGGCCGCGGCCGTGATCGTGACCGACACCGCCACCGCGCGGCGGCTCGGCGTGCCCGAGGAGCGTTGGGTCTACCCGTGGGGCGGGGCTGGGGCCGACGATCCGATGGACGTCCTCGAACGCGTCTCGTACGACCGCGCGCCGGCCATGGAAGCGACGCTCGACGACGCGCTCGCCCTGACCGAAGGCGGCATCGTGGACATCGACCTGCTCGAGCTCTACAGCTGCTTCCCGTGCGTCCCGAAGATGGCTGCCACGCATCTGGGCCTGGATCAAGCACGGCCTATGAGCGTAACCGGAGGCCTGACGTTCTTCGGGGGCGCCGGAAACGCCTACATGCTGCACGCGACGGCGGCGATGACGCGCGCGCTACGGCGCGGCGTCGGCTCCTCGGCGCTGCTCTACGGCCAGGGCGGTCTGGTGACGAAGCATCACGCGCTGCTGATGGGGAAGGAGCCTCCGGCCGGCGGCTACGCGGTGGGCGACGACGAAGCGCGGCAACGCGCGATCGACGCGCTCCCGGCGCCGTCTCTGGCGTCCGAGCCGAACGGGCCGGGCTCGCTCGAGACGTACACGGTCGTGTACGACCGGTCGGGGGAACTGGCCAGCGGGATCGTAGTCGGACGCTTGCGCAGCGGCGAGCGCTTCGTCGCGAACACCCCGCAGGGCGACCGCGCGGCGCTCGAGGTGCTCATCCGCCCCGACGCCGAACCGATCGGGATCGAAGGCAAAGTGGAGACGAACACCGAAGGGCAGACGACCTTCGACCTCGTCTGAGCGCTGCGGCAGGGGAGTGAGAGGGGAAGCATGAGCGTTCGCAGGGAACGTCGGGGTCGCATCGAGATCGTTACCCTCGATCGGCCCGAGGCGCGGAACGCGATCGACGGCGATACGGCGTGGGCGCTGTCGGCGATCTTCGACGAGCTCGAGGCCGACGACGCCGTATGGGCCGTCGTGATCACCGGAGCGGGAGACAAGGCCTTCTGCGCCGGCGTCGACCTCAAGGCGATCGCAACCGACGCGGAGCGGATCATCGGAGCCCCCGGCGGCTTCGCCGGGATCGGACAGCGCTTCTTCCCGAAGCCGCTGATCGCGGCGGTCAACGGCCCGGCGCTCGCCGGCGGGTTCGAGATCGTGCTCTCCTGTGACCTCGCGGTCGCGGCCGAGCACGCGACCTTCGGCATCCCCGAGGTGAAGCGCGGTCTCATGGCCGCCGCCGGCGGGCTGATCCGGCTCGGCAAGCGGATCCCGCTCGCGATCGCGCTCGAGTTCGCCATGACCGGCGACCCGGTGGACGCCCAGCGGGCGCTCGCGCTCGGGCTCGTCAACCGGGTCGTGCCTGCGGATCGGGTGCTCGACGAGGCGGTCGCGCTCGCGGAGCGGATCTGCAAGAACGCCCCGGTGGCCGTGCGGGTGTCGAAGCGGCTCATGATCGAGTCGCTGGAGATGACCGAAGAGGAAGCGTGGAAGCGGAACTTCGAACGCGCCGCGGAGGTCACCGCGACGCAGGACGTCTGGGAAGGTATCGCCGCGTTCACCGAGAAGCGCGCACCCGTCTGGCAGGGACGTTGACGGATGAGCCACGAGATCATCTACGTCGGTGTGGTGTTCGGAGCGATCGCCGGCTCGTCCAAGTGGGTGCGCGCGAGGTTCCGGAGCATCGGTTCGCTGTTCCGAAGGAAGAAGAAGCCGTGACGCTTGTAGTTGGCGCGGCCCGCATGGTCAGATGAGGTAAGGCTCGAGCTGGGAGGCTCGCATGGCGCTCCGAGAGGCCGTCGCACCGGAAACCCGTCCCGCTTCATCGGTCTTCCTGATACCCGAGAGGCCGCGTCTGCACGGGCCGCTCATCGCGGCACGGCTCCGGAGAACCGGCGCCGTCTACGTGGCGGTCGCGACCCTCGGCATGCTTCCGGTCATCCTCGACGGGTCGGCGGGATGGAAAGCCTTCGGTCTCGGGCTGGTGATCCCGGGAGGCGGATTCCTCTACACCTCGGATCCAGTCTTCTTCGTGCTGGCCGTTGGGGCGCTCCTCGGCTCGTTCTTCGCCTGGTTCGGAACGGGGAACATCCTCGCTCCTCCGCTGGTGTGGCTCGGCGCCGCGGCGCTCGCGGCGCTGCGGACCCACACCGGTATCTGGGAATGGGCGGAGTGGGGAGTGCCGGCGATCGCGGCGGGGGCGTTCGCGCTGAGCTTCGCCGGCCAGCAAGCGACGTTCCGCGCGGCGCAGCGGAGAGGTCGCGAACGCAACCGATACCTCGCGGACCTCGAAGCACTCCCGCGCTCCACGGGGGCGGTTCCGGAGCTCGGGCCCGAGCTCTCGGCCGAAGATCTCGCCGCGCAGCGCTGGGCGCTCGATCTGGCACTCCAGCCGCTCGATCGGTTCGACGGGTTCACCTTCATCGATCAGTTCCAGACGGCGGCGGTGCGCTATCAGATCAACTTCCTCCAGTACGCGCTGGCGCTCGCGCAGTACACGCGTACGCCCGCGTTCCACGGCTACCTCTCCGAGGCGCAGAGAAATCTGATCGCCAAGATGCAGGACAAGCGCGTGTGGAAGTACTGGCGGCTCGAGAACATGTGGGGGAACCTCGACACCAATCCCGACCCGATCCCGAAGGACAACATCATGCTCTCGGGATATATGGGTTTGATGCTCGGGCTCTACGAGTCGAACACGGGAGACGAGACCTACGACGCTCCCGGCTCGATCGCGTTCCGCTGGAACGAAGGAAGGGTCTTCTCCTACGACCACTCCTCGATCGTCGGAGCGGTGTACGAGAACTTCAAGCGTTCGCCGTTCGGGATGTTCCCATGCGAGCCGAACTGGATCTACACGGCGTGCAACGCGTTCGGGATCAACACGCTGCTCGTGAACGACCGGCTTCATGGGACCGGCTACGCCGCGGAGATGATCGACTCGTACCGGCACGCGGTCGACGTCGAGTTCCTGACCGCCGACGGGCGCGTCACGGCCATCCGCTCGAGCCGGCTCGGCGTGACGATCCCATCGCTCACCTCGACCCAAGCCGACGCGGGAACCGCGCTGTTCCTGTGCGCGAGCCTGCCCGACATCGCCCAGCGGACGTGGGCGCTGGTGCGGAACGAGCTCGTGAAGACTGGCGAGGACGGTAAGCCCACGATCGAGCTGCGCGGCTGGGACAAGATCGACGTCGGCAACTACAAGATCTCCGACATCGCCCCGCACGCCATGTGCTCGGCGGTCGCGCGCGAGATGGGCGACGAGGAGACGTTCTCGACGCTCAAGGCTGCTATGGACGCCAAGTTCAGGCCGGAGACGAGGGACGGCGCGATGTCGTACAAGGGCTCGGTCATCGCCAACGGCATGGCGTTGCTCGGCCGCTTCGGCAGGCCCGGCGGGTTCCGGGACATGCTCGAC
>JBKKCR010000106.1:0-25592 GCA_046712825.1 Actinomycetota bacterium | reverse complement strand
CAGGAACGTCTTGAGATCGATGGGCTCGAGGCGCGGCTTCAGTCGTCCCGCCTCCATCGCAGCGAAGTCGACGAGGATCTCGACGATACGCTCCAGGCGCTTGGTGGATTCCATGATCCCGTCGAGGAACGTCTCCGCTTTCTTCCGGGGGAACTGCTTCCGCCGCAGGATCTCTGTGTAACCCTTGATCGGCGTCAACGGGGTGCGTAGCTCGTGGGAAACGTTGGCGAGGAACTCGCTCTTCATACGCTCGGCTTCGTGTTCCCGCGACGTATCGCGGAGGACGACAACGCGGCCGACCGTTTCACCAACGGCATCGCGTAGCGGCGCGCCGGTGACGGCGACGGGAACGTGGCGTCCGTCTCCCGATTCGACCATCGCTGTTATCCCGATCCCATTCCCGGCGAGTGCGGCGTCGGCAAGCGGCCCACCGTTCGCATCCACGCCCTTCAGGACGTCGCCGAGCCGTTGACCCACGACGTCGTCCGCCTTGCGACCGAGCATGGTCTCGGCTGCGCGGTTGAACGCGACCACGGTCCCGCCGGTGTCGGTGGCGACGAGCGGGTCCCCCATGCTCTGCATGATCGCCTCCATGCGGGCACGGAGATTCGCCTCCTCGTCGGCAGCGCCGCGGAGATCGTCGGTCATGTTCTTCAGCGACTGAGCCATCTCGTTGAACGCGGCGCCGAGCGTGCCGACCTCGTCTGCGACGTCGACGGTCGCCCGCACGTCGAGGTCGCCGCCGCGCACCTGCCGCGCCGCGCGCGTTAGGGCTCGGATCGGCCGCGTAACGCTTCCCGAGAGAACCCACGCAAGCACGGCGGCGATCGCCGAAGCCGCGAGCACGATGAGGAACAGCGTGCGGTTGATCGTGCGCTGCGCATCGGCGAGGAGCACTGCAGGCCGTGACACGGCGAGCGCGCCGACGATCTGCGTCCCGTCTCGCGCGGTGATCGGCGCGTAGACGCTGAAAGATCGCTCGCCGCCGGGCGAGGAGGTCGTTCGCAAAACGCCTCCCTCCTCTTCCACGGTACGACGCACCTGCACGCGCAGGTCACCACGAGTGAGCCCAGCGCCGACGCCCGGATCTTCGTACGTGGTCGAAACAACCTCTCCGCCTTTTAGCACGGTGAGGTCGGCCTCAGCCCCGCGGCCCAGATCGAGTAGCAGTGCACGGTCGAGATCGAATCCCACGACGACTACGCCCTGCAGCTTCCGGCCCGTGCCGCCGAAGGCGGGCGCGGCGCCGATCGCCGCGATCTTCTTGGCTTCGATCGAGACCATGTCACCGGCCGGAGTCGGACGTGCGCCGAGTTGCGCCCCGATCGCCTGCTGGACGACGTTGCTGCCACGGAGAGCGATCTGCTCCAGGCCAGTGAGCTCAACGATGGTGCTCCGCTGAGCGCCTCCAACACGTGTCTCGTATGCCGATGAAGTCACCCCTCCCTTCTCGTCGAGGAAAGCGAGGAAATCAACGTCGAAGGGGAGCAGGCCTCGGCCTGTGACGAAGAGACTCCCGGCGGCTCCCTTCTTCTTCGCGTCGGCAAATCTGTTACTGAACAGGTCGGCAAGTGTGTTCGCCACGAGCGTCGCCTGCTCCACGCGTGCTTGCAATGCCGTCCGCTGACCCGAGGCGACGGTCTCGAGGCGACGCAGCTCGCCGTCCTCGAGGTTGTTGCCGATGACCTGGGTCAGGGCGCCGGCGACCACGGTCGCGAGGAGCACGAGCGCCGCGACGAACACGGCGACGAACCGAAGACGCACCGAGCGCGCGAACGACGTCCACAGCCAGCGCGCGAGCAGCACCGCAGCGGCCGCGCGGGCGGCGTGGGATATGACGAACGCGGCTCCGCCGCCCGCAGGATCGGCCGCGACCAGCGCGGCCTCTCCCGCGGCAAAAAGGGCGAACGCGCCGGCGAGAGCGAGCGATGCGGTGTCGCGCGCCTTGCGCCCATCGACTAGGAGCCGTGCCGAAGCGACGATCGCGAAGAACGCCGGAAGTGCGGCCCAGTTCGCGTCGTTCCCGGCGAAGAAGATGGCAGGCATGCCGCCCGCGGGGATCGGCTTGAGTGAGAGCGCCAGCAACCCGAATCCAACGGCGCGGAGGACGACGATCGAGATCTCTCCGTCGCCTTCGACGACCAGCGCGCCGTGCCCGATCTGCGCGGCGACGAGCGCAGTGAACCCGGCGGCGCGAACCCACGCCCAGAAGCCGGCGCCGTTCCGGATACCGCGAAGCGCGTCGGCGGCCGCGCCGGCTCACACCGCAAGGATCAGGAACTCGGAGGCGAAATGGAAGGGTGCAGCGAGTTGGCCATCCATATGACCAGGATTATCCTAAGTTCGGCGACATCAACCCATGACCTCCGGGTGCCATTTCTCTAGTCATTTTGGGCTAGGACTTTCGCCCGGGTGTGCACCGACTTGCCGGTTTTCTGCGGACCCGTGTGGTCCAGGTAAACCCTAGCCGCCGCTCGGACGCTCTAAGGGACGTACTTGATGCGAGTAGTGGCTGCTGCTCGCCTTCCAGAACCGAGGAGGGACAAGACGTGCGACGTTTCCGTGTATCGGTCCTCTCGCTGGCCGCGATCTTCGTCGTTTCCGGCGCTGCGCTGAGCTTCGCGCAAGTGGGAGAGCAGCACGGTGCGGATGTCTCGGCGGTGGCCAAGCCGACCTCAACCCCCGAGGGATCCGATCACGGCGCCGATGTGAACGAGGCTGCCAAGCAGAAGGATCAAGGAGACCAAGCCGACGACGAGTCGAGCGAGCGGAAGCAGAATCACGGCTTCTTCGTCTCCCAGGCCGCACAGTGCGAAGACGTCGACGACCCGGGAACTCCCGAGAGCCCGGACTTCACCGCGCCGGAGGACTGCACGGGATCGGTGCACGGGAAGTACGTATCCTCGGTAGCCAAGTCGTCCGCAGGAAAGAAGTCGAAGGATTCCGGCGGGGAGGGCTCCTAGCTCAGGCCGCTTTCGGAGCGACGCGTCCGAGGGCGCGTAAAGCGGCGATCGCTTCGTCGATCGTGTTCACACCGATCACCTTGATGTCGGTGGAAACTCCGCTCGCGAGCGCTACCTCGTCCTTCGGCACCAGGAAGATGTCGGCGCCTTCACGCTCGGCCGCACGGACTTTGAACTCGACGCCACCGACCAGCCCGACCGCCCCCGTGATGTCTATCGTCCCGGTCACAGCGATCAGATGCCCGCGCGTGAGGTCCTCTTGCGTGAGCGCGTCGGCGATCGTCAGCGCGAATGCCAGCCCGGCAGACGGGCCGCCGATGTTCTGCGAGTCGAGGTTCACGTTGAGCGGGAGGCGAAACGCCGCGCCGAGCGCGGCGCCGATGACCGGCCGATCCTCCTCGCCGTCGATGGGAGATGGGATCGTCGACAGGTCGACGGTAACCTCCTCCCTCCCGCGAAGCACCTTGAGCGCGTGCCCGGCGCCGACGGGCTTGGAGATGATCTGCTTGACGAAAGCATCCGGGTCGCGGACGGCGACCCCGTTCACGGCGACTACCACATCTCCTGACCGAAGCTTCCCGTCGGCCGGGAATCCCTGCGCGACGGCGATCACCTGAGCCCCGCGCACCGGAGGCGCCTCGATCCCGACCGCGTGCAACGCCGCGATGACCGCCGCGTACTTGCTTTCCTCCATATCCAAGATGTTGAACTGATCCTGCTGCTCGTCGCTGAGCCCCGGCCGGATGATCACATCCCGATGCACAACCGACACCGCGGGATCGAGCCAGCCGACCAGCGCCTCGAAGAGCGTGACCGGCCTCGACGAGACCGAGACCGTGGTCAGGAAGAATGCACCGGTCGACGGGTAGGTGCGCTCGCCGTCCACGCTCACGAGCTGTGAGACGTCCTTCGCCGGGCCCGGGCCGAGGCTGTAGTACGGCACCTGGACGTAGGCGCCCACCAGCCCGATACCGACGCCGAGGGCGAGGACCACGACCGCGAGACGCCACCAGCGTTTCGATTCAACCGGTGGCTCTTCGGGAAGGGGCGGCGGATGATCCATGAGGGTAACGGGGCGGAATCCTACCCGAGCACCCTGAGACCAGCCTGAACCCCGTTCCGCTCCGGGGAACCTCCGGTCGGATTAATATCGACCTGAAGCGCGGCGATCTCACTAGCGGGGACCACGTGGATAATCTGCTCCATCAGATAGAGCCGGCGGACTTCACTGCGGCCCTGAAAAACACCCTCGCTGCGATCGGCAAGGTTGGGATGATCAGTTACATCACGCCCGATCGGTCGTACGCACCGCTGCTCGATGATGTCCCGGAAGACGCGCTCCGCGACGAAGAGGAGTTTCAGCGTTTCACCCGTAGCGCGAAGAAGAAGTTCCCGACAGCTGAGACGGCTTTCCACGGAGAGCTGCCCGATCGGATCGAAGAGACTCTCCCGAACGCCCGGGTTCGTACGTCCGGTGCCTATCGGTTCCAGACGGTGTACGAGGTCATTCCGTCCTCGTGACGTCAACACCCCCGAGCACAGGCCTCTTGGTTCCGACTGCCTAGGTGCGGTGCGATGATCGAGTCCGACGCCATCAAGCTCGCGATCAGCGGCGGCGTCATGATCCTCACCGCGATCGTCGTGCTGAGGTCCGGACGTACCGACAGGGCCGCCGAGACCTCGACCCCGAAGCATCTGTCCCCGGCCGACCGCCCCAAGGCTTCGACGCAACCCGTTGTCGCACCGAGCGGCCGTCCCCGCATCCTCACCGGCGAGCCCGGCCTTCCCGAGCCACGGAAGCCTGCTCCACACCGTGCGCTACGACTGATCGCCGGGATCACTACCCTGGCCGTCGTCGGCGCCGTCGGTTTGATCGTGGTGGTGCGGGCGCTTGTCGAGATGTTCCAGCAGATCGGCGGTTGAGCCCGCGCGGCGTTATCGCCGGCCAAGCGTGACGCGCACGAGCGGGTGCGAGACTCCGACCAGAAGCGCGAGGGCTGTTGCGATCATGACCAGCGTCCGCCGCGGCGCAAGCGGCAGGGCGGGCGCGTCGATCGCGGCGAGCAAGAGTCCCGTCGGTGACGACGATGGTGCCGGTGGCGTGATCTTGGTGTCCTTCACCGACGGCACCGAGGTCGGAGAGGCTGCAGCCGCCGCCTTCTTCTTCGAGGTGCTCTTCTTCGCAGGCGGCTTGGGCGCCGGTGCCGGAGCCGGACCGGACGACGCGCCGACGGCCGACAGCGCGTCGACGCGACCGTAGCCCGTCTGCGAATCCCACCCGTTGGAGCCGAGATCTTTCGCGGTCGAGATGATCCGCTGGGCCGCACCGGCCGCGGTGTACCCCCGAGCCTTCAGCAACGCCGCGATACCCGCCACATGTGCGACCGCCATGGACGTGCCGCAACCCGCACCGTATTGCGAGCTTCCCTTCCACCAGGTGCTGATGACCGGCTCGTTCGGCGAACACGCCTCGGCCGCGGCGTTGGTCGAGCTTCCTCCGCCGGGTGCGAGGACGTCGAGCCCTTGGCCGTAGTTGGAGTACGCCGCCCGCTTGTCTCCCGAGGTGCTCGCACCAACCACGAGCACACCGGAGACCTGCGCGTCGTAGGAGGTCTGACCTGCCCCGCCTGCCGACG
This sequence comes from Actinomycetota bacterium, assembly GCA_046712825.1. Classification (GTDB taxonomy): domain Bacteria; phylum Actinomycetota; class AC-67; order AC-67; family AC-67; genus DATFGK01. The sequence continues at coordinate 19,993 of JBKKCR010000106.1, read as the reverse complement.
AGAATTCGTTGCCCGCGGCGATGGCTACGAAGCGTCCCGCGCCGGCGGCATCTCGGATCGCGTCGTCGAGCTCGGAGTTGGAGAAGAAATCGATCGGAAGCTTGATCCCGCCGGACGACGTCTCCGCGAGGGAAAGATTGATGACGTCGGCGCCATGACTGACGGCCCATCGGATCCCATCAGCGACGACCTCGGGATCTCCCACGCCGTCGGATTTCAGGACCTTTACGGGCATGATCTTCGCCGAGGGCGCGACGGACGCCACCCCTTCACCGTTGCCGGTCCTCGCCGCGACGATGCCGGCCATGTGTGTCCCATGACCGTTATCGTCCTGGGGAGACCCGCCGTCGACGAGATCGACGCCGCCCACGAGCCGGCCCTGAAGGTCGGGGTGCGCGAGGTCGACGCCGGTATCGACGATCGCCACGACCACGCCTGAGCCCTTCGAGGTCGCCCAGGCCTTATCGGCCCGGATCTTGGCAAGGTTCCACTGCTGGGCCCATCCGGGGTCGTTCGGAGCGGCCCAAGCGGAAGGGGCGGTCCCCGCGAGGAGAACCAAGCCGCCCAGCATGAAAGCGATCAACCGCCGCATCTTCACCAGACTAACGAGCCCGGGGACAAGACGGTACCGGTCTTTCCCCCAGCGTCCGTCTCTACCGGAACGCCCCTTCTGGCTCCTGAACAAGTCCCCGGCCGCGCATCCGCTCGATCTCCTCTAGCGCCTGAGCAGCGCCGAGACAGACGGTATCGAGCGGGGCCGGAGCCAGGTGGACGGGAATGCCGGTCTCGGCCGAGAGCCGGCGGTCGAGCCCTCGCAGAAGCGCTCCGCCGCCGGTCAGATAGATCCCCTGATCGAGCACGTCGTGGGCAAGCTCCGGCGGGGTCTCTGCGAGCGTCGCCCGGACCGCTTCGACGATGACCCGCGTCGGGTTGCCCAGCGCCCGTCGGATCTCCTCGCTGGAGACGATAACCGTCTTCGGTGCGCCGGAATCGATCTCGCGCCCGCGGACCTCCGCCTTTCCCTCCTCGTCCAATGGCGAGGCCGATCCGATCGCCATCTTGAGGTGCTCGGCCGTCCGCTCGCCGACGGCCATGCCGTACTCCGTGCGCATGAATCGGGTGATCTCGTCGTCGAGGTCGAAGCCGCCGACCTTGCAAGTAACGCGGGACACCAGGCCACCCATAGAGATGACGGCCACCTCGGTCGTGCCGCCCCCGACGTCCACGATGAAGGTCCCCGTAGGCTCGTCGATCGGGAGACCGGCACCGATCGCGGCGGCGATCGGCTCCTCGATCAGCCAGACCTGCCGGGCGCCTGCTTGCAGCGTCGCCTCTTCGAGGGCGCGTCGCTCTACCATCGTCACGTTCGACGGAACGCAGACGAGCACGCGCGGCTTGATCAAGCGGCTCGCGCCGACCTTGCGGAGCACGAGATGCAGCAGCCGCTCCGTCAAGGCGAAGTCGCTGACCGCGCCACGCCGAAGCGGCTGGAACGTGACCACCGGCTCCGAGCCTTTGCCGGCAGCCTGCCAGGCCTCTTCCCCCATCGCCAGCACCTCGCCGGTTCGTTCGTTGAGTGCGATAAGGGTCGGCTCACGCAACACGATCCCGCGCCCGCGTATGAACACGAGCGTATTAGCGGAGCCGAGATCGACGGCCAGGTCGCGCGACATGGGGAACCTTCGTGCGTTCGTGCGGACGCGGCAGTATAGGCGCGTAACTGGCTCTGCTACGATTCGTCGGCGATGCCAGGCGTACGCACGCACCCGCTCGACGACACCGACCAGGAGCTCCTGAACCTCATCCAGGTGAACTTCCCGGTCGAGTCGCGGCCGTTCAATGCGCTCGCGGACAAGCTCGGCATCGGCGAATCCGAGGTGATCGAGCGCCTCGCGTCCCTCAAGAGCGCGCGGATCATCCGGCAGATCTCGGCGATCTTCGATACGAGAGCGCTTGGATACAAGTCCTCGCTCGTCGCGACGCGAGCCCCAGACGACAAGGTCGACGAGGTCGCGCACGTGATCAACGACCACCCCGGCGTCTCCCACAACTACCGCCGCGACCACGAGTTCAACATCTGGTGGACGATCGCCGTCCCGCCGACGTCCTCGCTCGAGGATCACGTTCAGGCGGTGCACGACATCTCAGGCGGCGAAGCGACCAGGCTGATGCACACGATCCGGATGTTTAAGATCGGAGTCGATCTGGACATGACGGGAAAGCGCGCTGCCGACGCTCGTACGACGATCCCCGCCTACCGTCACTCGCCGAAGGCAGGCGAGCCGCTGGACGACGGTGAGATCGCGATCCTGCGCGAGCTGCAGGAGGACATCGCACTCGAACGGGAGCCGTTCGCCGGCATGGCCTCTCGGATAGGGATCACCGAGCAGGACGTCCTGGATTCCGCCCACCGCTTCGTTGCCGAGGGCCGCATGCGCCGGTTCGCCGCGGTGCTGCATCACCGCCAGGCCGGATTCGTCGCCAACGCGATGAGCGTCTGGAAGGTGCCCGAGGAGCGGATCGAAGAGGTCGGTACCGCCATGGCCGGCTTCGCCGCCGTCTCGCACTGCTACCAGCGCCCCACCTACCCCGACTGGCCGTACAACGTCTTCGGGATGCTCCACGGCCGCACCAAGGAGGATTGCGAGGAGTCCGCCGACGCCATCGCACGGGACACCGGTGTGACGGAGCACGCGATGCTGTACTCGACCAAGGAGTACAAGAAGGTCCGCGTGCGCTACTACGAGCCGGCGTTCTTCGAGTGGGAACGGAGGCACCTCGCCGGAAGCTCCAGCGGGAACGGCTCTCCGAGCTAGTCGGATCCCTTCTTCCGAGACCTTCTCACAAGTGCCATCGCTCCGACGACGCCCAGCGTCGCCGCCGCGCCTTTCGCGAGATCGTACTTGCGCATCCGCGCGCGCCCGACGGCGACCCACGGCCGATGGGTCTGCAGGGATGCATGACGAAATGGAGCTCCCCGGGCGGCGCCTGGCTGATCCCAAGCTTCCAGAGCCGCTCGGCGAGGGAGAACGCGACCGCCTCGGGCAGCTCGACGCGCTTCTTCCCGCTGTTGCGGCTTGGCGATGTCGATGCCGACGACGCGCTCGACGGCGGGATCGGCGTCGAGGAGGGCGAGCAAGCGGCGACCGAGGTAGCCGGATACCCCAGTGATCGCGACGACATGCGCGTTCCCGGAGCCCACCGCCATCGGGCAATAGTAGCGCGGTGCCGACGCCGCACCGGCGCTACGATGCACACCGATGCCGGACGAACCGTTCGAGCTACCCCCAGACCTCCTGGGTCGCATCCCGCTGTTCGCAGAGCTCGCCAAGGTTCTTTCGTGGAGCGGCGGGCCGGTGAACTGGGATCTCGCGCGGCAGATCGCGGTCGCCCTCGCGGCCGGCGAGGAAACCGTGCACGAGGTTCCGAAGGCTGACTCCGACGAGATCACCGAAGCGTTCCGCCTGGCCGAGATGTGGCTCGCCGAAGGACCCGGCCTCGCGACCCCGGCGAAGGTTGCGGTCGTCCGCGCCACGACCCCGGCACGCTGGGCCGAGCGAGCGACTGCCTTGAGCGAGATCGTCGACCCCCTTGCCGCGAAGGTCGTCGCTTCGGTTCGCGACCAATCAGGAGGGCTCGCCTCCGGAGGCGAGGCCGCGATGCTCGGACCCGTCATGGCGCAGATGGCGCCGGTGTTCATGGGCATCCAAGCCGGCGTCGTGCTCGGCACGCTGGGGGGAAGCGTGATGGGCACATACGACGTGCCGATGCCGGTGACCGAGGAGGGCGCCATCGACATCGTCGTCCCGACGATCGACGCGTTCGCCGACTCCTACGGGCTCGACCGCCGCGAAACCCGCTTGTGGGTCGCGCTGCACCAGGCGGCTCATCGCAGCCTTTTCGAGGCGACCCCCGATGTCTCGACGCACTTCTTCGCCTTGTTCCACAACTACGTCGCGGCGCTGCAGGTCGACCTAACAGGGGCGATGGACCGTCTGCAATCCCTCGACCTTCAAAGCCCTGAGCATCTCCGCGAAGCCATGGAGCAAGAAGGATTCTTCGGCCTCATCGACACCCCGGCTGCAGCCGAGGCCCTCGCCCGGCTTCAGCGCTTCCTGGCGGTGCTCGAGGCGTACGCGGAGCGCGCCGTCGATACGGCGGCCTCGCGTCTCGCCTCGGGTCCGAAGATCTCCGAGGCGATGGCGCGCCGGCGCGCAGACTCCGGGCCCGGCGACCGCATGTTCCAGCGGTTCATCGGCGTCGATCTTCCAGTAGAGACGCTTCGGACGGCCGACGCGTTCTGCCGCGCAGTACTCGACGCGGGAGGCTGGCCTGCGCTCTCACGGGTCTGGGAGGACTCCCGTGCCCTACCCAGCGTCGACGAGCTCGCCGACCCGAGCGCCTGGCTCTCGCGGGTGGCTACGTAACGTTCAGCCCGAACCGCCAGCGCGCCTCGGACGCTTTCCATCGGACGTAGAGGTCCACCAGGTACTTGCCTTCGCCCAAGCCGTAGTCGAACACCATGGTCGTGCTCGGGCTGAGCGTGACGGTTCCCGGTTTCTCATTCGACCGCACACGGACCTCGGCCACCGCCGCCTGAGGGATCTCCCCGAGCGTGAAGAGGACGAACGCACCGGACGGCACCTTGAGGTAGGTCGGTGCCTCCGGGTCGGACACCACGCACGTCGACTTGCAATAGCGGGTCAGCTGGCCGACGACGGAGCTGGTCCCGGCGAACATACGGGCCGGTGCCGGCGGCTTGAGCTTGCCGGCCGCGACGGTCGCTCCCGGCAACGGCGCGGCCCCGCCCTTGGGCGAGCCGACGTCGAAGGTTCCGGCGGCGCTCTTCGTCCCGCCGCCGTCGCACGCCCCGAGGCAAAGCAGGAGCACAATGGCCGGCGCGATGCGGTGTGCGATCCTCACCCGAGCACGATAACGCGTACACTCGGCGCCGTGTCGGAAGGGTTCGTGGCGCTTGCCAACGATCAGCGAGCAGAGCTGCTCGGACTGTTGTCGAACCTTCCGACCGAGGATTGGACGCATCCGACGGGCTGCCGTGGATGGCCGGTGCACGACGTCGTCGCGCACCTCGTCGAGGGAGAGCTGCTCTTCGGGCGGGTCTACCGCGGCGAGCTGAAGGCGCTTACCCGCGAGGACGCGGACCCGCAGGCGGGCGTCGAGCGCTGGGCCCGGGCCGACGGGGAGACCCTTCGGTTCTCCTTGTGGCATCACGGCTCCGCGACGCAGCGGGTGATCGATTCAAGATCCGAGGACTCGTGGAATCGCGACGTCAGCGTGTTCGATCGACCGCTCCTGCTGCGGGACGTACTGCGGCTGCACTTCTTCGACCTCGCGCTCCACTCCTACGATGTCGGCGCCGCGCTCAGCGCGCCATCTCTGTGGGGCGATCGGGTTCCATTCATCGTCGAGTATTGCGTTCGGGGCGCCCCGCACGCGCTCGCGGCGGCCCAGGTCAAGCCCGACGCGTGGATCCGGGTCGAAGTCACCGGAGTGGGGTCGTGGACACTTGGGGATCGCGACGGCGCGTGGGACATCGGGCGGCCGGATGCGCCCGGCGCCGCGACCTGGAAGACCGACCCCGAGACGCTCGTTCAGGCGACCACAGGACGCCTGACGGTCGCCGAGGCGCTCGACCGCTCGAGCGTCGACGGAGACGCGGGTCTGCTCGGCGACGTCCTCGCCGCCTGGCAGGTCAAATCCGCCTAGTCGCCCTCGATGCCGCGGGCGATCAGGTACCCGCGCGCCCGCTCGGACAGCGGGTACCGCTTCACGAGCTTCCAGAACCAGGGTGAGTGATCGGGCACCCGAAGGTGAGCCAGCTCGTGGACGATCACGTAGTCGCGGACCCAATCTGGGAACTCGGCGAGCCTGTGGGACAGGCGGATCGTCCCGTCGGCCGGCGTGCACGACCCGTATCGGTCGTGCTGGTTGGCGACGTAGCGGATGCTGCGCAGCTTCGGCCGACCGCCGAAGTAGCGGTCGTGAAGCTCCCCAGCCCGGCGCTGAAGGTCTCGCTTCTCGTTGAGCCGGCGGACCTGCTCGGATTCCTCGATCCGCTCGACCATCTCGCGGACCCACCGCCGAGCCTCCGACCTGGTCAGGGTCGCCGGCAGCCGAACGACGACCTTGTTCCCGTCCTTGACGGCCTCGACGGTCTTACGACGACGTGGACTACGGACGACCTGAACCTTGACCCTCAAGGGGATGCACCTCGCCACTGCCTATGGGTGAAGACGCCCCTGCCGGACACCTTCTAGCCCCATGATAACTCGCCGCGCAAGCCCCCCTTTCTGTAGTTAACGGACTCGTAACCCCTGGGAGGAACTTCTCGTCTGAATCATTCGAAAAGTGTGGCCGGAAGGCCTAGGGAGGGGCGGGGCAGGCCCCAGGCCTCCTGGGCTAGCCCAGGAGGTCGGCCAGACCGAGGTGCCGGTGGTCGGAATCCCCGTGGTCGCGGAGGTGGTGCTCCGCCGTGTCCTCGTCCGAGAAGGCGGTCTGGGCCAGCTGGACCAAGACCCCATGCGCGTCACGGGGGTGGATGAACGCTTCCTTCCAGTTGTGATGCTCGGTGGAGACGTTGAAGAGCTCGACGCCCTGGGAACGCAGATGCTCGATGGCGGCAATGATGTCCGGCACCTTGAGCGTGAGGTGATGAACGCCCTCACCGCGCTTGTCGAGAAAGCGCTGTACGAAACCGTCCGAACCGAGCGGCGTTACCAGTTCGATCTTCCCGCCGTGGGGGAAGCGGAACTGCGCCCATGTGAAACCTTGGCGCTTGTTCTCTCCGGCGAACAGGAACGACGCGCCGAGCGCGTCGACGAAGAATGGCTTCGCCGACTCTATGGTGCGAACGGCGATCGCGACGTGATCGACCTGTGCGTCGAGCATGGCGGCGCAGCGTGTCACACGGCGCGCTCGTCACGCAAACAAGTTATCGGGCGGAAGTATCACGACTCTTTCTACGAACCATCGTCACGATGTTGCGCGCGCGAAGAAAAAACTTTGAGCGATGTTCGTTGCGCGTGCACGCGTGCCACCTGCGCTTCGTCGTAGCGACCTGGCTTTTTGCCGATGTTGACGCTGCCCACCGCCACCGATAACTTGCGCGCTGCGGAAGGCTCCGATCGGCTGAGTAGAGAACGCCGGTGAAAGGGGAAGGCACCGGCGGCCCCAAAGGTCGATCGGAGCTTCCGTTTTTTCTGTCCTCATCTCGATAAGTGTTTGCTTGCTTCAGCGAGCGTTTCGCTTGCTGACGTGACCCTCCGCTACCATCGCCCCCATGCTTGATCCGGCGCTCGAGCCCGCGGTTCGGAAACGTTTCGGCTCGAGCAAGTTCGCACAGTGGATGGGCCTGACACTCGTGACGCTCGGCGAGGGAACGAGCGAAGTCCGCCTCGACCTCGAGCCGCATCACTTCAATCCGGGGGGGATCGTGCACGGCGGTGTGATCGCGACGCTGCTCGACGGGTGCATCGGATTGGCGCTGCGAACGGAGCTCGGCATGGACAAGGACCATGTCACGACCAACCTCAGCGTGCAGTACATCTCTGCCATGCGGTCGGGAGCGTTGACCGGCCGGGGCCATGCCGTTCGCGTCGGGGACCGCGTTTCTCACGGCGAAGCCGAGGTGACTAGCGACCAGGGGCGCCTGATCGCCAAAGGATCGGCAACGTTCCTGGTCATCCCCTCCCGCCGTCGCGACGAGCAACCCCTCGGCGGGGACGGCTAGCGGCCCTCGAAGCGGGGCGGCCGCTTACCCTTGACGGCATCCAGACCCTCGACCAGGTCGGCGGTCCCCATAGTGATCGGCTGAGCCAGCCCCTCGTACTCGAGCATCGCATCGAGGTCGGCTCGCTCGGCGAGGTAGATGGCTCTCTTGACCATCCCCATCGGGATCGGAGCGTTGTTCGCGATCTCTCGAGCCATGCTCCGCGTCTCGTCGAGAAGCGCGTCGCCCGCCACCGCACGGTTCACCAGGCCGAGCCGCTCCGCCTCGCGACCGTCCACGGTTCGCGCCGTGAAGAACAGCTCTGCGGCACGTGCCGTGCCGACGAGGCGGGTCAAGAGGTAGGTAGCGGCCATGCCCGGATGCATGCCGAGGCGAAGGAAAGCCGTGGACAGTTTCGCGTCTTCGGCGGCGAGGCGGATGTCGCACGCCATGGCGACGCACAATCCCGCACCCACGGCCGCACCGTTCACCGCGGCGATCGTGGGCACGTCCAGTGACCGTACGACGAGGAACTTCGGATAGAACGCCCGCATCTTCGCGCGGATCGCCGGGATGTCTGCTCCAGGCCCGGGGCTGATCCACGAAAGGTCGCCGCCGGCACAGAAGGCCTTCCCCGCGCCGGTGATGATCACGGCTCGCACCGCCTGGTCGCCTCGAAGGGACTCGATCGTCGCGCTGAACGCGTCGGACAGCTCGGGCGTCATGGCGTTCCGGACGTCCGGCCGATTCAGGATGATCGTGACGACGCCAGCGTCATCGCGCTCGACGAGTACCGGATCCTCATTCATGTACGCCTCCGCAGCGTTGTTCCCAGCTGGTAACTTACAGGCCTGTAACCCCCGGGACACGCTTGCGGTCTAACGCGGCGAGAAAGGGGGTGACACACTAGATGTATCACTTCGCAATCGTTGCGCTCCTCGGGCTCGCCGTTTACAAGACAGTCGAGTTCGTGCTCGGGATCCTCGGTATCGAGCTCCGCGGAGCCATCAAGACCTTCGTAACGCTCGGCCTCGGCGTCGTCGCGACGTCGTTGCTGGACTACTCGGTCTTCGCCGGTTGGAACATCTCGATCCGTGAGGCCTGGATGGGCCCGTTCTTCACTGGTCTGATGGTCGGCGCTATGACCTACGTCTGGCACGAGGCGCTCGGCTACATCGGCTCGAGCCGCCGCTCCAGCGACACCGCGTCGGACCAGCGCACGCCCCGGGCTGCCTAACAAGCCCGGCTGAAGCTCGCGAGAGGGATGGGTCTTCCCCCCGTCCCTCTCGTTTTTTCGTCCGGGGACTTCAGGGCGTGAGGTAGATGAAACCGTATCCCTCGTCGCGGAATGGGATCCCGGCCTGTGTCAGAACTTCGTCGAAGTCGCCCTTGCAGTCCGGGTCGCTTTCTTCCATGCCGTGGTCGGCGAGAAGCGCGAACGCGGTGGTTCCGGCCCCCCAGTCGATCGAGTCCAGGATCTCGCCCATGCGCCGGTCGGTGTCGCGCAGCGCGGCGTGACCGATGTCCGAGTAAGGCCCGCCCGCATGGTTACCGGCGTCTGGGAGGATCAAGTTGACCCACATGAACCGCGGACGAGGGTTCCCGTTCACACTCGCCAATAGCTGCTGCGCTTGGAGGACGGCCAGCGAGTCTGCGGACGAAGCCCATGCGTACTCTCGCTTGAGGTTGACGAATTCCTGTGTCGCACCCGGCAGGTTCGTCGGGTCCGGAAGCGCGCCCTCGACCGCTGGCACCTCGCCGCGCCGGAGCAGGTCGAAGGTTGAGTAGCCAGCGCCGCGGTCGGTCGGTTCGTCGACGGCCGCCGTGAACCCCCGGCCGGCTCGCGTAACGGCTTCGAAGATCGTCTCGGCATCCGCGCGGAGCTCGTTGCTCGCCAAATGCCAGGTTTGAGGCGCGTTGGTGATGATCTGGCGACCCGTCGAACGATCGAAGTACGCGTTGTGCAAGATCCCGTGGTGGCCGGGATGCAGGCCGGTGATCGCCGACGTGTGATTGGCCAGCGTGACACTCGGAAACGAGGCCATGAGACCGTGACCGAAGGTCGTGCCCTCCATCATGAGCCTCGCGACGTTCGGTAGCTCGCCGGCGTCTGCCATCGCGTACAGGACGTTCGGGTTGGTGCCGTCCCAAAGGAACGCGACCACCTGCCGCGGGAGCTCGCGCTTGTCGACGACCTCCTTGATGACGGCCCCGTCCTGCCGCGCCAGGATCGACCCGTCCGCTCGCGCAGGCACGCCGGCGAGCGCGGCGAGCGTCGGCGCGACGTCCACCATCCGCGCGTGCGCGGCGATCCGGCCCCGGGCACGCACACCGGCGCCGGCGAAGATCAACGGCGCTCGCGACTGGACGAGGTCGAGCGAGCCGTGCTCGCCGCGATGGCCGCCGCGCTCTTCCCAGTTGTGTGCCGGTGTATGAACGACGGCGAGGTCCGGTGCGCGGGTGTCGTCGAACAGCTGCGCAACGGACGAGTAAGCGTACGGATACTGGTTGTCCTCGTTGACCGGACGCACGCCGGCACGTTCGACGTCGAGCGGGGAGAACGCCGACGGATCCTGGCGTTGCAACGGATTCCTGCCGCGGACCCACCGAGGACCCTCCGCCGTGAAACCGACCGCTCCCGCCCGCGCATGAGCCTCGAGCTCACCCTCGCGCGAGAGCAGGACCATGTCCACGACGTCCTTCAGCTCGTCGCCGAGAAGGACGTCGAGCGCGCGATCCTTGAGCATCTCATCCGCCATCGCGCAGACATTATGGACGAGCGGGCTGGAGCTCGCGCCTTCGCCGGGCCTCACTCCCCGCGCCGATATACTCCGCGAGATGCCCCGCACCGTCCTGCATGTCGTTCCCCACACGCACTGGGACCGCGAGTGGTACGAGCCGCTCGAGGTCTACCGGTTCCAGCTCGTCAAGGTCGTCGACCGCCTCCTCGAGGTGCTCGACACCGACCCGGAATTCCTCCATTTCAACTTCGACGGTCAGACGGCCGCGATCGAGGATTACCTCGAGGTGCGCGCCGCGGTGGAGCCGGAGGTGAAGCGGTTCGTCGAAGCCGGACGGCTGGCCGTCGGGCCGTGGCGGATCCTGATGGACGAGTTCCTGTGCTCCCCCGAGACGATAATCCGCAACCTGCGGCAGGGCGTCGCGATGGCCGAGCGGCTCGGCGGCTCCATGCGCATCGGTTACATCCCCGACTCGTTCGGCCACATCTCACAGATGCCGCAGATCTTGCGTCTCGCGGGCTTCACCGACGCCTGCGTGTGGCGAGGTGTTCCCGAGGCCGTCGATCGTGCGGTGTTCCGCTGGGAGGCGCCGGACGGTTCGGCCGTGCGTGCGATCTACCTCGCGCGCTCCTATTCGAACGGTGCCAGTCTTCCGGAAAACTTCGAAGAGCTCATGGTCCGCGGCAAGCGGATCGTCGAGGACATGACGCCGTTCCATCCCGGAGGGATCGTTCTTGCGATGAACGGCACCGATCACCGCGGCCCCGAAGCGCATCTGCCGGCACTGTTCATCGAAGCGAACGCGCGGCAGGACGAGATCGGCTTCCGCATCGGCTCGATCACCGAGTACGTGCGCGAGGCACCGAGCGAAGACCTTCCGATATGGCGCGGCGAGATGCGGTCGGGCGCCCGCGCGAACCTGCTCATGGGCGTCGTCAGCGCACGCATGCCGCTCAAGCAGCTCGAGTTCGCAGCATCGACGATGCTCGAGCGCTACGCAGAGCCGCTGGCCGCGATCGCCGGAACGGACGCCGAGCGGATCCTCGCGAAGCCGTGGCGCGGAATGGTCGAGAACTCGGCGCACGACTCGATCTGCGGCTGCGGCGTCGACGCCGTCGCAGACGCGGTCGCTGCTCGCTACCGCGAGGCGCACCGGGTCGGGGACCTTGTCGCGCGCGACGGGCTCGAGACACTCGCTGCCGGTATCGACGCCTCGGCGCTGTCCGAAAGCGACGAGGGAGCTCTCGTATTCAACCCCTCCCCCTTCGAGCGTTCCGGCCTCGCCGAGGTGTCGCTCACGCTTCCGGGGCCACCGGAGGAGTGTGCCCTGACGACGCCCGACGGCGTCACGCATGCCGTGCAACCGCTCGAAGTAACCGACCAGATCATCGTCGACATGAAGCTCCGCGGAACGGAGCTCGCGCGGCTGGTTCCGTCGCTGCACTCCCGGCTGCTGGGCCCTATGTACGTGAACGGGCTCGACATCGAGAAGAACCCTGCGACGATCCGCTTGCGGATGGGTCCTGTTCCGATCGGCGAGTTCGACGTCGAAACGGCGAAGCGGCGCGTGGAAGAGATCGCGACGGCACGGCCCAACGGCCGCTTCCACGTGATCGGGATGGGTCCGCCGCTCTGCCGGTTGCTGGTCGATCCGGGAGCGGTCGGAGGGCTCGGCTGGACGCTTCTCGAGCCGAAGGTCGCTCGCGGCACCGTGGAGCGGCCCGCAACCGCCCTGGATCGTGTGCTCGAGAACGAGCACCTCCGTGCTGAGGTACGCGGGGACGGCACCGTCGATCTGCATCACCTCGCCACCGGCAAGACCTTCGTCGGCTTGCTGGCGCTTCGAGACGGCGGCGACGCGGGCGACGAATACAACTACTCGCCGCCCGAGCGGGATGTGATCGTCGATAGAGCGACCTCGGTCGAGACCGAAGTCGTCCGCGCCGGCCCCATCGAGGCTCGCATCCGCATCGCGCTGCGGATCCGGGTCCCGGCGGGCCTCGCCACTAGCCGCCGCGGTCGCTCGCGACGAACGGTGGCGATGCCCGTCACGATCGATCTGTCGCTCCGCACCGGCGAGCCGTTCTTGCGCGCCACGATACGGATCACGAATCAAGCCCGTGACCACCGGCTGCGCGCGCACTTCCCGCTGCCGTTCGTCACGTCACGTTCGCACGCCGACGGCGCGTTCGACGTGGTCGAGCGCGGTCTCGCGGCCGAGGGTGGCTTCGAGCTCGGCCTCCCGACCTTCCCCTGCCGCCGGTGGGTGGACGCCTCCGACGGCGAACACGGGCTCGGCGTGCTGCACCAGGGCACGCCCGAGTACGAGCTCGTCAAAGGAAACGATCTCGCTGTTACGCTCCTTCGATCCGTTGGATGGCTCTCGCGTCAGGACCTTCGGACACGCTCGGGCCCGGCCGGTCCGGCGCTCGAGACCCCGGGAGCGCAGGTCCCCGGCGAGCATGTGCTCCGGCTCGCGGTGTTCCCCCACGCGGGTAACTGGAGCGACGGCGACGTGCACGACGCTGCCGAGCTGTTCTCGCTCCCGCTGCGTTCCGTCGGGGTACGCGGCCACGGAGGTGCTCTGCCGGCGCTCGGCAGCGCGCTGAGCATCGAGCCTGGCGGGGTGCGGCTTTCATCCCTCGCGACGCTGGACGGACGCACCGAATGCCGCGTCTTCAACGCCGCCGGCCGGCCCGTAACGGCACGGTTGCACGTCGGGCGGCCGCTACAGGTATCCGCCCCGGCAACCCTGGACCTATTCGGTAAAGAGCTCGCCCCGCTCGAGGTGAAGGAGGGCGCGATCGTGGTGCAACTGCGCCCTTGGGAGATCGCGTCAATCCGCATCTGCTGACGACCACGCAGGTCGTTCACGCTCCTCAGGTTTCATTCGTCGCCGGCTGGCACAATGAGCCCCCATGCGAAAGCTGCTCCCTGCGATCCTGTGCGTCGCGACTTTGGCTGTGGGTGCCTGCGCCCCGACCGTGAAGCGCGCACCCGTGGCGGTCCCGCTCGCGCCGGCGGCTCCCGTTCCGATCGTCATCTGGTCGTCGCGCGACCTACCTAAGGAGCTCCATCACAAGGTCGCCGCGATCGGAGGCGTCCGCTGGGTGGCACGGATCTCGAACGGCATGGTCGACCTCGTCTCGGTCACCGGAGCGAAGCACCCTCTGCCGCGACGCGCCAAGGGCGCCGTCTTCCCCATCTCGATCGCCGCGATGGACCCGAACCCCGACAAGGGCGATGTGGTTTCTGCAGCGCTCCTCTCAGGCGATGCCGTGCTGAGCGAGACCGCCGCGAGCATGCGCGGCATGGCCCCGGGTGCGACGCTCACGATCGCTGCAGGCAAGGTCCGTCAGACGTTCCGCGTCGGAGTCGTCGTCTCGGACGACGATGCACGCGGTCGTGAGGTGCTGATCCCGTTCGCGCGGTCATCCGACCTCGGCCTCACCGCACCGCGCGCGATCGTAACCTCGGTGGTCGCCGAACAAGCCGGCGGTGCTGTGCAAGCCATGCACGCGCTGACCAAGCAAGTGCGTGCTCGGATCCGAGCGGCCGACGATATCGAAGGCGACGTCTCTGAGGGCCAGATCCTGTCCTTCGCGGAGGTGAAGAAGATCTTCGGCGAGTGGACCTATCGGCCGACGAGCAGCCGTTTCGTCATCCCCGACAAGAAATGGGAGGACGCGAACATCGTTGAGGAGCGCGTACCTCTGCTGGGCCTCATCGCCTGCAACAAGAACCTGATCCCGCAACTGACCGGCGCCATGCGGGAACTGATAGCCCGCGGGCTCGGAGGACTCATCCGCACCTCCAACGGTTGCTATTCGCCGCGCATGCAGGTCGGCAACACGTATGCGCTGTCGCGACATGCGTATGGGATCGCGGTCGACGTCAATGCCCCGAGGAATCCGTACGGCGAGACGCCGTCACAGGATCCACGCCTGGTTGAGGTCATGGAGCGGTGGGGCTTCAGCTGGGGTGGACGCTGGCTCGTGCCCGACGGCATGCATTTCGAGTTCGTGCGTTTCGTCGACCCCGCCTCTCCCCCGCTGATCCCGGGGATCTTGCCGGGCTCCTAGAGAGCTCAATCCTTCCGACGCGCGTTGAGATACTCCATCAAGCGCTGCCCGTCCTCAGACGCGGCAAGCGTCTCGATCGCGTCCCTGATGCGCTGGGTAACGTCGCGAACTTCCGTCTCGTCCCCGGCCAGCCGGATGAGGACGCGGTCCTCGAGCGGATAGGAGCCGATCTGGACACCGGGGAAGTCGTGCTCGAGCTTGGTGAGGATCCCGGCGAGAGCCGATTCCGGGAAATGATGCTCCACCTCTGCACGCCAGAGCACCGAGCCGGAGCCTTCAAGGAATAGCGGCTCGACCGCGTCGCGGAAGACGAGCTCCAGCTCGCGAGGCGGTCCCGGCAGCACGACGACTATCGCGTTCCCCTCCTGCATCCATACCGCGGGGATGAACCACGCGGAGGAAGTGAGCGCCTCAGCCCCCCCGGGAGCGAGCGCCATCTTCTGCAACATGGCGACGCCGAGCGGGTCCCCAGAGAAGTTTTGCCGTTTCACATGATCGGCGATCGTCTCGATGCGCTCGCCGAGGCTGCTGTTCGGAGACAAGGGGCGCCCGAGCCCCTTTGCGACGCCCTCCATCGTGCGGTCGTCGTGCGTCGGCCCGAGCCCTCCGCAGACGAACACGATGCCGTGGCCGGCGTCGATCTCGCGTCGAAGCGCGTTCGCGATCTCTTCGGGATCGTCGGCGACGACGCAGCCCCGCCGCAGCCGGTGTCCGAGCGCGGCGAGCCGGCTCGCCACGAAGTACGTGTTCGCATCCCGAACATGCCCTGCGAGGATCTCGTCCCCGACCACGACGATCGCCGCGTCCATCGAAGTCACGATACCCCAGCAGCGCGACGGTCCGGGTTTGGGGTGCGGCCTAGGGCATCAAGCCGAGATCCCGCATCGCCGAGCCCGTGAGTCGGGTGCCGGCGCGCTCGAACCAGAAGTCGCCGCAGTCGTCGCACGCGACGAAGTCGATCGCCTCCCGCTTGCTCGCAGAGAGCCTGCCCCGGGTCAGGGACGTGGAGGAACACACCGGACAGACTTGATCTTCCGCTGGGTGGGGGATGGGGCTCGGCATCGCACTCACGTACCGATGGTGTCGGGTCGGGACCATAAGCGCTTGAGGATCGCGACGGGCGCTGCGTGTGCGTTCGCCCGCTTTCGCAACGAAGGCCGCTGCCGGGAAAAAGCGGTTTCGCGCATCCGATAGCATTAGCGGCCGTGATCGTTCGATGTGGTCGATGCCGTGCCGAGCTCGAGGTCTCAGGGACCGGCGAATTCATCTGTCCGACATGTGGTACCCGCAACGTCGTTCGGGGAGCTACCGGAGCCGCTCCTTTCGGGGTGGCGCCGGGAAGTTCCGGATTGACGCTGCCCGGCGGGGCGCCTGCGCCCGCATCCATTCCGCCCGCCCAGCAAGGTGATGTGAACTGGGTCGTCTGCGGGGTGTGCAGCTACCGGTTCGCCATCGGCATCGTCGAGAAGGTCACGTGCCCGAACTGCCGGGCCGACGTCGAGCCCCCCGCGGACCCGCCGCTTCCTTCCTCGTGATCGATGGACTCCGGATCCCGAGCTCGCGGTAAAGGGCTCCCGCACTGGGCTCGGCAGTCGCGTCCGCGTAGCCCTGCATGTAGGCCAAGCGGAGCAAGCCCGCCAGGACCTCCTCAGAGACTTCACGCGACTCCTCGGGCGGGTCCTCTTCTCCTGCCCAGATGAGCTGCCAGACCTCCGCCAGACGGGGGTCGAGAACCACTTCGGCCTTCGAGGCGAGCCCTCCCGTAGTCATCGATCGTTCTCCCAGGTCAGAGCCATCACGGTGTCCGGTTGCCAGGTTAGTCCCAGGGTGCGACAGAAACCCCGCGGTCTTACGCCATCTGTAGGAGGAGACGCGACTGGGACGTCGAACTCGATGGCTAGACAAGGACTCGCTCAAAGTCGTAGTTTCGGAGGCAAATGGGACGCCTGCTTCGTTTTCGTAAGGGACGCTCTCCGTTGCACGCCGTGGAAGAGACCATCGCGGCGCTCTACGAGGAGCTCGAGCTCACCACGAACTTCGCGCACGCCATGGTGCGCGA
Organism: Actinomycetota bacterium; assembly: GCA_046712825.1. Taxonomy (GTDB): domain Bacteria; phylum Actinomycetota; class AC-67; order AC-67; family AC-67; genus DATFGK01. The sequence continues at coordinate 3,382 of JBKKCR010000106.1, read as the reverse complement.
AGAAAACTATCGCGCCGCCGCCCAGGTGATCGACGAGCAGCGCTTGTCGCTGGTCCGTGCCTCCGATCGGATCGAAAACGCCCTCCGCGCCCCGGAGATCGAGCGCACGAGGTTGCGCACGCGTGCGGCGCTCACCGGCCTTGCCGCGGTCCTCGCGCTGGGCTCGGGGGCCTTCGCGGCCTTCGGTCCGGGCTCAACCCCGCCTGCTCAGGCCAAGATCGACGCCATCCAAGACTTCAGCGAGGCACTCGAGGCAGCGGTCGCCGTCTCCGACCCGATCGCGCTGAGCGCCATCGTCGCTCCAGACCAAGAGCGGATCCTGGCTGCTGCCCAAAGCGCCGCCAGCGACCCTGAGGTCAAGGCGACCCTGATGGACTCCGTGAAGAAGCTGCAGCAAGTGATCGGCAACGAAGAGCTGCCTGCGCCTCTCCGTGAGCGGGCCAAGCAGTTCGCGGAGACCGTCCAGCAGATCGTGGCCCCGGCAGTCCCGGCTGCTCCGATCGAGCCCGAGGCAGACAGCGAGGCGGACACCCCCAGCACGTCGCCAGAGGCTCCTTCCACGCCCTAGATCCGGCTGAAGTCACCGCCGAATCGGTCGAAACTAACGTCGACGACTCGCGTCTGCGTTTGGTCGCCCGCCCGACAGGGCAATACTGAGCCGAGGTGAATCTGATGTTCTTGATCGCGATAGCAGCACTTATCGGCGTCGTCGGGCTGTTGCTCTGGTACACGAACTGGGCCGAGGCCCGCGTTCTCAACCCCGAGCCGAAGGTGCGTACCGCCGACACTCGGTGAGTCGGCTACGCTGAGGCGGATGCCTCGCGTCGCCAGCCGGGGACTCCTCGTCTTTCTCGCGATCGCCCTCTTGCCGGCGACCTTCTCACGACCCGGCACGGCACGAGCGCAAAGCGCGACCTCCGAGCGTTTGATCCTGACCCCTTCTGAGAACACGACGTTCCGCGTGCAGGCCGTCTATAACAACGCCGGCGTGACCTGCGAGACGAAGAAGCGCCGGGATCTCAACGCTCGATATCGTGGGAAGCTCGAGATCATCCGTCAGAGCGATGGGCGCCTCGCGATCATCGACCACCTGACGTTCGATGAGTACCTGCGCGGCCTGGCGGAAGTGCCGCGCTCGTGGCCGTTCGAGACGCTCAAGGCACAAGTCGTCGCCGCGCGCAGCTACGGGCTTTATCACCTCCAGCATCGGAGCACGGCCGCGGAGAAGCTCGGGTACGACATCTGCTCCACCGACCAGTGCCAGGTGTATCGGGGGGTTCAGGTCGAGCAGGGGGCGTTCGGCGACGCATGGATCCGCGCGGTCACCGAGACCCGCGGGCGCGCGCTTCTTTACAACGGTGAGCCGATCCAGGCCTTCTACCATTCCACCTCGCCGGGCAAGACGAAGCGAAACTTTCCGGGGGGAACGCCGCTCCCCTACCTCGACAGCGTGGACGGACAGGACGACGATGCGCCGCTCGCAAACTGGACCGTGCGTGTGCCCCTGTCGCACCTCGGGCCGATCCTAGCGGAGTACGGCGCGTGGTCCGGGGGTCGGTTGTCGGCCGTAAGCCTCGACGGATCGACCGTCCGCCTCTCCGGTTCCGGAGGCAGCGACTCGGTGGGCAAGAGCGACTTCCGCATCGCGCTCAATCGGGAAGCCTCCTGCGTCTACCCCAAGGTCTATCCGACGTCGGGCTCGACCGGCGCGAAGCTTCCGCAGACGGTGCCGTCCATCGACTTCACGCTGAAACAGGACGGCGACGACGCGGTCCTCATCGGACGCGGATGGGGACACGGGGTCGGCATGTCGCAGTACGGCGCACGTTCGCTCGGGGATCGCGGTCGAAGCTACGCCGATATCCTCGCGCACTTCTACGCTGGACTGCGGCCGAAGCAGGTCGACGAGCCCGGCCGGATCCGCGTTCTCGTCGTGGAAGACGCTTCGCGCGTGCGCGTCGCGATCGAAGGAAAGGCCATGGTCGAAACGGCAACGGGAAGCGCGCTCGCTCCGGGTGATCGGTTCGAGGTTCGGGGCGGATCGACGCTGGATATCCGCCGTGGGGTCGGACCTACGCTGACGCCGGTCCTCACGGTCGACCTCGCCACTCCACCGTTGAAGATCCCGCCCGACGGCACGATCGCATTGTCGTACACGCTGTCGCGGTCCGCAAAGGTCGTCGTGGTTGTCCGGCGCGAAGGTGCGGAGGTCTTGCGCACGATCGAGGTGTCGCAGATCTCGGGACCCAACGTCTTCAGCGTGGCACTCGGCGCCTCCACGCCCTCACCCTCACCAGGGGCGTCGACGCCGGCGGGGTCGGCCACCGGAACCCCGGCTCCCGGTCCGGCTGGCAGCGTCACGCCGACCCAGACGACGACCGTAGCCGCGATGCCCACACCACCCCTCGCGCCCGGTTCGTATGAGGTTCTGCTCGAGGCCTACGACGGGCTTGATCGGGTCCGCACGACGCCCGTCGCTATGAGTGTCGAAGCGCCTGCCGCGCCGGCGCCGAAGCCAGAACCCGACAATGAAGCGGGCGGCACGGGGATCATGACCGTCTTCGCCGTCGTCGCAGTCTTGGTCGCCTCGGGCGGCATCTTCCTTGCTCGTCGCCGCCGCACTGCCTGACAGACGCGGCGAGCCGGCGTCCGCCAGGGTAGACGACGCCGGCTCGCAGGCTTGGATGCGGCAGGACCGCCGCGGACGATCCTGCCGCGCTCTCCGCCGGCCTTAGGCGACCTGCTCGGCCGCCGGGACCAGCTCTGACTTACGCGGGCGGCCACGAGGCCGCTTGCGCTCGATCACCCGGCCACGGTCGAAGAGCTCGCCGCCCCACACCCCGACCGGCTCACGGCGCCGCAGCGCCCCCTCGAGGCACTCTTCCCGGAGCGGGCAGGTACGGCAGAACTGCTTCGCCTGGGCGACCTCGTGCTGCTCCTCGCTGAAGAACAGCGAGAGCATCGTCGCGTCACCCGTTGCGCATCGGGCCTGCGACCACTGGATCGTCCTGAAGACATCCACCTTCCCTGTCCTCCTCCGGTCCTCGTGGACCGCTCGTGTTTCCCTAAACAGAAGGGCCGTCGGATTTTCCGACGGCCCGGGGATCCTGGATTGAGAGGGTTTATCCTGTTGCTCCTCCCGACCGGGAAGCCCCGGAGCCACGCGTAGCCGAAACGCTCCACGGCATGCGGATACCCGCATCACCATGGAGCATCTGCTTCTGCGCGTACTTGTGGAACATCTACGTAGCCTCCGGACGGGCGCCTCTGCCCGTTTTCCGGCATCAGTATCGCAAGCGGCGCGAGCACCGTCAACGGAATTACGTCGGTCCTGGTCACCGGGCATGCTTGTGGGAACCGGTTCTGCCCTGGACCCGTCTAA
>JBKKCR010000105.1:0-8181 GCA_046712825.1 Actinomycetota bacterium | reverse complement strand
GATCACCTCCTCGCCGTCGTCCGCGAGCTCCTGCACCAGGACGCCGTCGTAGCCGGCGTCACCTGCGTGCGCGTGGCCGGCTGCATCCAGCTCTCGGAACGTTGTAGCCGGGTCCGCGACACCGATCCGCACGAGTCCCGCGTCGGACTTGTGCAAGATCCCGGAGCCGCAGGCCTTCATGACCAGGCGCCCGCCCAGCCGCGCAGCCGCCTCGACCGCCTGCTCCTCGGTTTCACACATCGCGGAACGCGCGAACGGCACGCCGTACTGCGCGGCGAGCGACGCCGAGTCGTACTCGGACAGCGGGCCGCTCCCCGCGAGCATCGTCTCGAAGCCCGACGGAACGCGCTCCGATCCGGCGGGACGCGGCTGGAAGGTCGACAGGAACTTCCAGTAGTCCAGGTAACGTCGCAGGCCTACAACGCACGACCGGAACGAGCGGAACATCGGCACGCCGCCCTCGACGAGGATGCGGTAGCCCTCCTCGTCGGTGACCGGCGAGCCCCAGATCACGACCACCGGCTTCTTGCCCGACTGGTACGCGTCGACGATGTCGCCGGCGACGACCTTCGACATCGACGGAAGGATCCCGGTGATCGGGCAGATGAGGATGTCGGTGTTCGGGTCGTCGAGGCAGATCTCGATGCACTGCCGGTTGAGGCCACCCGTCCGCACGACCTGCGCGCCGTTGTCGACGGGATTCGAGACGGTCAGGTAGTCGGGGATCGCCTCGCGCAGCTTCTGTTGTGTCTCCTCGGTCAGCGTCGGCAGCGACAGCCCGCCCCACTCGCACAGATCGGCCATGTGCGCGCCGGTCCCGCCGGAGATCGCGTAGATGCAGATCCCCTCGCCGTCCGGGCGCGGCAGCCGCGTGAATAGGGCCGACGTCTCGAGCAGCTCGTCGAGGTCGTCCACGCGCACCATCCCGTACTGCCGGAAGAACGCGCTCATCACGTCGTCCGAGCCTGTGAGGTGGCCGGTGTGCGCCATCGCCATCCGCTGCCCTGCCTCAGTGCGTCCGATCTTGACCAGCACGATCGGCTTGCCCGCCGCGGCGGCCTTCTCGGCGGCGGCCTTCAGGCGCGGGATCGACTTGAACCCCTCGATGTACGCCGAGATCACCGCGACGTCGGGCTGGTCGACGAAGTACTCGATGAAGTCGGCCGATTCGAGATCTGCCTCGTTCCCGGTCGGCGCCCAGTACTTCACGCCGATGCCGAGCTCGACGCCCTGGGCGATCGGCCGCCCCTGATGCCCGGACTGCGTGATGAGCGCGAGCTTCTTACCGCGCGTTTCCGGGAACATCTCGAACGCGTTGACGTTGGTGTTGGGGCCGAACAGCCGCACGCCGCCGTCGCGCGCGATCTTGGCGAGCTCCTCCTCGCGCTTCGCGCCCTCGGCGCCGACCTCGCGGAAACCCGCGGTGAAGATCACGGCGAAGCGCGCCTTCTTGGCGACTGCGTCGCGCAGGCCCTTCTCGGCGTCGCCGATCATGATCACGGCGACGTCGATCTCGGCGGGGACGTCGTCCAGCGTGGGGTAGCAGGCGATCCCGTCGATGTCGGTCAGCCGTGGGTTCACGCCGTAGACGGTCGCGCCGTCCCGATCCGCGCGGGCCTTGACCTTCAGCAAAAGCGCGTAGCCGGGCTTGCGCTTGTCGTCGGTCGCGCCGATGACGGCGATCGCGCGCGGGTGGAAGAAGCGATCCAGCTCTGCGGTCATGGCGCCGGCCTCCAGACCGGGAGCGACACGCCATCCTCGACGTCCTCCCAAGCGACCTCGACCGGCACGCCCTCGACGATCTCATCGTTCGGCGTGTCGAGCAGGTTGCCGATCATCCGAATCCCTTCGTCGAGCTCCACGACGATCACGTTGTACGGCGCCCGGTCGGCGAACGCCGGGAGGACCGGCGGGTGGGCGATCACCCACGACCAGATGCGTCCGCGCCCGCTTGCCGGTTTCCACGCGACGTCGAAGCTGTTACACGCCGGGCACATCGGCCGCGGCGGGAACCGGACCGCACCGCACTCACCGCAACTCTGGAGCAGCAGCTCGTGTCGCGCACACGCCTCCCAGAACGGCTCCGACGCGTCGTCGGGGCCCGGCACGGGGCGGAGCGGCTGGGAGCTCAAGGCTTCCTCAAGATGAGAGACGACGTCGGGACGCCGTTGCCGCTTGTCACCAGCACGGACTCGCAACCGTCTACCTGCGACGTCGAGGTTCCGCGGAGCTGGCGCACGCCCTCGAGGATCAGGTTCATCCCATGAACGTACGCCTCGGACAACGAGGAACCGCTCGTGTTCGACGGTAGTGTGCCGCCGAGCTTCAGCCCGCCGTCGGCGGCGAACGGCCCGCCCTCGCCGGGCTTGCAGAAGCCGTACTCCTCGAGCGAGATCACGATCAGGGGCGAGAACGCGTCGTAGAACTGCGCGCAGTCGATCTCCTCGGGCCCCATGCCGGCCAGCCGCCATAGCTCGGTGGCGGCGTAGCGCGCCGGCGTATCCAACGGGTTGGCCGTGAAGTAGTTGGCCATCACCAAGTGGTCGGGGCCGATCCCTTGCGACGCCGCGCGCACCAAGACCGCAGGCTGCTTCAACGCGGCCGCCCGCTCGGGCGTCGTCAGCACCAGGGCGAGCGCGCCGTCGGACTCGAGGCAGCAGTCGAATAGCCGCAAGGGCTCCGACACCCAGCGCGCCGCGAGGTAGTCATCCATCGACATCGGCTTGCGCATCATCGCGTTCGGGTTGCGGGTCGCGTGCTCGCGGACCGATGTCGCGACGTGGCCGAGGTGCTCCTCGGTCGTGCCGTACTCGATCATGTGCCGGCGCGTGAGCATCGCGATCTGGTCGACCGGCCGCGAGAGTCCGAACGGCAGGAACCACTGCATCTCGCCGGGCTGCTTGTTCGTCGCCCGCGTCGCCCACGGCCGCCCGCCCGAGCCGCGGTTGCGCGCGCGCCAGACGACGACGGTCTCGGCGACTCCCGTCGCGATGGCCATCGCCGCGTGCCCGACGGCCCCGCACCCCGCCCCGCCACCGTACGCGACGTCGCCGAAGAACGAGAGGTTCGGGATACCGAGGTTCCGGATGATCTCGACCTCCATCGTGTTCTCGAGCGAGAACTTCACCAGGCCGTCGACGTCCTTCGCGGTCAGGCCGGCGTCGTCGAGCGCCATCTTGATGGCCTCGAGCGCGATCGTTCGCTCGGGCCGCCCGATGTTCTTCGAGAACTCGGTGTGGCCGATGCCGACGATGGCGGCGGCGTCGCGCGGATAGTCGTTCAGAGGGGCCTCCCCGATCAGCGGGGTTAGTCTCCGGGCGACCTGACGCGCGTGTCAACCACTCGCGTCGAACGAGACATACCGACTAGATTCTTGCCGCCGTGTGGCTCATCACGCTTCGCGACCTCCAATGGCGCCGTCGCCGCTTCGCGATCGCGATCGGTGCAACCGCGATGGTGTTCGCGATGGCACTCGTGATCGCCGGGATCGCCGCGAGTTTCCGTGCCGAGGCCGTTCGGACCGTCGAGGCGATCGGCGCGGACGCCTGGATCACGAGCGAGGAAGTCACCGGGCCCTTTTCGACGTTCGCGACGCTACCGCGCTCGCACGAAGAGACCCTCGAAGCCGATCCGAACGTTCGGAGAGCAGACCCGCTGATCGTTCTGCGCCAGACCTATCTCGCCGGAACGGGCACCAAGGACGTCACCCTGATCGGCTACACGGAGGGCGGCATGGGCGCGCCGCCGGTGGCGCGGGGGCGGACGCCGAGCTCCGTGCGCGAGATCGCCCTCGATTCGAGTGCGGGGCTCGACCTCCAGGACACGTTCGTCGTCGGAGCCACCGGGTTCACGGTCGTCGGGGTGACGGAGGGTCTTCACTTCTTCGCAGGGCTGCCCGCCGGGTTCGTCCTGCTCGACGACGCTCAGGAGCTTGCGTTCGGCGGCCAAGATTTCGTCACGGCGTTCGTGACCGAGGGCGTGCCTACCGAGGCGATCCCCGGACTCAAGGTGAGCTCGAACGAGAACGCGCGGGTCGATCTCATGCGACCGCTTCTGAGCGCGATCCAGACGATCGATCTGTGCCAGCTCCTCCTGTGGTTCGTCGCCGCCGCGATCATCGGCTCCGTCGTCTACCTCTCCGCGCTCGAGCGTGTCCGCGACTTCGCCGTGCTCAAAGCCACGGGCGCCTCCTCGCGCAGCCTCTTCGCCGGGCTCGCGCTGCAATCGGTTCTTGTGTCGCTCCTGGCCGGAGCGCTTGGGATCGGGATAGCGCACGCGCTCGCTCCGACCTTCCCCCTCTCGGTCGAGATCCCGACCGGTTCGTACGCCGTGCTTCCCGGGGTGGCGCTCGTCGTCGGGCTTCTGGCGAGCATCGGGGGCGTCCGTCGCGCAGCTACGGTCGATCCCGCGCTGGCATTCGGCGGACCGTGATGGCCGATCTCGAGATCCGCGATCTCACCGTCGAGTACGGCGGCGGCGGTTACGTCGTCCGCGCGCTCGACAAGCTCTCCTTGGAGGCGTCCTCCGGCGAGCTGGTGTTACTGCTCGGGCCGAGCGGCTGCGGAAAGACGACGCTCCTGTCGGTGCTCGCCGGCATCTTGACCCCCACATCCGGTGAGATCTCGGTGCTCGATACCCGCGTCGATCTCCTGAAGGGGGACGCGCTCTCGTCGTACAGGCGATCCGGGGTCGGCATCGTGTTCCAAGCGTTCAACCTCATTCCGAGCCTTACCGCTGCGGAGAACGTCGCTGCTCCGCTTCTGATCGCCGGCTCCCGGCCCCGCGACGCGCGCCGCCGGGCGGCGGAACTGCTGGAGCGCGTGGACCTCGCCGACCGCGTGAACCACCGGCCCGGCGACCTTTCGGGTGGGCAGCAGCAGCGCGTCGCCATCGCGCGCGCCCTTGCGCACGATCCGCCGCTCCTGCTCGCCGACGAGCCGACCGCGCACCTCGACTACATCCAGGTCGAGAAGGTGCTCGAGATCCTGCGCGAGCTTGCCGGGCCGGGACGGCTCGTGGTCGTCTCGACGCACGACCCACGGATCATCCCGATCGCCGACCGCGTGATCGACCTGGCTCCGTCGCTCGCGACCGCGATCCGGCCGCCGCAGCGCGTGCTGCTCGCAGCCGGGGAAACGTTGTTCGATCAAGGCTCTCGGGGCGAGTTGATCTACGTCGTCGAGATCGGGGAGATCGAGATCGTCCGTGTGCTCGAGGATGGCGGGTACGAGCTACTCGGTGTCGTCGGCCCGGGCAAGCACTTCGGCGAGCTGGGGCCGTTGCTGGGGATCCCGCGGACCGCGACGGCGCGCGCGCGTGGCGCCGCAGCCGTCACCGGCTACACGGTGCGGGACTTCCGCGACCGTGCGGCGGAGGATCCGCGACTTGCGAAGCTGTTCGCGTCGCTCGGCAGCGATGAATGATTAACCGTTCATGAGAGCGTGACGTACCGTTTCGGTACACGACGCTCTCATCGACGTCAGAACCGCGCGATCACGCCACGCGCGAATGTCTCCATCTTCGCGACGTACTCGTCGGGCGTCGAGGCCTTGAAGCCGACCTTGATGTGGGTCGCGCCGGCCTCCTGCATCGCCTCGGCCTGGCGCGAGGCCGAGTCGACGTCCACCGAGCCGTCGGGCTTGTGCAACCCCCGGCGGATCGGGACCGCGATATCGAACGGACGATCCGCCGCCAGCCCGTAGTCCTCGCGAGCCCGGCGCACGCCTTCCGCGACGCGCGACGGATCCTCGCGGAAGAACGGCGTCCATCCATCGCCGTGTTCCACGGCTCGTCGCAGCGCGCGCCAGGAGTTCCCGCCGACCCAGATCGGCGGGCGCGGCGACTGCAGCGGCCGCGGCGAGATCGACACGTCCTTCGCCTCGAAGTGCGGCGTCGACACGTCGAGCCACTCCTCGGTCCAGCAGCGCTTCAGGACCTCGAGAGACTCATCCGTGACCGCGCCGCGCTCGGCGAAGGAGGCACCGAGGATGTTGAACTCCTCCTCGAGATAGCCCGACCCGACGCCCAGGATCAGCCGTCCACCGGAGAGCTGGTCCAGCGACGCAGCGATCTTCGCGATCTGGAACGGCGAACGGTAGGGAACGATCAGCACGTCGGTGAGCAGGCGCACCCGCGAGGTCACCGCCGCCGCGTAGGACAGCACCACGAACGGCTCGTACCAGGTTTGGCCGCCGCCGTCGGCTGCCCATTGCCGCGGCGCGACGGAGTGATCCTGCGCGGTGATGAAGTCGAACCCGAGCTCGTCCGCGGCGCGCGCGAGCGCAACGACGGTCGAAGCCGGGTCATCGCCCAGCCGAACCCCCATCTGTCCGAGCGGGATGGTTCCCAGCCCGAACCGCAGGGTCGGTGCCGTGACTACTTCTCCGGGAGCTTGAAGATGCGCACCGCATTGCCGGCGAGGATCTCGTAGCGATCCTCGTCCGAAACGCCGACCATCTGTTCGTTGATCCGCATACGCGAATACGGCCAGTCGTTGCCATGGTGCGGGTAGTCGGTCGACCACATCATGTTCTGCACGCCGACGAGGTGCCGCTGGTACACGCCGGTGAAGTCGATCATGAACGTGGCCGCGAAGTTCTTGCGCCAGTAGTAGCTCGGGGGCTCCTTGATCGTGATCTCGCCCCAGCCGCGGTTCCGCCAGTACCGGTCGTCGAGCTGCTCCAGGTAATGAGGGATCCAGCCGACGCCGATCTCGGTCAGCACGATCTGCAAGTCCGGGATCCGGTCCAGCACGCCGGAGAACAGGAAGCCGGTGAAGACCGGCGTCGTCCGCGTGAACACGCCAGACATCGCGCCGACCGCGCGCTGGTTCGCCGCGCCGCCGCCCTTCTTCACGCCGCTGGTGACCTTCCGGCCCGACTCGTACGACTTCACGCCCGACGCGCGGCTCATCAGCGAGATGTGGATGTTCAGCGGCATGTTCGCGTCGACGCAGGCCTGGAAGAACGCGTCGTCCTCCGGCGAGATGTTCTCGCCGCCCGACGGCCAAGACGAGATGACGACCGTGTGCGCCTTCTTCTTGATCGCCTTGTCGAGGTACTTGAGCGCGGTATCGATGCCGAGATTCGGGATCTGGTAGCAGGGGATGAGGCGCTCGGGGTCCGCGGCCGCGAACTCGTCGAACACGAATTCGTTGTAGGCGTCGACGCCCGCGAGCGAGATCTCCTCGTCCGGCATCGAGAGCCAGTGGCCCATCGTGCGCTGCGGCGGGAAGATGATCTCCGCATCGATCCCGTCGATGTCCATGTCACGTAGGCGCTCCTTGCCGTCCCAGCAGCCGGGTCGCGTTTCGTCGTAGGTGACGCCGAACCACTTGAATTCCTCGAAGCGGCGGCCCGGCGTCGAGACGAGGCCGATCGGGTCGGGAGCGCCGACCGAGAACTGCCACGCGTCACCGCCCTCGTGGTCCTTCACGAGCTTCGGGGCGTGCTCGGCGTACTTCTTGGGGAGGTGCTTCTCCCAGATGTCCGGCGGTTCGAGGATGTGAACGTCGGCAGAGACGATCTCGTACTTCCTGCGACCCATCGGTGACCCCCTTGGACGGCCGGTGGTGCGGGGACCAGCATAAACCCGGACCCCCCCGACCTGACAAGCGCGTCAGGTCGTCCGGACGGGGTTCCTCAGGCGTTCATGCGACATCGAGACGTGATCGGCGCGCTCTGGGTGAAGTAAGCCTACTCCTTGAGATAGATGGTCTCCCCGCCGGCCTTGTCCCGAGCGATGATGAACTCGGCGGTCTCGTTGCCCAGCGTCTCTTCGGTGTGGACTACGTTGGCAGGTACGTAAACGTACTCGCCCGGGACCATCTCCAAGCGTTCGGCACCGACTTGGAAGGCTGCTCGCCCTCGGATCAGGTACGCCACGGTGTCGCAGGTGTGACGGTGGGGCGGGATCGCGACGCCCGGCTCGCTGGTGAACCGTCCGAACCACAGATGCTCGGCGCCGGTCGACTCTTTCGATACGGCGACGACGAGTTCGGCGCCGCCACCCGAACGTCGCTCGACGTCGGACTCGCGGATGATCCGGACCCGAGGTTCGGTCACGGACCGTCTCCGGCGTAGCGCCGCTCGAGCAACGTCGCGAGCCGTTCCCGATGCCAGTCCGCGGAACCGAACGCTGCTTCCGAGGCCTTCGCGCGCTTGAAGTACAGGTGCATGTCGT
>JBKKCR010000104.1:0-5744 GCA_046712825.1 Actinomycetota bacterium | reverse complement strand
GGTCGGCGGTCGCGGCCAAGATCCCGTTCGTGGTGATCTTCACCGCCGGCTTCGCGGAGACGGGCAAGAAAGGCGCGGCGAAGCAGCAGGAGCTCGAGGATCTGATCGCGACCAGCAGCATCCACGTGCTCGGCCCGAACACGCCTCTCAACATGTTCCAGCCGTTCCGCGACGAGCTCCCCGGACGCCGGATCGGGCTGATCACCCAGTCGGGTCATCAGGGCCGGCCGATCTACCAGGCGCAGGAGAACGGGGTCGCGCTCGCCGGGTGGGCGCCGACCGGCAACGAGTCCGACCTCGAGTCCGCCGACTTCATCCGCGCGTTCGCCGACCGGGCCGACGTCGGCGCGATCGCATGCTACCTCGAGGGCTTCAAGGACGGACGCACGTTCATGCTCGCGGCCGACCACGCGGTCGAGCGCGCCGTGCCGATCGTCATGATCAAGGTTGGACGGTCGGATCTCGGGCGGTCGTGGGCGCAGTCGCATTCTGGGCACCTCGCCGGGAGCGACGCCGTGACCGGGGCGGTTCTCGAGCAGTTCGGCGTGACGCGCGTCGACGGGCTCGACGAGCTGGCCGACGTGTCGGCGATGCTCGCGCGGTCGGAGCCTCCGACCGGCGACGGCGTGGCCATCTACTCGATCTCCGGCGGGACGTGCTCACACATGGCGGACTGGGCGGCGTCGGTCGGACTGCGCGTGCCGGAGCTGACGAAAGAGACGCAAGCGAAGCTGCGCGAATGGATCCCGGGGTTCCTGCGCGTGTCGAATCCGGTGGACTCGGGTGGGATCGCGACCGGCGACGAGCGCGGCCCGAAGATCCTCGACGCGATCCTCGCCGATCCGAACGTCGCCGTGCTGATCGCGCCGATCGCGGGCTCGTTCTCGCCGATCTCCGACAAGCTGGCGCGCGACCTGGTCGAGGCCGCGTCGCGGACGAACAAGCCGGTGTGCGTGATCTGGGGATCGCCGACGGCACACGAGGAGGGATACAAGGAGGTCCTGCTCAAGTCGCAGCTCCCCGTGTTCCGCTCCGCGCGTAACTGTCTCACCGCCGTGAAGTCCTGGCTCGACTACCACGCGTTCCGCGAGCGGTATCACTCGCCGTTCAAGAAGGTCCCCGGCGGGGAGTCGGCGGCCGCGCGCGACGTGCGCGGGTTGCTCGCGCCGAGCGGCGCATTGTCCGAGCTCCGCTCGAAGCAGGTGCTCGCCGGGTACGGCATCCCGGTCACGCGGGACGAACTGGTGAGCTTCTCGGCCGAAGCCGGGCGCGCGGCGAGCCGGATCGGGTTCCCGGTCGTGATGAAGGCGTCGGGGTCGACACTGCTACACAAGTCCGATCGCGGACTGGTGCGCGTCGGGATCACCACCGAGCTCGAGGCGCGAGAGGCGTACTCGGCCCTCATGGATGCGGCGCCCGAAGCGGAGGGCGTCCTCGTCTGCGAGCAGATCTCCGGCGGGGTCGAGACCGTGGTCGGCGTCGTGCAGGACGAGCTGTTCGGGCCGGCGGTGATGTTCGGGCTCGGCGGCATCGCGGTAGAGGTCTTCCGCGACGTCACGTTCCGAGTCCCGCCGTTCGGCAAGGACGAGGCCAAACGGATGATCCAGCAGATCCGAAGCTCCCCCTTGCTGAAGGGTGCACGAGGCCGCCCGAAGGCGGACTTGAACGCGATCGTAGACGTGATCATGAAGGTGCAGCGCCTGGCGATGGACCTGTCCGACGACATCGCCGAGCTCGACATCAACCCGCTCCTCGCGCTCCCCGACCGCGCGGTCGCGCTGGACGCCCTGATCGTTGCCCGCTGACGGCCGGAGCGATAGCGTATGCGCTATCATGCAGATAATGAGCCCTCGGAGCACACTCGCCGCCGCCCGCAGACGAGCCGGCCTCACTCAGCGCCAGCTCGCCCAGCGGACGCGGGTTCCACAATCCACGATAGGGCGGATCGAGACCGGAGCGATCGATCCCAAAGCCAGCACACTCGATCGCTTGCTCCGGGCCTGTGGCTCCGAACTAGAGGCGGTACCGCGGCTCGGGGAGGGGATCGACCGGAGTCTTATCCGGAACCAACTCCGGCTCACGCCGCGGCAGCGGCTCGAGAACGCCTCCGCCGCCGCCGGATCGGTCTCGCGGATCCGCGCGGGGGTTCGGGCGTCGCAGCGACGACCGTGACTCCGTTCGACTTCCTCGGGGTCCTGCGCACCCTCACAGCCCACGAGGTCCGATACGTTCTGATCGGCGGCGTCGCAGCGAACGCGCACGGCTCCCCTTCGATCACTCAAGACATCGACATCTGTTACGAGCGGAGCGACGAGAACCTCGAGCGACTGGCTGCAGCGCTGCAGGCCTTGAACGCGCATCTGAGAGGCGTAGATCCGGCGTTGCCGTTCCAGCTCGACGCGAAGACGCTCAAGATGGGCGACAGCTTCGCCTTCGACACCGACGCCGGCGCCTTCGATTGCCTGGGCACCCCGGCAGGGACCGACGGGTACAAGGACTTGTTCGCCAACGCGACTCTCATGGACTTCGACGGCCTGCAGGCATATGTCGTCTCCGTCGACGATCTCATCAGGATGAAACGTGCGGCCGGCCGGCCGAAGGATCGGATCGAGCTCGAGATCCTCGGCGCTCTTCGGGACGAGATCGAGGGGCGGGATTGAGCCATCGTTGACACGGGGCTCCGGTCCCGGGGACAGTAAGCGTCGGGATGACGAGGCGGGGGGAAACCAAGTACGTCAACGTCGACGGTTCAGACGTCGCGTATCAGGTCGTCGGTAAGGGCGCGCTCGATCTCGTCTACATAGGCGTGCCCGACGAGTGGCAGCTCTACGCGGTGAAGCCCGCATGAACTTTCCCGAGACGAAGTACGCGATGAACGGCGACCTCGCCGTCGCGTACAAGACGATCGGCGACGGGCCGCGAGATCTCCTCTGGATATCGAACTTCGCGACGAACGTCGAAGCGCTCGAGGATGTGCCGGAGATGAAGCGCTGGACGGAATACGTCAGCACGTTCACGCGAGTCATCTACTTCGATCAGCCGGGCACCGGCGTGTCGGATCCGATCTCGCCCGAGTCCCCGCCGACGCTCGAGCAGTGGATAGACAGCGCACGGGTGGTGCTCGATGCGGTCGGCAGCGAGCAAGCGGCGATCATCGCTATCGATGGTGGAGTCGGGTGCGCCGCGCTCTTCGCGGCGACGTATCCATCACGCGTGGATGCGTTCGTAGCGATGGAGGGATACGCACGCATCGGCTGGGACGAGGACTACCCCTTCGGGATGCTTCCAGAGGTCAAGGATCAGATCATCGACTCCATCGCAACGATGTGGGGCACCGGAGAGTTCCAACACGTTCTCAACTGGGACATGCCCTGGAGCGAGGAGATCCGCCAGCGGTGGGCCCGCTACGAGCGCCAGGCAACGAGCCCGCGGATGGTGCGGCAACTCTTCAGCATCGTCGTCGATCTCGACGTGCGGAACGTCCTCCCATCGATCCGATGCCCGACGCTGGTCCTTCATCACGAAGAGGATCAGATGATCCCGCTCGATCACGGCCGCTACCTCGCCGAGAACATCCCCGATGCAAAGCTCGTAGTCCTGCCTGGCAGAAACTGCTATCCATTGTTCGACGACTGGCGCCAGGCTGCGGACGAGATCCGCGAGTTCCTCACGGGAACCCGCGGCGAGTCCACCGACGACGACCGCATGCTGGCTACCGTTCTGTTCACGGACATCGTCGACTCGACCCGACGCGCATCCGAGATAGGTGATCGCGCGTGGCGTGACCTCCTGGACTCGCACGACGCGATCGTCAGGTCTCAGCTGGATCGTTTCCGTGGCCGCGAGGTGAAGACGGTCGGCGACGGTTTCCTCGCAACCTTCGACGGGCCCCAGCGCGCGATCAAGTGCGCCCTCGCGGTTCGCGAGACGGTTCGTTCACTCGGGCTCGAGATCCGCGCGGGCCTCCACACCGGTGAGTGTGAGATGCGCGGAGCGGACGTCGGTGGCATCGCGGTACACATCGGGGCGCGCGTCGCGTCGGAGGCTGCGCCCTCCGAAGTGCTCGTCTCGAGCACGGTGAAGGACCTCGTCGTCGGCTCCGGCATCGTTTTCGAGGACCGAGGCTCCAAGGCCCTCAAGGGCGTACCCCACGAGTGGCGACTGTACGCGGTGAACGCGTGAGTTCCTACCCGCGGCCCGTCACCGACGAACCCGTTCGCGGCGTCGTCGCGCCTCCGTGGATCTTCAGCGTGAACGGCCTCGAACGGGTGCGACTCTTGACTCGTCGGCTGATCCCGACGACACCGTTCTCCCGTCTTTCCGGATTCGGCATCGGTCACGTGTCGACGGGCAGCGTGACCGGATTTCTTAGAGCAAGTGGCCATCTGATCATGCCGCCCTGGTACAACATGACCCCGCTTTACGCCGAGGCGCTGTACGCGTGTGCTTCCACCGCCGTGGACGCCGGCTTCTACCCCGAGCCGGTCACGATGTCGAGCCAGTACTTCCGCCCGCCGCGCCCACAGCCAGGCAACTTCTTGGCCCGAGCCCGCGTCGTGAACGCGAGCAGCGTGTTCGTTTCGTGCTCGGCCGAGCTAGAGGATCCGCTGGGTCGGTTGGTCGGGCATGTCCTGAGCCAGTGGCGGATCCAAGCCGTCGAGCCTCCTCCACCGGCGGCGCCCGCGTCCATCGAACCGATCGAGGAGGCGGTGTACGCGACACCCGATCCCCCCGACCGGCCAACGGTTGGGTCGGTGCCGCCGCCCGAGGTCGTGAACAAGTTCAGTGGACTCGAGGTATCTCGCATGATCATGGCCGGTGAATTGCCGCCGATCCCGCTGATGCACACCTGCGGCGCTCGATGGATGAGCGCGGAGGAAGGTGAGACGGTGATCACCATGCCCGCGAGCCCATGGTTCTCCTCCGCCACAAACGATCTCTCGTCCGGCGGCGTCGAGACGCTGACGAACATCGCCACGGCCACGGCCGCGGCTACCGCTTGGGCACCGGGACAGTCGTCTGCGGTCCTCGAGATGAACACCCGATTCCTTCGCCCGGTGCGCGCGGATGGGAGGACGCTCACGGCTCGGGGCCGTGTCGCCCACAGAGTCGGCGACAAACTCCTCGTTGAAGCTGAGGCGACAGACGAAGACGGGAACGTCTTCGCGGTCCAATCAGTGGTGGTCGTCCTTCTCGATCGGCAGGAGCGCCGACCTGTGGAGCCGGAGCGCGTCCTCGCGACGCTCCTGTTCACCGACATCGTCGACTCGACCCGGCACGCCGAGCGACTCGGTGATTCCGCATGGCGAGCATTGCTCGGAGAGCACCACGCGCTCGTGCGGCGAGAGCTCGGGGCACACCGCGGCCGCGAGGTGAACACGACCGGCGACGGGTTCCTCGCGCGGTTCGATTCACCGGCGGCGGCGATCCACGCCGCCAAGGCGATCAGGCAAGGCGTCCGGCAGCATCATCTCGAGGTCCGCGCCGGCATCCATATCGGCGAGTGCGAGGTCCACGGCAACGATATCGCGGGTATCGCGGTCCACGCGGCGTCGCGCATCATGTCCGTCGCCGGCCCGAGCGAGATCGTCGTGTCTCAGACCGTCCGCGAACTCGCAGCAGGATCAGGACTACGATTCGCCGCTCGCGGTGCCCATGCGCTCAAGGGCATCGAAGGCGATTGGAACCTCTTCGCTGTGGAGGACAGATGAGCATCCCCGAACCACCGCCGCTCGGCGCCTCCG
>JBKKCR010000103.1:0-2673 GCA_046712825.1 Actinomycetota bacterium | reverse complement strand
CTTAACCGTCATGTTGTCTCCTTGGGTCTAACGACTTTGGGCATTCAGGCGCCGGAGCGCGCCCGCAAGGCGCGCGAAGGTCGCCTGCAGCGCCGAGTTAGGCCGTTTGTTTCTTCTGTCTCGAAGCTCTACTCGTCGCACACTCGCAGGTCCTTCCTTGTGCCAGGCGGCCTGACACTATTGGTGTCGGTCCAGGAAGCTGAGGACAGCGTCGTTGAAGGCTTCGGGTTGGTCGACGTTCGACAGATGAGCTGCGTCATCTAGAACGACGAGTTCAGACGCGGATACACCTTTGTGAATAGCCTCCGCCATCTCGATAGGTGTTGAGAGGTCGCGTGCACCGACGACGACTCTAGTTGGGGCAACAATCTCAGAGAGGCGGTCAGTGAGATCAAGCTGAGACAGCGCGACGCAGCAGCCGATGTAGCCCTCCAGCGCCGTGCTCCGAACCATTTTGCGAACCGCGTCGGCCCACTCTGGCCGAGCCTGCACGGTTTGGGGGGTGAGGAACCGCTCGGCCGCGACCTCGACCATGAGGTCCATGTTGCCGGCACCCCGAATGGCGTCGATACGTTGTTGCCAGATAGCAGGATCCCGGTACGGGTCGTGACTGGCTGTGTCACACAGGACGAGCGAACGCAGCACGCTTGGCTTTCGCAGGGCTATTGACATGCCTGTCATGCCGCCCATTGATAGGCCGACAAAGTGGGTCTGGGCTATTGAGAGAGCATCCAGCATCGCCAGCACATCATCGGCCAGCAACTCGAAGCTGTAAGGACTTGAGCCAACGTCCGTCTCACCGTGACCTCGCTGGTCGTAACGCAAGACGCGATACCGCTTCGTAAACGCGGTCATCTGCTCATCCCACATGCGGAGTGTCGTCGCTAGGGAGTTGCTCAGGGTGACCCAGGGACCACCTTCCGGACCATCGATCCGGTAGTTAGTGCGGATTCCGTTGACATCGAGCTTCATCGCACGCCCTAACCGAAGCGGCCTAACGACTTGGCGTTCAGCTGCGAGGCCCGAGCGTAGGCGAGGGGCTCGTCAGCTGCAACGCGGAGTTGGGCGGCTACGAACCGTGCCCTTACGCGCCGAGACGCGAGCTCAGTCGCCGGTAGAGCTCCACCGATGCGTCGATCTCCGACTTTCGAATGGAGACGCTCTCGACGTTGATGCCGATTGGCAAGTGCTTTTCGCGCGCGTACTCCTGCACGTCGGTGAATACGCCCTCGCATAGGTCGATCGAGCGCTCCAGCGCGTCGGCAGAATGCCGCAGCTCGTTCTCCAGCCAGCGCGGGAACGAGATGCCGAGCCACTTCATGAACTCGAGCGTGCGCAGCGAGCCGCATGGCGAGAACGTGAGCACCACAGGAGCGGGCGCACGGCCGCTCGCCTGCAATGACAGTGCGTAGTCGGAGAGCAATGACTTCGTGGAAGCGGCATCGTACACCGATTGTGTGATGAAGAAGCGGCAGCCTTGGTCCTGCTTGGCGAGCATCCGCCGGTGCTCATCTTCTTTCGCAACGTGCCGCTCCGCTATGGCGATTCCACCGAGGACCAGGTTGGGACAAGCGCTCGCTAGCGCAAACGCCTCGGCGAGCGGCAAACCAGGGCTGCGCGACCGACCACGTGGCGCGCCGACGAAGACGCTCAGGCGCCGGCCGGCCGCTGCCCGCACCGTGTCGATCCAGCTCGAGAACACTTCGCGCGGATGTGCGCCCACGCAGCGATACACGATCTTCGGAATCGCGAGCTCGGCAAGCGCCTCGTTCGCGTAAACCTCTGGATCGACGGTGGGTAGGAACGGGAACGGGCGTACCTGGCCGCTCGGTCCCGGCTCGTCCTGGATGTCGTAGAGGACCAAGCCTTCGGGCGCGAGCACACGAACTCGGGCCAGCTGTTGAGCCGCGATCTCATGCACCCGCTCCGGGCCCGACGCTAGCTTCGGCGGCGCGATTCCATAGAGACGAATCCCAGTGAGTCCACGGTCCAGTTTTTCGAAAAGCGCATTCAACGGGACGCTACTAGCATTGCGCTCGAGCGATTGACATCAGTGGATCCTTCGGAGCTCCGATCATTTTGTCCGCCCAACGACTTTGGCCGCTCAGCGGCGCGGCGGCGAAGCGCCGCGTCCGCTGCTGCGGCGAGTTATCCGGCCGCCAGTGGTATTCCACCTCAGGGGCACACTCCGGTGGAGGGCTAGTGCGGAAATGCACCGGTTTGAAACCGTGTTTCTCATACAAGGCGCGCGCAGGGCGGTTGTCCTGATGTGTGCGAAGTTCTAGCCCGTCTGGCGACAGCTCTTTGGCGAGGCCGAGCAGGGACGTACCCCAACCTTGGCGCCACTGGTGAGGGTCGACGTACATCCGGTCGACGTACGAACCGTTCATCGCGAGGTAGGCAACGACTTTCCCGTCCAAGGTGCCTACCCAGATGTCGCAATGGGGAAGGATGACTTCTCGGAAGACCTTGCCCGCGTGATCCAGCGTAAGGGAGTGCCATGTGAAAAGAGCCGCGTAGGCGGCCTGGCCCGAACGGTGCCAAACGTCAATGACGGCGTCTTCGTCCTCTCTTTCAAACCTTCGGATAGACCTGCGTGCACGATTCATCGCTCGAAGCACCTCAAGACATCGCTCGCGGTTCGGGACAACTCAAGTCCGGATAACGACCCTG
>JBKKCR010000102.1:0-3699 GCA_046712825.1 Actinomycetota bacterium | reverse complement strand
CGCTGTCGGGCCCGCATGGATCATCCGAGGCTACTCGAACAGGTGTTCGATTACAAGGGTCGCCTAGGAAAGAGAAAGGACCGGAGCGAAGCTCCGGCCCTTTCGGTTTGTGACGGCGGGTTAGCTGCGCGCGGATCCGAGCCTACGCAGGTGGACGCCGGCCATGGTCAGCAGGAAGGCGAAGGCGACCAGGATGACCTTGGTGTCATCCGTGCCGGTCTCGGCCAGGATCCGGAGCTTGCCGACCTTCGGTCCGTTCAGCACGTTCTTGCCGGTCAGGGTCACCGGGCCGCCGCCGCGGATGTTGCCGGTCAGACCGGTGAACTGCTCGCCGAAGAAGCCGCCCTCGACACCGCCGGCGACGTTGCCGGTTATGGCGTCGATGACCGATCCGAGGACGCTGTTGCTGGCCTTGCAGTTCGCCGCAGAGGCGAGCGCCGTGGCCGTGTCCTTCATGATCCCGGTTCCGGCGCCTGCAGGCACCACTGCCTTGATCGTCACGATCAGAGGCGGCGCGCCCGGCTTCCAGGTGCCGATGTTGGCGAACGTGATCGATTGCTGGTCGGCGGATACCGTGCCGACCTGACCGTTCGGACCCGTTCCGCTGACGAGGTTCAGTCGGGGCGGGTTACTCGGGTCGTCTGCCTTCTCGACACTGAGCACGTCGGTGATCTTGACGTTCGCCAGCTCGCACGGGAACGGGATCACCGCTTGCGTGGTGCTCGGCACCTTGACCTGGAAGGTTATCTGCTGGCCGGGCTCCGCGATCGGCACGCTGCTGGTCTTGGCGATCGGGATCTCGCAGTTGACGCCGCCGGCCGGCACCTGGATCTTCATCTCGAAGTGCCCGACGCGGAGGTCTGCGAGTTCCAGCCCTTCAGCCAGACCCGCACCGAGCTTCAGCCGGACGACGTCGGCCGCGGCCGAGATCAGCGTGGGGCTGATCGTCGGCTCGGACGTGTCGTCGGGGATCGGCGCGGACGAGATGGCCCGCGGGTCGGCCCCAACCGCTACGTCGAGCAGCGGGTCGAGCCCGTCGAGCTGCTCCGCCAAGCCGGTGTCACCGAGGATGTCCTGCAGGGCCAGCTGGCCGAGGACCTGCTCGTCCGGGGGCGCGCTGAGGTCGAGCACCCGCAGCACGAAGGTCGCCGGGTCCTGGTTGGGGTCGGGGGTGTAGGTGAGGTAGTTGCCGGTGTTCTTGCCCGTCGCCACGCCCTTCATGACCCAGTCGCCGGCGACCTCGATGACGAGCCCGGTTTGGGGCGCGTCGGGGTTCGGCGGCAGCGAGATCTGGATCGGCGCGATCGTCATGTGGATCTCTTCCGCGATACCGCACGTTCCGTCGCCGTTGTTGACCAGATACGAGAAGCTCTGGGCCGACGAGACGTTGCGCTCGGGCCCCGGAGCCTCGGTGTCGAGCACCGGTGCCGTGAAGTCGCCGGCGCCGTCGACCTCGCCGACGTTCAGCGCCTCGATGTCGGCCGCAGTGCCGTACGCGTACGCCATCGGGTTGCCGAGCATCGGGAAGAGGTAGTTCGGGTTCCACAGCGCGGCAGCGGTGCCCTGAAGCGCCTGCGCGTTCGCGATCGGGTCCAGTGCGCCGTCGAGAGGGATGATCGTGGTGACGTTCGGCCCATCGACGTACGGCGGGGCTGCGGTCGCGGCTTGCGCGATCGCGACGGGCAGCTCGATCGGGCGGCCTTCTTCGTCCGTCGGTACGGGGGTACCGACGCCGACCTCGGCGCCACCGGCGCGCGCGTACACGTTCTTGGAAGGCACGGCCGGGTTGATCAGCTCGTTGACCTCGCTGACGATCTGCGTCTTCAGTCCGCCGCCGTTCATCGAGATCGCCGAGAAAGCCTCATCGACGTCGGCGACCTTCGGGGGGAGCTGCACGGCGTGCGCGTGCACGACGGTTCCGTTCGCATACGCGTTGAAGCCACTCTTGGGCGCCGGCTGGGCAACCCCGTATGCGGGCCCCGATGCGACAAAGCTCATGGCGCCGATGAGCAGGATGCTCACGAGCGCCGGCATCTTCTTATTCACGATCCACCTCCAAAATCGAAACGCTTCAATCGAACCATACTGCGATGAAAGGCCGACCCTTGATGGAGGCGTCGCGATCCCTTCAAACTGCCGAAATACCCTGGCTGACCTGGTTTATTACCCGGTTTCCCACTTGTCGAAACGAACGCGTTTCGGCAAAAAGAGACGTGTCGTATACTCGCGCGGCAACGAGGCGGGGGTGGCATGACGCAAGGCGTCCGATATCGGTGCAACGCGTGTGGAAATCTCACCCGATTCAACGTCGTACGACGTTCGAGGACGCAGGAGTTTTGGCATTTCTCACTCGGCGGCGACGCGACCGTTGAAGAATCCGAGACCCTCGAGGAAAGCATCGACCGCATCGAATGTCGCTGGTGCGGCTCTACGGATCAGATCGAAGAAGTCCCACGGGTCGTCGCGGAGGACCAGTAGTGAGCGGCCCGCTCGAAGGCGTGCGCGTTCTCGACCTGACGCGTCTTCTCCCCGGCGGATACGCCACGATGCTCTTCGCCGACCTCGGCGCCGACGTGCTCAAGATCGAGGAGCCCGAGAAGGGCGACTACATCCGCTGGATGGAGCCGTTCAAAGGTGGGATGAGCGCCGGCTTGCTCGCGCTCAATCGCGGAAAGCGATCGATGACGTTGAACCTCAAGAACGCCCAAGCGCGTGACATCCTTCTCCGTCTCGTGAGAGACGCCGACGTGCTCGTCGAGTCGTTCCGTCCGGGCGTCATGGATCGTCTTGGCGTCGGATACGAAACGCTCGCCGCGCAGAACCCGGGCCTCGTCTACTGCGCGATCACGGGGTACGGGCAGGACGGCCCGTACGCGCAGCGCGCCGGGCACGATCTGAACTATCTGGGGTACGGCGGGGTCCTCGACATCATCGGTCCGCGCGACGGTGCCCCTGCGATCGCCGGCGTGCAGATCGCCGACGTCGGCGGCGGCGGGTTGATGGCCGCCGTCGGGATCCTCGCGGCGCTGCGCGATCGCGAGCGGACGGGGCTCGGACGCTTCGTCGACATCTCGATGCTCGACGGCGCGGTGTCGTGGCTCGCGATGCACGCGGCGGGGTACTTCATCGACGGCGTAGCGCCGCGACGCGGTCAGATGCGTTTGTCGGGACGGGTTGCGTGTTACCGGGTCTATCGGTGCGCGGACGACAAATACGTGACGGTGGGCGCGCTCGAGCCGCAGTTCTGGGCGGCCCTGTGCAAGGAGCTCGGCGTGCCGGAGTTCGTCGAGCGGCAGTTCGCATCACCGGACGAGCAGGACGCGATGGGGGAGCGGATCCAGGAGATCCTGTTGACGCGGACCCGGGATGAATGGGTGCACGAGCTGGCCGACCTCGACGCGTGCTTCGGTCCCGTCAACGACCTGGGCGAGGCGTTCGCCGACCCGCAGGTCGTCGCGCGCGGCTTGCGACGGGAGGTGCCGACGAGCGAAGGCCCCGCCGGCGTCGTCGGCAACCCCATCAAGTTCGTCGGCGAGGAGCAGCCGCCGCTCGGCGCGGCTCCCGGCTTCGGTGAGCACACGGACGACATCCTGCATTCGGCGGGCTACTCGGACGCAGAGATCGCGTCGATGCGCGACTCCGGCGTCCTCTAGGCTCTTCGTCCCACTCCGGCCACTCTCAGCGACGATTTCAGGACCC
>JBKKCR010000101.1:0-4391 GCA_046712825.1 Actinomycetota bacterium | reverse complement strand
GGTCTGGATCAGCTGCGGCTCGCCGAGCTTGCGGCGAAGATATCCGACGTAGACCTCGAGGACGTTCGAGGCGACCTCTTCTCCTCGCCAGACCTCGTCGAGGATCCGGTACCGGTCGTGAACCGCCTTAGGCTCGCGCATGAAGAAGTCGAGCAGCTCCCATTCCTTCGCGGTGAGCACGACGGCCCGGCCGCCGCGGGTGACCTCCCGCGTACGCGGGTCGACCTCGACGTCCGCGAATCGAAGCAGCTCGCCCGCCTCGCCGCTCGCTCGCCGCATCAACGCTCGCACCCGCGCCATGAGCTCGTCGAGCGCGAACGGCTTGACGAGATAGTCGTCGGCGCCGACGTCGAGGCCGGCCACACGGTCGGCGACCCCGTCGCGCGCGGTCAGCATGAGGATGGGCGTGGGATCGCCTCGCTGGCGCAGCCGCCGCGCGACCCCGAGCCCGTCGACGCCGGGCATGAGCACGTCGAGCACGACCAGATCGAATGCCCGCTGCGATATCGCCGCAAGGGCGTGGCCGCCGTCTTCGGCGGTATCGACGGCGAACCCCTCCGCTTCCAGGGCGCGCCTGAGCATGTCCCGAAGCCGGCGGTCGTCGTCGACGACCAGGACGCGTCCACCCATCACGGGTCTCAGGCTAATCCCAGAATCTGAGAACCGAGTGAGGGTGCCTCCCCGGCGGGCTTACCTCGGCCTATTCGCCGACGGCGCTGAGGCCTCGGGACGACTTCGCGAGCGACCGGCCAACGGCCGCCGCAACCTTCGCCATGTCGGCTACCAAGGGGTTCAGCTCCTCGATGGTCAAGGCTTGGGGGCCGTCGCAGAGCGCCGTCTCGGGGTGCGGATGGATGTCGATCATGACGCCGTCGGCGCCCACCGCCACGGCCGCGAGCGCCAGCGGCGCGACGAGCTCGCGCTTGCCGCTCGAATGCGAGGGGTCGACGATCACCGGAAGGTGGGACAGCTTGTGTATCAGCGGCACCGACGAAAGGTCGAGCGTGTTACGGGTCATCGGCTCGTAGGTCCGGATCCCACGCTCGCAGAGGATGATGTCCTCGTTCCCTTGCTGGGCGATGTACTCGGCGGCCATGAGCCATTCCTCGATGGTGGCCGAGAGGCCCCGCTTGAGCATCACCGGACGGCCCATGCGTCCGACCTCTCGAAGCAATTGGAA
Source organism: Actinomycetota bacterium (assembly GCA_046712825.1). Taxonomy (GTDB): domain Bacteria; phylum Actinomycetota; class AC-67; order AC-67; family AC-67; genus DATFGK01. The sequence continues at coordinate 3,211 of JBKKCR010000101.1, read as the reverse complement.
GTTCTGCATGTTCCGGGCGCCGATGCGGATGATGTCGGCGTAAGAGGCCACGACCTCGACGTCGGAGGTTTGCAGCACTTCGGTCACAACCGGCAGGCCCGTCTCGGCCCGCATCTGCGCAAGGATCTCGAGCCCTTTCCTCGCGAGCCCTTGGAAGGCATACGGGGAGGTCCGGTGCTTGTAGGCGTCGCCGCGGAGCACGTGGGCTCCCGCCGCCTTGGCTGCGCGGGCCGAGGTCATGGCCTGATCCTCGGTCTCGATCGCGCACGGCCCGGCGATGACGCAGAACCGGTCGCGCCCGATCGTCACGGGGCCCACCTGAACGGCGGACGGGGTGGGACGCGACTCGGCGGCTACGAGCTTGTAGGGCTTGCCAACCCGGATCACCTGATCGACGCCGGGCATCCCGGGCAGCGGCAGGGCCATGAAGCGCTCGGTGTCGCCGACGAGTCCGACCAGGGTGCGGTGCTTCCCGCGGGAGACGAAGGTCTCGCCGCCGGCGTCCTCGATCACCTCGACCACGGCTGCGACGTCTTCGTCGGTCGCTGCCGGGCTCATCACCACCACCATGTCCGTCTCCTCCCACCTGGCGCCCGAGCTTTCCTGGATCCGGGCTATCGCTTGCTGCCTGAGCCCCGGACCCCCAAGAAACGAAACGCCCCGGGCGGTCTGCCCGGGGCTGGCTCTTGCGGCTTCGGCTCTAGACGGCCTCAGCCCCCGGGCGTCCGGAGGTGCCGAAGAACCAGTAATAGCGCTGCATAGTGGCCGGATGGTAGGTGCGGTTCGCTCGCCCTGTCAAGGCTTTCGGCAGCCGGAGCGTCCCCATCGGGACGGTTCAGGGGTTCCCCGCGAACCACCCATTTGAGGGATGTAACAAGGGACCCTGGTACTACGTCAGCCTCCTTTCCTCGTCGTTCTTCAGTGTGTACGGGCTCCGAGGTAGTGCTTTCAGCTCCTTGGACCCGTCGGAGGGGATAGGCCGAACGCCCGGCACGGTAGTCCTTCTGGACACAGAGAAACAGACCGAACGGGCGGTCAAGGGGCGTCGCGCGGAGCCGAAGATGTAGCGAAAGCCGCGAAGGAGCCGGACATGGACCGCACCGCAGACCCGAAGAGCACGCTAGGCAACCAGGCCGTATGGGGTCGTGTCGGCTACGCGGGGGACGCGTTCGCACCAGCTGAAGGTAGCTACGCAGGCGTCACCGCCTCGGGCCTCAACTACACCCACATCAACGACAGCGGTCTTCCGCCCATGCCCAACCAAAAGGGTGCTCCGCTCGCGAATCTGATGCCGCTGATCCTCGGTGCGATGTGGGAAGCGGCCTTCGCCCGCGAAGCCGGCCCGCTTTCGACCTGGAGCAACTGAGATGACCGCTTTCGCTCAGTTCGTCGCCCAGCTCATCGCGCGACGCCGCTACCGCAAGATCTAACCGCTACACCTCTTCCTTCGCCGGAGCCATCAGCTCCGCGACCAGCATCCCCGCCACGATCAGCCCCCCTCCGATCCATCCGCGCGCCGTGAGCCGCTCGTTCAACATCAGGAAGCCGAACAGCGCGGCCATCGGCGACTCCATCGTCAGGATCACCGCCGTACGCGAGGGCGGGATGAACCGCTGCGCCCCCGTCTGGATGAAGAAAGCGAAGACGGTCGCGAGTATCGCGGTCGTGAGGACCGCGACCCAGATGCCCGCTTCGGTCGAGATCGTGGTTCGCTCGGTCGCGAGCGAGAGCAGGCCGGTCACTACGGCCGTCACTGCCAGCTGCAACGTGACCAAACCGGCGAGGGGGGCGCTGCCGGCGAACCGTCCGAGAAGCAGGAAGTGGATCGCGAAGCAGAACGCGCACACCACGACGAGCCCGTCCCCCAGCCCGATCCTCATCCCGGTCGGCGAAGCGATCAGGAGAAGGCCGACGAACGCGATCGATGCGCCAGCAGCGGTCGACCACGCGGGCAGCTTGCGGAGCGCGAGCGCGCCGAGGAGCGGGGTCAGCACCACGTAGAGCCCGGTGAGGAAGCCGGCGTTTGAAGCCGTTGTCCGCTCGAGCCCGAACGTCTGGAAGACGTACCCCGCGCAAAGAGCCAGCCCGATCGCGCAGCCGACGATCACCTGGCGGCGCGTCAGACTCCGAACCGTCCGGATCGATGCGGCGCCGACCAGCAACGCGCCGATCGCGAACCGGAGCGAGAGGAACAGGAACGGCTCGGTCGGCCGATCGATAGAACCGAGGCCGAGCCCGCCGCGGATATCGGGGCACCGTTCGAGGGCGCACTTCACGACCGGGAACGCGGCCCCCCAGGCGGCGGTGACGCCGAGCAGAGCCACGACCCACCAGAATCTTCGAACGCCGGGCTCGCGCACGGCCGGGGAGTATAGGGCGCGGGTTGGTGCCTAGCCGCAGGAGGCGCCGCCGGGCGCCATGTATGCGATGACGGTCGACCCCTTCGGAACGATCGCACCCGGCAGGGGGTTCTGATCGACGACGAACTTGTCCGGGCCCTTGAACTCGATCTTGAGTCCAGCAGCCGCGATGATGGCGGCAGCCTGGGCGCGCGTCTTGCACAAGATATACGGCACCTTGACCTTCGGCGGCCCGTTGCTGACGATGAGCTTTACCTTCGAGCCCTTGTCGACCTTGATGCCCTTCCTCGGGTTCTGATCGATGACTTGTCCGAGCGGGACGGTCTCGTGGTCGACGCGCTCGATCGTGATCTGCAGCCCGGCTGTGCTCAAGAGCAGCGTCGCTTCGGCTTCGGACTTGCCGATGACGTCGGGAACCGTGACGCGCTCCTTGCCCTTGGAGACGGTGAGGGTGATCGGAATGTCCTGCGTGATGAACACTCCCGGGTTCTGGTCCTGGTCGATCACGAGTCCCTTGGCGACGGTCGCGTGGAATTGCTCGACCTTGATCACCTCGAGGCCCTTCCCGGACAGCTCCTTCTCGGCGTCCTCGAATTTCAGGCCGCGGACGTTCGGCACCTGGACGGTCACCGGGCCGGCCGACACGATCAGCTTCACCGTCGAGCCCTTCCGCGCCGAGAACCCGGCCGCGGGATCGGTGCGGATCACGAGCCCGGCAGCGATTTCGGGGTGATTCTCGGTCTCGGTGGCAACGTTGAAGCCGGCCTTCTCGAGCGTCGCTTGCGCGTCCGCCTTCGTGGCGCCCTGCACCTGGGGTACGTCGACGTGCGCCAGCGCTCCCGTCAGCAGCG
>JBKKCR010000100.1:0-6771 GCA_046712825.1 Actinomycetota bacterium | reverse complement strand
CTTCTTCATCCACGGTGCCGTCGGCATCCACGGTGCCGGCTTCATCCACGGTGCCGTCGTCATCCACGGTGCCGTCGTCATCCACGGTGCCGTCGTCGTCCCAGATCGCGAGAAGGGTTGAGCCGGTCTCGCCGCTGATTGAGATGTGAAGCTGGAAGGCGCTCTTGTCTCCCTCGTAAGTGAAGGACCAGTCGTCAGACCCGATCGGATCTGCGAAGAAGACGGTGCCGTCCGGTGCCTGGCCCGGCTTGCAACGCTCGTCGGCCGGGCTGATCGGGTAGCTGCCGGCGCACACGAACTGGTTCGTGACTGTCGCGCCCTCGAAGTCGCCGGTCAGGTGCCAGTGGACAGACACCGTGTCGCCATCGACCGTCAGGTACGCGTCGCCGGCGTCTTCCTGGTTCGTGTTGCCCTCGATCAGGTCGGTCACCTGCCCGCCGTCCGGCGTGTGCGCGCTTGCCGCGCTGCCGACCAGCATCGAGGCCCCAACCATAAGCATCAGAACGGCGAAAAGCGTCGCAAACCGTCCTCGCATCTTCTGCACCACTGTGTTGCTCATGCCTTTCCTCCTCACCAGAAATTTCCACGGGCCCTGCTTCTCGGGCTTTCTTCTCCATACCCGTCGAACCCGACCCTCAACGCATACTTAGAACATGCTCAAATGAAGCGCGCAGTCATAGGCCATTGAGGCTGCTTAGTTGTAGTCCCTTCCTCGGAGCCTCGGTAGGACGAAGGTCGGGACGCGGGTGTTATGCGTGCGGAGTGATGAAGCGCGGCTTATGCGGCGCGGTGTTCGGGACGTGTGCGGCGCAACCACACCCAGGCGACCAATGCGAGCGCCGTCGCTCCGGCCAGCACGGCGGCAGCCGGAACGGGGGGAGGCATGCGCTCGGCGAGGCGCCGGCGAAGCGAAACGGGGTTCTGGAACTGGAGGATGGGCCATTCGTGCTCTTCCGCGATCTTACGTAGCTCTTTGTCGGGGTTCACCGCGTGCGGATGGCCTACGGTTTCGAGCATAGGGACGTCGGTGATCGAGTCCGAGTATGCGTACGACTCGGCCAGGTCGATGCCGAGGCGCTCCGCTTCCCACCGGATCGCTTCCCGCTTGCCTTCGGCGTAAGCGTAGAACTCGAGCTCGCCCGTGTACTTACCGTCCTCGACCTTCGCCCGCGTCGCTATCACGTGCGGCACGCCGAGATATTCGGCGAGCGGCTTCACGATCTCCTCAGCCGAGGACGAAACGATGTAAACGCGGCGCCCGGCGGCGCGGTGCTCCTCGATCAGCTCGAGAGCCTCCGCGTAGATGATGGGGTCGATGATCTCCTCGAGCGTCTCACGAACGAGCTGGGAGACTTTGTCCTGCTCCCAGCCTTTCGTCAGCTCGAGCAGCGCGATGCGCATCTTCTCCATCTTGCCCTCGTCCGCGCCGAGCAGGTGGTAGACGAGCTGTGCGTACATCCCCTTCACGATAATCGAGCGGCTGATCAAGCCTTCCTTCATGAACGGACGTCCGAACACCAGTGCCGACGACTTCGCGATGATCGTCTTGTCGAGGTCGAAGAAGGCCGCCTGCATCAGCCCACCCGCTCGGGCACGGGCTCACGGACGCGTCCGGGCGGCCGGCCGAACCGCTTCACGTCGTCGCGCCACAACCGGACGGCGATGAACACGACCGCCACGGTCGCGAGGAGGCCGGGACCAAGGATGATCGCCATCGCCGGCTCGAGCCGGAATGGGTCGAGGTCGATGCCGAGCGGCGCGCGGCCGGCATTGAACTCCTCGAAGGTGCCGATATGGAAGAGGCGGGTCCGGGTGGCGACCTCTGCGACGTTGATCGCGAGGAACATCGCGCCGGTGAGCACCCACGTCGCGTTGCGACGGTATCGCTCGATCTCAGAGGCCAGCGCGAAGCCGGCGAAGTAACAGATCTCGTAGACCAAGAAAGACAGGGCGACCACGACCACCGGAAGGTGGGTCGGGTCCACCCAATACATCCACATCCACGCGGGCTCGATGATGTAGAGCGAGACCGAGATCGCGATCACGCCGACGTGCAGATAGGCCAGGCCCCACTTGAAGGCTCGCGTGCGCACGAGGGAGCCCACGCTGGCAGATTCCCCTCGGCCAGCCATCCCGAAGAGTAGCCCGGCGCCGAACGACAGCGCCCAGTCAAGGAAGATTGTCTCGACCACCCCCTTCGTGCCGTCGATTGTAGCGAGATGCTTGCCCTGTGCATCGTGATCATCGGGAAGATGGCCTGACTTCGAGCGAATAGCTCACCCTTCATTGAACGCCGTCCTGCGGCGTGCGAGCATCGCGTCTCGTTTCCTCCCCGCCTCCCCGAGTGACCGGAGGTTCGCGCGTGAGGAGCATCGGCGTCGCCGTCGCCCACCCCGATCCGGGTGTGGTGGACGAGCTAGTTCACGCGGTCGAGGCCGCGTCCGATCTCTATCTGGCGCTCGACCCCGCAAAGGCGTCGGTGGTGGTGGCCGGGGCCGACGAGCTGCGCTCCTTCGCTTCCGAGCCTCCCCCTGCCGGGGTTGCGATCGTGGGGCTCGCCGTCGACGGCGATCTCCCCGAGGTAGCTCGCTTCGCCCTCCGTTGTCGCGCTGAGGACATCGTGTGCTGGCCAGGGGACCGGTCCGCACTCCGGACTTCCGTCCGAGACGCTGCCTCCCGGGCCCGGCTCGCCGCGGGAGGGATCGACGGCAAGGTCGTTGCGGTTGTGGGCGCCCGCGGCGGCGCCGGAACTTCGACGATCGCCGCGATGATCGCCCGCTCGCTATCTGAAGCAGCGGTGGTGGATCTCGACGCGGCCGGCGGTGGGCAATCGATCTTCCTGCCCCCCGGCAAGACGCCCACGCTCGAGTCCGTTCTCGATGTGGTCGATGACCTCGACCCCGGTGGGCTTCGTTCAGCTCTCGTCGAGCACGCGGCCGGCCTTGCCCTCTGCGCGGCGCCCCGACGAGAAGCGCCCTCGCGCGAGCGGGTCGAACGCCTTTCGGCTCTGTTGCGCGCAGCGGTCCCGTTCGCCGTGCTCGACCTCGGGCGGGGAGTGGAACCAGGCACGCGGACCGTGCTGCGAGCGGCCGACACCGTGTTGTGCGTCTGCGCCCCGGATCTGCGATCGATGCGCGCTGCGCTTTCGCTGCGTGGCTCCGGGAACGAGCCGAGATACGTCCTCAACATGGCGACGCGGCTCCGCGTGTCCGAGCGCGACGTTACCCGGGTGCTCGGCGTAGCGCCCGTCGCCGTCATCCCGCTCGACCCTGTGGTCCGCAAGGCCGGCGAGGCGGGTCGTCTCGCGTCGAGGGGTCCCGCGCGCCGCGCCGTTGACCGGCTCGCCGCCACGATCGCGAAAGAGAACACGGATGGACGCTGAGGCGTTCGCGTCGCTACGTGAGCGCATCCGCTCCGCGCTCTTGGCCGAGTCCGCCTCGGTGCTCGACGCTCCCTCGCGATGGGAGCGGCGGGTCCGCGTTCGTGAGGCCGTCGCGCGCCTGCTCGCACGCGACGGCTTGATCCTCGCTCCTCGCGATGCATCTCGTCTGGTGAGCGAGATCGCCGACACGATCGTCGGACTCGGGCCGCTGGAGCAGCTGCTACGCGACCCCGCCGTGACCGAGGTTATGGTCAACGGCCCGGAACGCGTTTACGTCGAACGCGACGGCCGCATCGAACGCGTTCCGATGACGCTCGAGGGCGATGCCGCGGTCCGTCATCTCATCGATCGCGTCGTCGCGCCGCTCGGGCTCCACGTGGACGAGAGCCGGCCGTGGGTGGACGCGCGGTTGCCCGACGGCTCGCGCGTACACGCGATCATCCCGCCCCTCGCCGTCAGCGGCCCGACGCTAACGATCAGGCGTTTCTCGCGCCGGCCGATGACCGGTGCCGACCTGATCGGGCGCGGCACCTTGGACGACGGAGTCCTGACCTTGCTCCGCGACGCCGTGATCGAGCGGAAGAACCTGCTCGTCTCGGGAGGAGCCGGCGCAGGGAAGACCACGCTCCTCGGTGTTCTGTCGGGTTTCATCCCGACCGGCGAGCGGATCATCACGATCGAAGACGCGGCCGAGCTCCGTCTGGCGCAAGAACACATCGTTTCATTGGAGACGCGTCCGCCCAACATCGAAGGTCGCGGCGAGGTCTCGGTCCGCGATCTCGTACGCAACGCGCTCCGCATGAGGCCGGATCGCATCGTCGTCGGCGAGGTCCGCGGGGCCGAGGCGTTCGACATGCTCCAAGCGATGAACACAGGCCACAACGGCTCGATGTCGACGATCCACGCCAACGGCGCGCGCGATGCACTCGCTCGCCTCGAGGCCATGGTGCTCATGGCCGCAACCGGCCTCCCGCTCGACGCCGTTCGCCAACAGATCTCGTGTGCGATCCATCTGATCGTCCACATGGTTCGGTCACCTGCCGGTTCCCGCCGGGTGACCGAGGTTCTCCAGGTCTGCGGCCTGGCCGCGGAGGAGCTCGTCGTTGCTCCCGCGCTCGCTCGTCCCGGCGAGCTCGGCGGGAGCAACGGAACGCGACTCGGACAGAGCGAGGATCGATGATCTCGCGACTGCGCGCTCGGGCGCGCCTCCGCCTCCTCATTCCGCCACGGCAGCGCGCCATCGACCGGCTTTTGGAGCGCACCCGGTACGGTCGCGCGCTCGCCGCACGACTCACGGCGGCCGATTCGCATCGTTCACCGGCTGGTTTCGTGCGGTACTCGGCGGGGTGCTGTCTGGCCGGCGCAGCCCTCGCGATGCTGTGGATGGGAGTTCCGGCCGCGGTCGGAGGCGCAGCGGCAGGAGCGATCGCTCCCGAGCTCATGATCCGGAGGCGCATCGCGCAACGGACCGTCCGCATCACAGAGCAGCTCCCCGACGTGCTCGCCGGCCTTGCGGCCCCGATACGCGCCGGCGCCAGCCTTCCTCAAGCGTTCGCAGCGGCCGCCGAAGAGGCCGAGCCGCCGCTCCGCTCCGTCCTCGATCGAACGTGCCGCGACCTCGACGCCGGTGTCGCCCAAGACATAGCGATCGAGCGGTTCGCCTCTCGTTGCGGAGTGCCGGCGGCCGTCCTCGCTGCGCGGGCGCTTCGCGTGGGCCGGCAGGCCGGTGCCGAGCTTGCACGCGTGATCGATGAGGTCGGGGAAACGTTGCGCGACCGCGACCGGCTCGCGCGCGAGCTTCACGCCGCGACCGCGCAGGCGCGCGTGTCGGCCATCGTGGTCGCCGCGCTTCCCGTGGTCTTCCTGCTGCTCATGAGCGCAGGCGCACGAGATCAGGCCTCGCTCCTGTTCGGCGAACCGATCGGATGGCTCCTGCTCGCGGTTGGCGGCGGTCTCGAAGGCGCCGGGATCCTTTGGATCCGCAAACTCACGCGTCCGGAGGAAGCGCCATGATCGCATCCCGGCATCGCCTGGCTCGCTTCGCCGTGGTCGGGGTCGAAGCGTCGCCCGCGCTGCGCCGGCGCGCGCTGCCGGCTCGCCTCGGCAAGGTGCTGCCGCTTCGCTCTGCAACGCGCGCGACGCTGGTTCAGATGGTGGGCGACCAGGCCGACCACGTCGCCGGTACGAAGCTTCTGCTTGCCCTCGCCGGACTCGCAGTCGCGTTGCTTCTTGTCCCCACGCCCACCGTTCTCGTTGCGGCACCGCTCTTCGTCGTCGCCGGATGGCGGGCGCCCCACCTGACGCTTCAGCGTCGCGGCCGCGAGCGAGAAGAGCGCGTGCGCGCGACATTGCCCGATGCGCTCGATCTCTTGGCCGCGTGCGCCCTTGCCGGGATGGGCATCGATCAAGCGCTTCGCGTCGTGACGAGCGAGTCGAGTGGTCCGCTCGGAGACGCGCTGGGCGAGATGGTGCGTGGGCTCGACGCAGGCATGCCTCGCGCCGCCGCCTACGAGCTCCTCGCCAAAACGGCGCCGGCACCGGAGGTGCGGAGCCTGGTCCGGGCGCTCCGCCGCGCGGAGCGGTACGGAACGCCGGTTGCGCCCGTTCTCGTCGGGCAAGCGCGCGAGGCCCGGGCGCGTCGCCGAACCGAGGCCGACGAAGCGGCGCGCGCCGCCCCGGTCAAGATGCTCTTCCCGTTGGTTCTGTGCTTCCTTCCTGCGTTCGTGCTGCTGACGGTTGCACCCATCGTGCTCTCTGCTCTTCGCAGCTTCCAGAAGCCGTGACGCCACTGTTGGATGGGCCGCGCGGTGGTCGCGTGGTCGTGGGGACGGGGCGACCGAAAGGGAGGAACATGTTCGGAAGTTCCTTCGCCCGGTCTGAGCTGCGGGAGCGTCACCACTTTTCGGCTGTTGGCATGTGACGCTACCCGAAAGCCCTGGTCAAGGCAATAGTTCTTAGGTTCCGAGTGCTACATAAGGGGTGTACCTGCAGGTCAGGCGGTTACGGTGCCGTAGGTGACACTAGCGTCAGGTGCCGCAGGGCTGGCAGCCATGCGCCCGCGCTGGCTTGAGGCCCGACGCACGGAACAAGGGGCCCCTAAAGTAGAACCTGTTCGAGTTTCTGCTGGTCAGGGGCTTGGAGCCCTTGGCTGGGCGTTCCTGTCGATAAGGCGAAGGCACCCGGAGTGCGGGCGGAACAGAGCAGCGCCAGTCTGACGGGCGACACACTCAACTACCTAGTTTCCGGGTGTCCCGTCTAGGCACGAGGTCGGGGTCGGAGTCTGCGCACAGTAGTCGAATACGGGATGGGGACGCCGCTCCCGTTGATAGTCGAGCCAGGCGTCGTAGAGGAACGGACTGCTCGCGAGGGCTAGGACCAGCACGACAAGA
>JBKKCR010000099.1:0-6327 GCA_046712825.1 Actinomycetota bacterium | reverse complement strand
CCTCCTGCGCCGCCGCATGCACAACGAACGCCTCATCGGGGCGCCTTTCCGCAAGCCCGAGGACGTCGTTCGGTGGTTCGGCGCCGTGCAGTCGCAGGAGTACCAAGATGCCAAATGGGCCGTCGGGCAGCGCGTGCGTGGCTGCACGGACGCCGACGTCGAGCAAGCGCTCCAGGAAGGTCGGATCCTTCGCACGCACGTCCTGCGCCCCACGTGGCACTTCGTGACGCCGGCGGACATCCGGTGGATGCTCGAGCTAACCGCTCCGCGGATCAAGCGCGCGATGGGCTACTACGACCGTCAACTCGAGCTCGACGATGCAACCTTCGCGCGCAGCAACGCGGCGATCGCGAAGGCGTTGAAGGGCGGCGCCCACCTAACTCGCGTCGAGCTGGGGAAGGCGCTCGCGAAGGCGGGCATCGTGGCGTCCGGACAACGTCTGGGTCATCTCGCGTCGCGCGCCGAGCTCGACGCCGTCGTCTGTAGCGGTGCGCGAAAGGGGAAGCAAAACACGTACGCGTTGCTCGACGAGCGCGTTCCCGCTGCGAAGAAGCTCAGCCGCGAGCAAGCGCTGGCCGAGCTCACGACCCGCTATTTCAGGAGTCACGGCCCGGCGACCGCTCAGGACTTCGCGTGGTGGTCCGGACTCACGGTCGGCGATGCGAAGAATGGCATCGAGCTCGCCGGAGCCACCGAAGAAACGATCGACGGGAAGAGCTACTGGGCGTTTCCGTCGAAGAGGACGGCGCCGGTGAAGGAACCACTCGTGCATCTGCTTCCCCCGTACGACGAGTACTTCATCGCGTTCAAGGACCGCAGCGCGCTGCGCGACCCGGCGGTCGAGGATCGACCGCCCAAGGAAGGCACCCTCGATCGTGGCGTGGTGTTTCTCAACGGAAAGATCGTCGGCGGCTGGCGCCGCACGATCGAGAAGGACACCGTCACCCTCGATACGCGGCTCTTGCAGACGCTGGATCGAGCGCAAACCAAGGCCTTGCGTGCGGAAGCGGAGCGCTACGCGCGCTTCTTGGGCTTGCCGCTGCGGTCTATGATTCGACTCTGATGTCGACGACCCGGCTCGAGGCGTTCAGCGATGCAGTCATCGCGATCATCATGACCATCATGGTGCTGGAGCTCGCCGCTCCCCAGGACAGCACGCGCTGGGGTGCACTCACCGAGATCGGCTCCGAGTTCGTCACCTACCTGCTGAGCTTCGTCTTCCTCGGTATCTATTGGAGCAATCACCATCACTTGATCCATGCGACGAAGCGCGTGAACGGCCTGATCCTTTGGGCGAACCTCCACCTGCTGTTCTGGCTGTCGCTGACGCCGTTCGTCACCGGCTGGATGGGGGAGAACGATTTCGCTGCGACCCCCACCGCTGCGTACGGGATCGTCATGCTCCTCGCCGCGATCGCCTATTACATCCTTCAGAAGGCGATCTTGGCGGCCCATGGTTCGGACTCGGCCCTGAAGGCGGCGCTCGGCAAGGACTACAAGGGGAAGCTCTCGCCGGTTCTCTACTCGGTCGCGATCCCGCTCGCGTACCTGAGCCGATGGATCTCACTGGCCCTCTACTTCTTCGTGGCGCTTATCTGGCTGGTCCCGGACAAGCGCATCGAGTCCATCTACGACGACGTCGAGATGAATGAACCGGCGATCGAGCCCTAAAACGCGGGCGAAAATCCGGACCGGACGACCCCAGACCTTGTAGCGTTCGAGTGTCATGAAGGCTGATCTGGGCACACATCCCGTCTCCACCGGAGAACCCGCGCTCTTCCGCACGCTGGCCGACCTCGAGCGCGAGAGTTCGGTGCTTCCGGCCCTTCCCTCCGACCGCGGCAGGGTCACGTTGATCGTGCGCAGGCCGGATCCTGGGTTGCGCGAGACGCCGGACCGTGTGCTGCTCACCCCGGAGGAAGGCATCCCGGGCGAATTTTGGAACCGCAAGCCGGGAGTCACCGTCGATAGCCAGATCACCGTGATGCAGACGACCATCGCCGAGCTGATCGCGAACGGGCAGCCGCTGACGCTGTTCGGCGACAACCTGTTCCTGGATCTCGATGTGTCGGGCGCCAACCTTCCCCCCGGCAGCCGGGTGCAGATCGGCGAGGCGCTGCTCGAGGTCACGCCCAAGTCGCATACGGGCTGCAAGAAATTCTCCGGGCGCTTCGGCGTCGAAGCGCTTCGCTTCGTAGCCACGCCCGAGGGACGCGCGCGCAACTTCCGCGGCCTATACCTGCGGGTGCTGACGGCCGGCGAAGCGGCGCCGGGCGACGTCGTCGAGGTCATCGAGCGCGCGACCGTTCGCGAGGAAACCGCCGTCTAGATGGGCCAGCGTGTCGAGATCGTCGAGGCCGACCTCGACAACGCCGACCATCAACGCGACGTTCTCGCCCTCACCGACGCGTACGCGCTCGATCCCATGGGTGGTGGGCATTCGGTCTCATCGGAGAAGCTCGGCCGCCTGATCGACGGCTTGCGCGCACACCCGACCACGGTGATCCTGCTCGCCTACGCCGGGGAGCAAGCGGTCGGGATCGCGACGTGCTTCCTCGGGTACTCGACGTTCGACGCACGGCCGCTTCTAAACGTCCACGACCTGGCCGTGCTGCCGAAGCATCGTGGGATGCGCGTCGGCGCGAAGCTGCTCGAGGCCGTCGAGCAGAAAGCGCGCGCGCTCGGGTGCGGCAGGATCACGCTGGAGGTCGGCGACGACAACGCCCGAGCGAAGCGTCTCTACGAGCTCGCCGGGTTCGCTCAGCCTTCGAGCGAAGCCGCGGGAAGCCTGCTCTTCTACATGAAGACGCTCACGTAACGTCAGCGGCGAGCTTCGACAGCGAGATCGAGCGGCGGAACGCACGGACGAGGTCGGCGTCGAGCCCGTTCGTGAGGTAAGCGAAGCTCAGCCCAGACTCCGGGTCTGCCCACGCAACCTGCCCGCCGAGCCCCGGGCTCGCGAACGCTCGTGGCGACACGCCGGGCCCGAACCCGCGCAGCGACTCGAACCCGTCGTCGCCGGCGAGCACGACCCCACGGGTCCGGTTCGCCGCGACCCGGGTATAGGGGTCGGGCAGCGCGTTGCGAACGACGCTCGTGCCGTCGGCGAGTACCTCTGGGTTCCACTTCTCACCCGGGTTGTGGAGCAACGTTTGGAAGAACAAAGCGACATCCGCGGCGGTCCCCGTCGCGCCGGCTCCCGGGACCCCGGCCGCCCGAACCTCCGGCTCGTTGTAGCGAAGCAACAGATCGCCGCGGATCTCGGGGATCACGAGCGTGTCGCCCTCGCCGCGCTCCACGGTCCCGATGTCCGCCGGATCACCGACGATCTCCACGTCCAGCGCCTCGCCGGATCCCAGCGTGAGCGCACCGCCGGCCGCCGCGGTCACGAACGTGCGGAAGTCTTGACCCGAGACGCGTTCGATCAGCTCGGCGAGCACCCAGTGCACGGCCGTGGGGTGGTACTCGGTTCTCGTCCCCGGCTCCCAGTCGAGCCGCCAGGTCGCGAACCGTGCGACCCGACCTTCGCGCACCGACCCTTCCTCGGGTCGCATCGGGGCCTGAGGGAACCCGGCCGTGTGGAGCAGGAGGTGATCGACGGTGACCGGACGTTTTCCGTTCGTGTCGAACTCGGGGATCAGATCGGTGACCCGGTCCTCGTAGCCCAGCTTCCCGTCGCCGACGAGCAGCCACACCGCCGCCGCGACGAGTGCTTTGGTGACCGAGAAGATGGTGTAGCGGCTGTCCGGCGTCGCCTCACCGAAGGTTTCGAACGCCACGATCTCACCCTCGCGCGCCAGCGCGAGCTGGCACGACGGAACCAAGCCTTGATCCACGTCCTGCCGTGCGCGCGCGAGCAGATCGGCGAGGCTCAGCGCAGCTCCACCCTTTCCCCGGCGCCGCGCCCTGTGGGACACTGGCCGTCGTGGAGCGGATGACGGGTCTCGACGCGGGCTTCCTCTACATGGAAACGCCCACGCTCCACATGCACACGCTCAAGATCGGCGTCATCGACCCCGTGAACGTCCCCGGCGGTTACTCGTTCGAGCGCTTCCGCGAGGAGCTCGCCAAACGCCTCCACCTGCTCCCACCGTTCCGTCGCCGGATCGTGGATCTGCCGAGGGGGATCCACCACCCGGTGTGGATCGAGGATCCAGACTTCTCGCTCGACGCTCACCTGAAGCGGACGACGGTTCCCGCGCCGGGAGGTCCGCGAGAGATGGACGCCGTGATCGGGGAGATCGCGAGCACTCAGCTCAGCCGGGACCGTCCTCTCTGGGAGCTGTGGGCGCTCGAGGGTCTGCAGGACGGTCACGTCGCGTTCGTGGCAAAGATCCACCACGCGGCCGCCGACGGGGTCGCCGCTGCGGCGTTGCTGGCGAACGTGCTGAGCGTCGATCCGGAGCCGGCCGACCCCGAACCCCCGGCCGAAGAGTGGCACGGCGAGCCTATCCCCGACGCGCGGGCGCTCGCCAAGGCCGGGCGCGCCGATCGCCGCGCGTCGGTGCGGCTCATCCCGGCGCTGTACCGTCGCACCCGCGCCGGCGCGAAGGAGTTGGCGCGCCATCGCGAGCGGACGACCCTCAGGCCGCCGCGCCCGATCCGCGACGCGCCTCGCACGTCGTTCAACGGGCCGCTGACCGCGAGCCGGGCGTTCGCGACGACCTCGCTCGCTCTCGACGACTTCAAGCGGGTCAAGACGGCGTTCGACGTAACGCTGAACGACGTGGTGCTCGACGTGGTCGGCAGCGCCGTCCGGCGCTACCTGGCGGAGCGCGGCGAGGGGCTCGACAAGCCGTTGATCGCCGGCGTGCCCGTCGCGACCGACAAGCCCGACGATGTGCAGCGGCTCGGCGGCAACAAAGTCTCGAACATGTTCACGTCCCTGTGCACGGACATCGCCGACCCCGTCGAACGCCTGCGCGCGATCCACGAGATCACCAAGGAAGCGAAGATCGTTCAGAACATCCTGGGCGCCGACACCATGGCGAGCTGGCTCGAGTACGCGCCGCCTAGGCCGTTCAACTGGGTGATGCGAACCTACTCGCGGCGTGGTCTGGCCGCGAAGCATCGCCCGCCGATCAACCTCGTTGTGTCGAACGTGCCGGGGCCGCGCACGCCGCTCTACATCGCCGGCGCCAAGCTGGCCGCGCTGTACTCGGTCGGCCCGATCCTCGAGGGCATCGGCTTGAACGTCACCGTATGGAGCTACATCGACCAGATGAACTTCGCGGCGATCTCGTGCACGTCGCTGCTGCCGGACGTTCATCGGATCACCGACGGTCTGCACGAGTCGCTCGACGAGCTGCTGAAGGCCGCCGACCGCGCCTGACCTCGGCGGGCCTAGGCACCGCGCTCAGAGGTGTCAGACGTGTCAGACACGTCAGACGGTTCCGGCAGAACGAGGCCGCCGCCGGGGTCGAACCATGAGCCCGGCATCCACGCGACCTCCCAGATGTTGCCTTCCGGGTCGGCGAAGTAACCCGACCGGCCGCCCCATTCGGCGGTCGTGCCCTCCTTCAGGATGGTCGCGCCGGCGTCCCGCGCGTTGTCGAGTGTCTCGTCCACGCGCTCGGCCGACTCGACGTTGATCGCCAGCGTGACGCCGCGGAACGCCGGCCGCTCCGTCGAGACGTCGAGCTTCGTGTCCGCGATCAGCTCCTCGATCGGGAAGAGCCCGAGGATCGCCCCGCCGGTCTCGAGCGCCGCGAACCCGTCCGTCGAGATCGCCTCACGCCAGCCGAGCCCCGCGTAGAAGGCGCGCAGCCCGGCCAGATCGTGCGCGCCGATCGTGACGAACGAGACGCGTGCGGGAACCGCCGGCATCGAGCTAGAGACGCTCGATGATCGTCGCGTTCGCCTGGCCGCCGCCCTCGCACATCGTCTGCAGCCCGTACCGGCCGCCCGACCGCTCGAGCTCATGCAGCAGCGTCGTCATCAGGCGCGTCCCGGTCGCGCCGATCGGGTGACCCAGCGCGATCGCGCCGCCGTTCACGTTCACCTTTGCCAGGTCCGCGCCCGTCTCCTTCTGCCACGCGAGCACGACCGGCGCGAACGCCTCGTTGATCTCGACCAGGTCGATGTCGTCGAGCGAAAGGCCGGTCTTCTCGAGCGCGTGGGCGGTCGCGTTGATCGGCGCGGTGAGCATGTAGATGGGATCGGCGCCGCGCACACCGAGGAAGTGGACGCGCGCGCGCGGCGTCCAGCCGTTCCGCTTGACCGCCGCCTCGTTCGCGATGAGAACCGCAGACGCCGCGTCGTTGGTCGGCGAGGAGACCGCCGCGGTCAGCGTCTTCGCGCCTGGCAGCAGATCCAGCGAGGCCATCT
>JBKKCR010000098.1:0-11599 GCA_046712825.1 Actinomycetota bacterium | reverse complement strand
CCTCGGATGCACGCGATGAACCCGCACGGCTCCCTTGACGCCCTTCAGCTCCACCGATCGCGCCTCGATCTCGAAGGCGGCCAGAAGCTCCTCGGTTCCCGGGACCGACAGCATCTCATCGGTGAGGTAGATCTCGTTGGCGTCCGACAGCGCCTGTACGCGGGCGGCGATATTCACCGCCTGGCCGAAGTAGTCCAGTCGGCCGTTTAGCGTAACCGCGAGACACGTCCCCACATGGACGCCAACCTTCAAGGCGACCAGATCGGTGCCGGCCTCCGCGTTGAAGCGGGCGATCTGCGCGTGCATGTCGAGTGCGGCTCGCAGCGCGTCGAGCGGGTCGTGGAAGCTCGCCATGACGGCATCGCCGATCGTCTTCACGAGCGCTCCAGAGTTGCCGGAAATGGCGTCGCGCAGGTAGCCGAAGTGCAGACGAACGAGGTCGAACGCCTTCATGTCGCCGATGCGGTCGTAAAGCGCCGTCGAGCCCTGGATATCGGTGAAGACGAGAGCGAGTCGCCTCACCGCGAGACCCTCGGCCGCGACGATCGTCTCCGCCTCGAACAGATCAAGGAACGTCTGGTTCGTGAGAAGCCGCGCGCCGGACAGGAACGGAGTCATCTCCCACTCGGGCTCTCCCACGAAGTTCGCGACGTAGAGCGCATATCGCTCGTCGGTCGCGTTGGTGAAGTCGACGTGCACAGGGCCGGCCGCGATGTCGGCCCGGTAGCCGGCGGATCGCGTCCCCGTGTACTCGAATGCGAATCGCCTAGTTTCCTCCGACCGCTCGTCGAGGAGCATCAGCGCCGGGCCGTTCGTGAACCAGAGGAACCCGGGGTGGGTATCAACGTCGAACGAGAGGGTTTCGCCCGCCTCGATGAAGGCACAGATCGCCATCCGACGACGAAGATGTTCGCGTAAAGGCGTGCCGTCTTCCATTACGCCGTTCTCTGCGAACCGGTAGGCGAAGAAGTACTCCTCTGGGCTTAACGACGACGGATCGTGGAACCGCGATCTTTTGATCTCTTTCGAGACGCTGAAAGAGATCTGGATCGAATCACTCAGATCTGCATCGCGGTCGGCACTGCAGATCTGGCAGAAGAAGTGGGCCGTGGCCGAGCTGAGTGACTGGAAGCTCTCAACGATGTCGCCGCAGCCCGGACACACGTACTGCCACTCCATCCGGAGGAGACCTATCTTGCGCCCGTGAAGGAAGAGGTCGATGAGAGCCGCTTCGTCGCAGTCGTGATCCCGAGCGAACGCGACGGGGTTGATGCGCACCACTTCAGCATCGCTGGCCGTTCGCAGGAACGACTCGAGCAGGCCTCGGAGCTCACCCGAGTCGGGCAGGAGGCGGCCGAGCTCCTCCAGCTTCGTCGCAAGGAGCCGCTCATTGAGGTCCATCAGGTCATCTCGGCCATTGAAACGTTCCTAGCGCACGACGCGGTACTTGACATGCGTGACCGCCGGCGAGGCGACCACTTTGATCGGTTCAAGCGTCGGGTCGCCGACGTTCACGAGCAGCCGCTCCCCCGCACCGAGGACGACCGGGGCGATGTGGAGATAGAGCTCGTCGAGCAGCCCCGCCCCGAGGAATTGGTTCACGGCGCTCGCGCCCCCGGCGATCGCGACGTCCTTGTCGCCGGCCACCACTCGGGCTTGTGTGAGCGCGGACTCGATGCCGTCGGTGACGAACGTGAACGTCGTGCCGCCCTGCATCGGCAGCGGCTCGCGCTCGTGATGGGTCAACACGAAGACGGGAGCATGGTAGGGCGGCTCTTCGCCCCACCAGCCCTTCCACGTCTCGTCCCACGCCCCGTCACCCCCGCCGAACATCTTGCGGCCCATGATGTAAGCGCCGACGCCTTGCATGACCTCCTCGACGACCGTTGAGTCGGCCGATCGCTCGCCGCCCTCCGATCCCTGTAGACGATTCCAACTCTCGGTGGCGAACATCCACTCGTGAAGGCGCTCCCCACCCTCACCGAGCGGGTTCTTCACGCTCTGGTTGGGCCCGGCGACGAAGCCGTCGAGAGAGACCGAGATTTGGCAGGAGACGGATCCCATACGAACCGGGAATCTTACTCATGACGATAGGAAGAGAGCGTCGTATCATGCGGCCCGTGCGCGATATAGAGAACGAAGTGCACATCGATCCCTGGGGCCAAGGCGACCTTCCACTCCTAGAGAAGCTTCTCGGCGACCCCGCGATGACGCAGCACATCGGCGGACCGGAGACTCCAGAGAAGCTCACGGAACGCCAAGCGCGTTACGAGCGAACGCCCGAGCCGGGTACGGGGCGGCAGTTCAAGATCGTTCACTCCGCAACGGGTGAAGGTGTCGGCTGGGTCGGATACTGGCAGCGCACCTGGCGAGACGAGCCCATCTACGAGATCGGATGGTCCGTGCTGATTGCCTTCCAGGGGCTGGGGATCGGCAGCTCGGCCACCGCTCAGACCCTCGCCGTAGCGCGGGCGGAGGGAAAGCACCGGTTCGTGCATGCTTTTCCTTCGGTCGCGAACCCGGCTTCGAACGGGATCTGCCGAACGCTGGGTTTCATGTTCGTGAAAGAGGTCCGCTTCGAGCACCCGCCGGGCAGCTTCAGCCAGTGCAACGACTGGCGTTTCGATCTCTTCGCCGAATCGTCGCGGCCGGACAGGTTGCGCTAGGCCATCTCGGTGGTGAGCTTCTCCCACTCCGCCTCGAGCTCGCCAACCCGTTCCTGTAGCCGCTCGTAATCGCGCACGGCATCTCCGACGCTCTCACCGGAGGTATAGAAGTCCGGATCGGCCAGCATGGCGCCCAGCCTCTCCATCTCGCTGTGCGTCGCCTCGATCTCCTGCTCGATCTTGCGGACCGCCGATTTCAGGCGCGACCGAGCCTGCCGCGCCTCGGCTTCCTCGCGTTTGGTGTTCGTCCGCGGCGTGGAGATCCGTTCCGGGAGCGCTACTTCTGCAGCCGTGCGCTCGAGGTAGTACTCGTAATCGCCCGCGAACGAACGCGTCTGCCCGGCCGTCACCTCCACGATCCGGTCGGCGATCGACCGGATCAAGTGTCGGTCGTGCGTGATCAACACCATCGCTCCCTCGTACTCGGCGAGCGCGTCCTCGAGAACATCGCGGCTCGTGATGTCGAGATGGTTGGTGGGTTCGTCCAGACAGAGGAGGTTCACCGGCGACACGAGCATCTTTGCCAGCGCGAGACGCGACCGCTCGCCGCCGGACAGAACCCGCACGCGCTTGTCCGCGTCGTCGCCACTGAACAGGAACCGCCCCAGCAGATCGCGGGGCCTGACGTTCGCGTTCGGCGGCATGGCGCGCTCCAGCTCTTCGATGACCCGGAGCGACGGATCCAACGCCTCGAGTTGATGTTGCGCGAAGTAGCCGACGGACACGTTGTGTCCCAACGTTCGCTCCCCGCCGGTGGGGATCAAGGCGCCCGCGAGGATCTTGAGCAACGTCGTCTTGCCTGCGCCGTTCGGCCCCACCAGAGCCACTTTCTGGCCGCGTTCGATCTCGAGGTTCAGCCCCCGGTACACGGGATGGTCGCCGTAACTGAACGCCACATCCTGCAACTCGACCGTGACGCGGCCGGAGCGCGGCGCCGGCGGGAAGCCGATCTTCATCGCGCGCGTCGTCGCGGGCGCGTCGGGCGCGGCCTCCATCTTATCGAGCATCTTGATGCGGCTCTGCACCTGTCGCGCTTTGGTGTTCTTGTACCTGAAGCGATTGATGAACACCTCGGTATGCGCGCGCTTGCGCGCGATGCCTTTCGCCGCCGCTTCCGCCTGACGAGCGCGCAACTCGCGCTGTTCCACGAAGGACCCGTAGTCACCGGTGTAGGAAACGAGCTTGCCGCGCTCGATCTCGGCAACGCGGGTCACGATGCCGTTCATGAAGTCGCGGTCGTGGCTGACCAGCATCACGGCGCCTTCGTACGCTCGTAGGAACTGCTCGAGCCATACCACGGAAGAAAGGTCGAGATGGTTCGTGGGCTCGTCGAGCATCAACGCATCCGGGGAGGCAAGAAGCAGCTTCGCCAGCGCGACGCGCATGAGCCATCCTCCCGAAAGCGTGTCCGTCGGGCGCGCGGCGTCCTCATCGCTGAATCCGAGCCCGGCGAGGATCTGCTTGGCCTGGGTCTCGAGCGACCAGCCACCGAGAGAATCGAACCGCTCGTGCAAACGGGCGTACTCGTCGAGCAAACGTCGTCTTTCGTCTCCGTCGAGCGTGTCCTCCAGCTCCGCTTCGAGCACGGCCAGGCGGTGACCGGCATGATCCATGGCCGCGCCCGCCGCGACGACCTCCTCCAGAACGCTCCGGCCGCGGAGCGCATCGGTCTCCTGAGCCAGATACCCGATCACGGCGCCCTTGACGATGTCGATACGACCGGCGTCGGGCTCCTGTAACCCGGCGATCATCTCGAAAAGCGTGGTCTTTCCGGAGCCGTTCGGCCCGACGATCGCGATGCGATCACGAGCGCCGACGCGAAGGTCGGCGCCCTCGAAAAGGCGCCGGCTCCCGAATTCACGGCGGAGCTCGGCGATCGTGATCATGAAGTGAGGGTAGCGCGGTCAACCCAGAGCGGCGGTTATACCGTCGCGGCGGCGGCCGTGCGGCGGCCGACTTCTTCGCGGACGACGGGGGCGACCTCGGTCCCGAACAGCTCGATGGACCGCATGATCTTCTCGTGCGGCATCGTCCCGACGCTGAACTGGATGAGGAATCGGTCGTGGTTGAAGATCTCGTGCTGGAAGAGGATCTTGTCGATCACCTGTTGCGGGCTCCCCACGAAGTTCGCGCCTCGGATCGTCGCCGCTGCGTCGTACTGCGGACGCGTCATGGGCGACCATCCACGCTCGCGGCCGATGCGGTTCATCACCTTCGAGACCGAAGGGAAGGAATCGTCGAGAGCTTGCTGCGACGCGTCGGCGATGTAGCCGTGCGAGTTGATGCTCAACGCCGGTTGCTCGTGCCCGTCCTCCCGCGCGGTCTCGCGGTGAAGGTCGGCGAAGTACTTGAAGCGCTCCGGCATCCCGCCGATGATCGCGATCGCCATCGGCAGCCCGAGCCGCCCGGCTCGGACGGCCGACTCCGGGTTGCCCCCCACCGCCACCCAGATCGGGATCTGCTCCTGGACGGGCCGCGGGTAGACGCCTAGGTCGTTGATCGCGGACCGGAACCTACCGGACCACCGGATCCGTTCGGACTTCTGAAGCTGCACCAGCAACTCGAGCTTCTCGGCGAAGAGCTCGTCGTAGTCCTCCAGGTCGTAGCCGAACAACGGGAACGACTCGATGAACGAGCCGCGGCCGACCATGATCTCGGCTCGGCCTCCCGACAGCAGGTCCACCGTGGCGAAGTCCTGGAAGACGCGAACCGGGTCGTCGGAGCTCAGCACCGTGACGGCGCTCGACAGCCTGATCTTCTCGGTCCGCACCGCGGCGGCGCCGAGCACGACCGCGGGAGCGGAGACGATGAAGTCCGGACGGTGGTGCTCGCCGACGGCGAACACATCCAGTCCGACCTGATCGGAAAGCTCGATCTCCTCCATCAGATCCCGCATCCGTTGGGCGGGGCTGATCGCCTCGTCGTCGGACGGGTTGGGCTCGAGCTGCGCAAAGGTGTAGACGCCTAGTTCCATGCCTTCCTCAACGTCCTGGATCCGAACGGTATGCCCCGGCCCGGGGGGTCAGCCCATATCTTGGAGGATGCTGAGCAGGTCGTCTGCGTGCTCCTCCTCGACGGCGAGGATCGTCTCGATGATCCTCCGCGTCGTGGGGTCGTCGTTTCCGAGCCAGCGGACGATCTCTTGGTACGAGGCGATCGCGACTCGTTCGGCGACGAGGTCTTCGCGCACCATCGCCAGCAGTTCGGTCGAAGCGTCGTACTCGGAGTGCGATCGAGTCGCCAGCCCTTCCGGTGAGAAGTCCGGAGAACCGTTCAGCTGCACGATCCGCTCGGCGACCATGTCGGCGTGCTGCTGCTCCTCGGTGGCGTGCTGGAGGAACTCTGCAGCCACCGGAGCCGCGTTGATGCCCTGGGCCGTGTAGTAATGGCGTTTGTAGCGGAGAACGCACACGATCTCGGTCGCAAGAACCTCGTTGAGTACCGCGATCACCCGCTCGCGATCTGCACCATAGGCGTCCGTGATGGGGCCAAGCTCCAGGTGCTCCCGAGCGCGCTTGCGCAGGGTCTCGACGTCGGTCAGGAACTCGGACATCCCAGCCTCCCTTGGATCGATCAGATCGAGCCGGGAGGTATCTACCCAATCGAGAGCTCGCCCTGCAACGGCTTCCAGGTTCGAGGGTCAGCGAGCGTCGACGGGCTCCCGCAGACCGGCGGGTAGATAGACGGCTCCCGGCCCGCCCTCGGCGGCGACGTCTTGCGGATTCGAGAACCGACAACGAACAAGCGACAAACACCCACACCCGATGCATGAGTCGAGCCCGTCTCGCAGCGCGACGAGCGCCTCGATCTGACCGTCGAGCCGCCGGCGCCAGCCGCGCGAGATCTTGTTCCAGTCGGCAACCGTAGGAGTTCTCGACTTCGGAAGTCTCGAGAGCTCGGACCGGATCTCCTCGATGCCCAGCCCGATGTTGCGGGCGGCACGGATGAACGCCAGCCGTCGGAGGACCCCTCGTTCATACCGACGTTGATGCCCTTCCGTGCGTTGGGCTCGCAGGAGCCCTTCCTTCTCGTAATAGCGCAGGGCCGACGGGGCGAATCCGCTCCGATCCGCCACCTCACCGACGGTCAGCAAGTCCGAAGAATTCACGGACCCAGTCTACTTGACTTGAAGTTCACTTCAACTTGCACAATCAGACCACAACCCATCGACGAGGAGGACGCATGACCGTCGCACTCATCACCGGGGCGTCCGCAGGCCTGGGATTCGCCCTCGCCGGCGCACTCGCCGACCGAGGATGGACGCTCGTCATCGACGCGAGAGGCGCGGACGCTCTCGAGGACGCGCGGCGCGCGCTCAGCATGCACACCGACGTCGTCGCGCTCGCGGGGGACGTTACCGATCCTGCGCATCGCACGGCACTGGTCACGGCAGCCGGCCTGCTCGGGCGTCTCGACCTGCTCGTCAACAACGCGAGCTACCTAGGGCCCAGCCCACAACCATCCCTCGAGCGCTTTCCCCTGAGCGAGCTCTCTCGCGTATACGACGTGGACGTTTTCGCGCCGCTCGCGCTGACCCAACCGGCGCTGCCTCTGCTCGCCGCGTCGAACGGAGTGGTCGTCAACGTCAGTTCGGATGCGGCGGTCGAGCCCTACCCAGGATGGGGCGTCTACGGCTCGGCGAAAGCCGCGCTCGACCAGATGACGGCTGTGCTCGGTGCCGAACATCCCGACCTCGCGGTGTACGCGTTCGACCCGGGTGACATGCGTACAGAGATGCATCAGCAGGCCTTCCCGGGCGAGGACATCTCGGATCGCCCCGAGCCGGCCACGGTCGTCCCCGCGCTCCTTCAACTCATCGGGGCCCGGCCGCCAAGCGGACGGTACCGAGCGTCGGACATCCTCTCGACGCCGGTGGCCACATGAGTGCCGCGCCACTGACGCGCTTCGAGCTGCCGGAGGAGCTGGCGGCCGCGGCGCCGGCGGAAGCCCGGGGCCTGGCCCGCGACGAGGTTCGTCTCCTCGTCGTCGATCCCCAACTCATCGAGCACGCTCGATTCCGTGACATAGGTAGTTTCCTGACCGCCGGGGACCTGCTCGTCGTCAATACATCCGGCACACTCAACGCGGCCCTCGACGGCCTTCGAGCGACCGGCGTGGCGGTCGTCGTCCACTTCGCGTCCCCGCTCGAGGACGGAACGTGGGTCGTCGAGCTACGCACCGCCCCGCGTGCGGCGAAGCCCTTGCTGAACGCGGCCGCGGGAGAGACCGTCGCGCTGCCGCGCGGAACCACCTTGACCCTTCTCACTCCGTATCCCCTGCAGGATGCGAACGTGATCCCGCACCGCGGCACGCGGCTCTGGCGCGCGAGGATCCACGGCGGGTCGATCACCGGGCTTCTCGCCGGGGAGGGCCGTCCGATCGCCTATGGATACGTCTCCGAGCGCTGGCCGGCCGCCTTCTATCAGACCATCTTCGCGAACGAACCGGGAAGCGCAGAGATGCCGAGCGCCGCCCGCCCGTTCACGCCCGAGCTTGTGACCCGCCTCGTCGCGTCCGGGATCGCGATCGCGCCGATCGTCCTCCACACCGGCGTCTCGTCGCAGGAGTTCGGCGAACCCCCGATCGCGGAGCGGTTCCGCGTGCCGCCGGCGACCGCGAACCTCGTCGATTGGACGCACAGATCCGGAGGGCGGGTTATCGCGGTCGGCACGACGGTCGTTCGGGCGCTCGAATCGGCAGCGATGCCAGACGGTTCCATCGCCCCGGCGCGCGGATGGACCGATCTCGTTCTCAGCCCGGACCACCCTGCGCGGGTCGTGGACGGCCTCGTGACTGGGATGCACACGCCGGACGCAAGCCATCTCCTCTTGCTCGAGGCGGTCGCCGGCCCGAGGATGGTGCAACGAGCCTACGACGCCGCGCTCGAGCGTCGGTATCTCTGGCACGAGTTCGGCGATCTGTCCCTGCTGCTCCCGGAACGCGCAGCCTAATCGCCGAAGAACTCCGCCTCGACGGCTCGCACCTCATCTCGATCCGTGTCGAACTCGCGCGCGATCTCACGGAGTTCCCATTGGCGGCCATCGGCGAGCCCGAGCCGGAGGCGCATCATCTTGCGTTTCCGCTCCGGAAGTGCGGCGACCCGATCCTCAAGCGACGCCCCGAGTTCTTCCAGCGGGTCCATGTAGACATCATAGATAGGCTGGATCATCGAGTCTGGGCACCGCCGAGCCGACCCCTATGATGTCCCGACGATGCCTGCCCGATCTCGATCTCCCCGTTCTCCTCAGGTGGCCTTCGTCCTAGGCGGGGGAGGGCACAACGGCGCGGCCGAGGTCGGGATGCTCCGGGCGCTCATCGAGCGGGGCATCCAGCCCGAACTCATCGTTGGAACCTCCGTTGGTGCGCTCAACGGCGCGGCGGTAGCGTTCGCACCCACGCTCGAGACGGTCGCCCGTCTGCGCGAGATATGGCTCGGTCTGGACGACGACCGCATCTTCGGAGGCTCGATCTTCGCCGGCGCCGCGAACCTCGTGCGCAGCCGCACCCACATGCATTCGAACCAGGCCCTGCGCGAGCTTCTCGAGAAGCTCCTCCCGGCGAGCCGGTTCGAAGATCTCACCGTGCCGTTCCAGTGTGTTGCCGCATCGATCGAGCGCGCCGCCGAGCATTGGTTCTCCGAGGGGCCGCTCGTCGACGCGATCTTGGCATCGGCGGCCGTGCCGGCGGTCCTCCCACCGGTCATGATCCACGGCGAGCACTTCGTCGACGGCGGGATCGTCAACAGCATCCCGATCTCGCGGGCCGTCGAGCTTGGCGCGACCGAGATCTACGTTCTTCAGGTTGGCCGGGTCGAGAGCCCGTTGACCCCACCGAAGACTCCACTCCAGGTCGGCCTCGTCGCGTTCGAGATCGCTCGACGCCATCGGTTCGCACGTGATCTCGCAGCCCTCCCTCCCGGTGTGAGGGCCCACGTTCTCCCTACCGGCGAGCCCAAGTCCCCCAAGCTCACCCAGCTGAACTACCGGGACTTCCGAGCCGTGGCCCGCCGCATCGATCGGGCGTACCGCGCTACGGTGGACTACCTGGACGGAGCCTCGACTCCTCGCTCGAGGACGTGAGCAGGGGTATCGTCCGGCCCAGAGGAACGGGAGGGCCGGGTGGATCGACTACCGCCACGCATCGTTCGGCGCCTCGTTCTCGCGCCGCTCGGTTTCGCACTTTGTCTCGCGCTCCTCGTCGTGTCCCCGCTCCTGCTTCTG
Organism: Actinomycetota bacterium; assembly: GCA_046712825.1. Lineage (GTDB taxonomy): Bacteria > Actinomycetota > AC-67 > AC-67 > AC-67 > DATFGK01. The sequence continues at coordinate 1,713 of JBKKCR010000098.1, read as the reverse complement.
ACGGCGGCCGTCGCGGATGCGTTCCTCCCCGGCAACTGGCGCACGCTGCGTCTTGCGGCGTTCATCGTCGCCTACGTCGCACTCGAGGTGGCCGGTCTCCTCGCGATGTTCGGCCTCTGGATCGTGAGCGGCTTCGGGCTGTGGCTCCGGACTCCGCGTATGCAAGCGGCGCACTACTGGTTCATGCGCTGGTGGTTGCGGACCATGGATCGCGCCGTGCGGAAGCTATTCCGCATGCGCATCCTCATAGAGGACCGTCCCGTACCGAGGCCGGGCCCTATCCTCGTCTTCTGTCGTCACGCAGGCCCGGGCAACTCACTGCTGCTCATCGGCACGATCCTCGTCGGGTACAAACGCCGGCCTAGGATCGTGATGTTGGCGAAGCTCCAATGGGAGCCCTTGTACGACGTGATGCTCAACCGCGTTCCCAACCGATTCATCAAACACGACCCGACGAGACGTGAGCTCTACACGAAAGCGATCGGGAGCCTCGCCTCAGGGCTCGGGGGTGAAGATGCCTTCGTGCTCTTCCCGGAGGGCAAGGACTTCACGCCGCGTGTCCGGCTTCGCGCGATCGACTACCTCCGCGGAAAGGGTCACCTTCGCTCGGCGGAACGAGCCGAGAAGATGACCTACGTGTTGCCGCCACGACACAACGGAGTCATGGCAGCCATCGATAGCGCGAAGGAGGCCGATATCGTCTTCGTGGCGCACTCGGTACTCGAAGACGTCGGATCCTTCAAACAGCTCTGGAGCCGCATCCCCTTCCCGCACCCCATCCACGCCCGGTACTGGCGCATCCCGCCCGAGGAGGTTCCTCGCGATCGGGATCAGCTCATCGAGTGGCTCTTCGGGTGGTGGGAGCAGATCGACCACTGGATCGCCGACCGGGCGACGGCCGCCTCCGAGCACGGCCATTGACCCTCAGCGGAGCAAGCATCGGACCCCAACCCCGCCTTCGGGCGCCCGTTTCCGATCCGATCCTCGGGGGAACATGGTCCTAGACTTCGACTTTCCGGGGAGCTATGACGACCACGGCATCCTCGAATAGAGGATCTACCGGCGCGTTTTGCCACGAGGCTCATCTGTACGCCGGCCAAGATGAGTTCGTCGAGGCGATGACGACGTTCATTCGTGCCGGCCTCGATGCCGTCGAACCTGTCCTCGTCGTCGTGATCCCCCCGAAGATCGAGCTCCTCCGCGACGCCCTCGGTACCGACGCACAAGAGGTCCAGTTCGCCGACATGGAGGAGATCGGTCGCAACCCCGCCCGCATCATCCCCGTCTGGCGAGACTTCGTGAACGAACGGGCGAACGGGCGACCGGTTCGGGGGATCGGCGAGCCGATCTGGGCCGGCCGAACCCCGCAAGAGATCGTCGAGGCGCAACGCCATGAGTCGTTGATCAACCTCGCATTCGACGGCGCTCCGGCTTGGATCCTCTGCCCCTACGACACCAAAGCCTTCGATGCCACGGTCATCGATGAGGCCCTTCGAAGCCACCCGATCGTCGACGGCGGCGGACACAAAGCCGCGAGCCAGATCTACCGTGGCCTGGAGGCGATCGCCCAGCCGTTCGACGCCGCGCTGCCCGAGCCTCCGTTCGTTGATGATGTCTTCGAGGTCGCGCCGGGACGGCTCGAATCTCTTCGTCAGCTCGTCTCCAGCCTGGCGGCCGAGTTCGGCCTCGACCGGAACCGCGCACGCGACCTCG